>DATECF010000284.1:0-4421 GCA_035287045.1 Gemmatimonadales bacterium | reverse complement strand
GGCCGGACGTCATCCTGCCCTACACCATGAGGCCGAACGTGCTCTGCGGGCTCTTGTGGCGTTTGGCGGGCGCCCGTTTGTGCGTGTGGAACCAGCGCGACGCGGGGCTGCAGCGCATGGGGCCGCGTCTAGAGCGGCACGCGGTGGCGCGGGTGCCTCCGTTCGTGGCCAACTCTCTGCCCGCGCGTGACTTTCTCGTGAACGAGCTCGGCCTCGCGGCCGATCGGGTGCGGCTCGTGTCGAACGGAGTCGAGCTGGCACCGCCGCTCGAGAGCCGCGCCGGGTGGCGCCGGCGCCTGGGCCTCGGCGAGCGCGACTTCGCGGCCTGCATGGTGGCGAATCTGCACCCGTTCAAGGACCACGCAACGCTACTGCGCGCCTGGCGCAGTGTAGTCGACGCCGAGGCCGGCCTTGGCGGCCGGGCGGTGCTGCTGCTGGCCGGCAAGCCCTTCCAGCCGGTGGCGCCGCTGGAGGCGCTCGCGACTCATCTCGGGGTGGCCGGCCACGTGCGCTTCCTCGGGCAGGTCATCGACGTGGCCGGCCTCCTCGCCGCCTGCGACGTCGCGGTGCTGAGCTCACCGCGCGAGGGCATGCCCAACGCCGTGCTGGAGGCGATGGCCTCGGGCCGCGCGGTGGCGGGTACCGACAACCCCGGCATGCGAGGCGTGGTGGGACCCGCCGGGGTACGATTCCTGGCGCCGCCGGGCGACGCGCCCGCGCTCGCGGAGCGCATCCTGTGGCTCGCGCGCGACCCGACGCTCCGCGCCCGGATTGGCGAGACCCACCGCCGCCGGGTGGCGGCGGAGTTCCCTTCGGAACGCATGTGCCGCGAGATGGCCGCGCTCCTCGAGGATGGACTCGAGTGAAGACGGCGCCGCTGGTCTCGGTGATCGTCCCATGCTGGAACGGCAGCTCCTACCTCGCCCAGGCCCTCGACAGCGTGCGCGGCCAGTCGATGGCGGACTGGGAATGCATCATCGTCTACGGCGGCTCGACCGACGGTACCCCTGAAGTCGCTGCCCGCCTGACGGAGGCGCGCCGCCGAATCCGCGTGGCGCGCCAGCGGCAGCGCAGCATAGACGCCGTCGGTGCCGTCGTGCCCGCTCCCGTCCGCCGGCGCCTGGGTCCAGTCCCGCGCAGCCGGCTCGAGGGCTAACCACCATGATCGTCGCCCTTCACCCTGACACCGTGTATCCCGACCGGTACGGCAAGCAGTGGGCCGCACGACTGGAGGAGCGGGGCATCGCCGTTCGCTGGGTGGACCTGACCGCGCCGGACGCCATCCAGCAGGTGACCGGCTGCGACGGCGCCATGTGGCGATATGGCCACCTGCCGGAAGACATGCGCGTGGCCCCCCGCGTGCTCGCCACGATCGAGCAGGTGCTCGGCATCCCCTGCTTTCCCGACCGCGCCACCGCCTGGCACTACGACGACAAGGTCTCGCAGTACTACCTGCTGACCGGTGCCGGCTTCGCCATGCCGCCAACCTGGATCTTCTGGGATGCCGCTGCCGCGCGGCGATGGGCGGACGGCGCCGTCTATCCCAAGGTTTTCAAGCTGTCGGCCGGCTCGAGCGGGGCCAACGTACTCCGGATCGAGTCCGCCGCCGAGGCACACGCGCTCATCAACCGCATGTTCGGGCACGGGATCCCCGGTGGCCTCGTGGACGCGCCGGCGCCCCACCCGCCGCACGCGCGCACACTCCGGGCGCAGGTCCGCGCCGCCGCCCGTCGTGGCCACGCCGCGCTGCGCGCGCTCCGCGGCGTCCCTTCCGCGGCTGCTCCGCCGCGCTGGTCCGTCGAGCGCGGCTACGTGTACTTCCAGGAGTGGCTGCCGGACCAGCCCTTTGACACGCGCGTCATCGTCATCGGCGAGCGGGCCTTCGCGTACCGGCGCTACCCGTACCCCGGCGACTTCCGCGCTTCGCGCTCGGGCGGGCCGCGCGACTATGACCCGGCGGGGATCGATCCGCGCATGCTGCAGCTCAGCTTCGCGATCTCGCGCCGGCTCGGCTTCCAGTCGATGGCCTACGACCTCATGTTGCATCGTGGCCAACCGGTCGTCCTGGAGATGAGCTACACGTTCGGCGTGGGCGCTCACAAGTGCGGCACCTACTGGACACCGGAGCTCGAGCGGGTGGAGCGCGACGTGTGGCCCTACACCGCCCAGGTCGAGGACTTCGTGCGCATGATCGAGGCCCGGGAGCGCAGATAACACAAAACCCATTGTCAGTCCTGGCCCACCGCGCCCGAGGGGCTTCCCCCGGGTCTGCCTCAGGCCTTCCCTTCCGGGGTTTCGTGCCCTGTGGCTAACTGACTCCCCGACCTACGGCCCCAGGCGACGCTCCACCTGCGTGAGCCGCCGATTAATCGCCCGGAGGGCGCGCAGCACGTGATCGCCACTCTGGCCGGTCGCCGGCTTGAGGTATCCCCGCTCCAGCAGATCCACGAAGAAGGCGCTGATCTCGGAGGGGCCGAGGGTTCCCTCCGGGCGGTACCACTTGTAGAGCCAGCTCGCCATGCCGAGGAGAGCGAAGACCACCAGGGTGGGGGGGAGCTCGCGGATCAACCCCTGCCGGATCCCCTGTCGCACGACACGCTCGATGGCGCGGTCGTACTCCCGCTTCTCTCGCGCCACCCGCGTGGCGAGGTGGGGAGGAAGGCCGCTCTCCTCGCTGAAGAACACGGTGAGGAATGGCAGGTTGCTGGTGAGCAGGTGTACCTGGTGGCTGATGATGCGGCGGAGCTTCTCGTCCGGGCCAAGATCCTGCCGGACGATCTCGGCCAGCCCCTGTTGGAACGAGGAGAGGGTGCGCTCGAAGACCGCCCAGAGGAGATCCTCCTTGCTTGCCACGTGCTTGTAGAGCGTGACCTTGGACACCCCCGCCTTGGCGGCGATGGTATCCAGCGTCGCCGCGCGGTATCCCATCTCGCCGAAGCAGACCGCCGCCACGCGGACGATCTCCTCCCGTACGACACCTCGGATCCGCCTCATCGCACCCCCTCCTCGCCCGCCATTGGCGCTATTGACAGCCTCCGCCGCATGATGCCACAATGTACTTGCGAGTTCATAATGTGGACTTGCGGGGAAACTCACGCCGGGCCGACCCGCGGCCCAGCATCGCATCGAATTCGGGGCCCCCGGGGGGTCTTCCCGGGGGGGCCGCGCGATCCGCCCCCGCTGAGGGGACCGGGACCGAAAGGGATGAGGTGACCACCATGACGCACGACGCCACGTCCTACGACCGCAGCTTCGGCGGGCTGGTCAGGGACAAGACCCAGAGCAACATCCCCGTCAAGAGCGCGTACGGCCCAGCGGACCTCGAGGGGTTCGACTACGAGCGCGACGCGGGCGACCCCGGAACGCCACCGTTCACCCGGGGCATCTACCCGGAGATGTACCGCGGGAGCCTGTGGCTCAAGTCCTTCATCGTGTGCTATGCCACGCCGGAAGAGACCAACCGCGCCTTCAAGAAGTACATCGCCGCCGGCCAGACGGGACTGCGCGTCCTGACGGACACGTCGACCCTCTCGGGGGTCGATCCCGACCATCCGCTCGCGCGTTACGACATCATGTGCAACGGGAATCCCACGTTCGCCCTGACCGAGTACGAGACGATGCTCGACGGCATCGCCCTGGAGGACATCGACTTCGAGTCGGCCAACTCCACGCCGTCGGGCAGCTTCTTCACCTACGTGTTCCTTGTGGCCCTGATGGAGCAGCGCAAGGCCGACATCTCGCGGCTCCGGGGCACCAACATCAACGACCCCGTCCATGCCTTCATCGTGTACGGGACCCCGGAGTTTTCTCCCGACCTGGCCCGCCGGGTGAACCTCGATCTCATCGAGTTCGGGATCCGGCACACGCCGAAGTGGCATCCCTGCACGCCCTGCGGCTACGACATGCGCGACGCCGGCATCACGTCCCCCCAGGAGATGGCCTTCGTGATCGCCAACGCCCTGCAGTACTACGGGGACGCGGTCGCGGAGCGCGGCGTGCGTTTCGAAGAGTTCCGCCCCATGGTGTTCTCCATGAGCGCGGAATCGGACTTCTTCGAGACCATCGCGAAATTCCGGGCGACCCGCCGGCTGTGGGCGCGGATGGCCAGGGAGAGGCTGGGAGCCACCAGCCCGCGCAGCATGGCCTGCCGGATCGGCATCCGCACCGCCGGCAATTCAATCTATCCCCAGAAACCGCTGAACAACACGGCGCGCATCACGCTCCAGGTCCTGGCCGCCGTGCTGGGGGGCGTCCAGTCTATAGACCCCTCCGGGATCGATGAGACCTTCGGCCTCCCGTCGGAGGAGTCCCGCATCTTCGAGCTCGACCTGCAGCACATCATCGCCCACGAGAGCAATGTGCCGCTCACCGCAGATCCCCTGGGCGGGTCGTACTACGTGGAGTCGCTGACCACGAGACTG
>DATECF010000283.1:0-4109 GCA_035287045.1 Gemmatimonadales bacterium | reverse complement strand
GCTCGGTCCCGGAGGGAAACCGGCTCGCCGCGGTTCTCGACCGTCGCCTGAAGCCATCGCTGGCTGGCGTCGTCCCCCTGATCGCCCACCACCCGGATGATGCGATCCCGAAGCTGGGTTTCGGCCACCCGGGGGTAGATCTGCTGGAGCAGCTCACGCTCGCCGAGATCAGACCCCAGGACCCGGATCGCGCGATCCCGTAGGGCCGACACTTCGGCTCCATCCACGACGCGCTGGCGAAGCCAGGCGACGTTCTCCGGGCTGGCGGTTTCCCCCAGGCGCCGGATCACCCGGTCCTTGAGCGACGTCACGCCGAGTTTGGCGTAGAAGCTCCGGAGAAACGCGTCGGTCGCCTCGCTCTCCGGCAACGACCGCACGGCCCGGTCGCGCACCGATACGAGATCCGTTCCGTCTTCCGCGATGGCCCGCATGGCCCGCTCCGCCGGGTCCCAGGTGCCCTCTCGCTCCGATACCTCGGGCAGCCAGCGCAGCGCGCGCTCGCGCACCAGCGGTCGCAGGTCTCGATCGCGCCCCATGGTGATGAGCCGAGGCGCCAGTTGCACGCTGTCGGCCAACGTGGCGGCCAGGATGGCGGTCCCGACGCTCCGTTCGGGAGCGGCTCGCGAGATGTCGAGCAGGTATGCCGCCGCGTCACTGGCCGCCACGGTTCCCAGGTCCTGGCCGGTTCCGCGCCAGGCACCCCCGACGTAGAGCCGGACATCGGCGATGCCGTCGGCGGTCTTGAGGAGGGAAACCCGAACGGGGCCCGGCAGGCAGCCTTCCCGAAAGTCCGGGCTGGTACCGCTGAACCCGCCCTCGGCGCCGTAGAAGTAAATGCGCATCCCGTCCGGGCTCGCGGCGTCTCCAACGAAGGAGCGGCCGTCGCCGCAGACGCCGGGCCGGGAGGGGAAGCTCATGCGGACCTCGCCGTCAGGGAGGCGAGCCACTCGGTCTGCGAGCGTCTGTGCGTAGGCGAGAGGGGTGGAGCAGAACAGCAAGGCGGCGAGCGCTCCAGGTACGCGTGTCATGAGGTCTCCTGGGAATGAGGCCGGCGGCCGCTCCGGGGAAGCGGCCGCCTCATTACCCGAGAGACACCCGGGCGCTCGAGATGGTTGCGTCAGGGGGAAGGTGGCAACGGAAGCCTCGGTGGGGCGCGCTCCGCTATCTGTCGCCCAGCGAAAACGCCGCCTCGAGATCGTGCCGCGAATAGGTGCGGAACGCGATCAGCGTCTCCGTGTCACGAATCCCCGCCACCTGCCGGATCCGCGTGGTGATGACGTCGGCCAGCTCGTCGTTGGTGCGGGTCCGGATGATGGTGGCCAGATCGTAACGGCCCGCCACCGAGTACACCTCGGTGACGCCGGGCAGCTCGGCCAGCTGCTCCGCGACGGGGTTGATCTGGTCGCGGTCCACGTCGAGTAAGACAATGGCGGTGACCATCAGGGCACCGCCCCGCCGCCGCAGCTCCCGTCCGTCTGCCGCACGGTTGGGTAGGCGACGCCGAGCTGCTCCAGGTAGGTCTGATACTTCGACGAGTCGTAATAGTACTTCCGCATCTCCGGCCGGTACCTCGCCAGGATGTCCTGGTTGAGCCAGGTGGCGGGCCGGTCTTCGGGGCGGATCAGGGGCTGGTACTTCTGATCCTTGGTCTGCACGTTTCGGAATTCATCCCACGCCTGCTGGACCAGCTCGGGCCGGAGCAAGAAGTCCAACACGGTCGCCGCCGCCACCTTGGCGCCGGCGGTGGCGCCCTGGTGCGCGATGGGCGTCGCCATGGCGATCGAGTTGGCCCAATTGTGGCCCGGCAAGCCCGGAATGTTGGACGGGAACCGCAGTGTGGTGGTCGGCACGTTCCACGAAATGTCGCCGATGTCGTCCGAGCCGCCGCCCATCTGCCGCTCGATCGGGACCGGCGGCTCCAGCGAGTCCACCGTGGTTTCGAGCCCGCGCTCGGGCTGGCCCAGCTCCTTCTGGAGCCCTTTGGCCAGCGTCTGGTCCGCCTCGCTCCAGGCCGGCAGGCCCACCCGCTCGATATTCCGCTGGACCGCCTCGGCCACGACCTTGTTGAAATTCCGCGGCCACGCCGTGCCCAGGACCTCTTGCGACACCAGACGGGTGCCGGTCATCATCGCCGCGCCCCGCGCGATCGAGTCGGCGGTGGCCCACATCTCCATGATGTGGGGGTAATCGAGCTCCCGGAGGTAATACCACACGGCGGCCGTGGTCGGGACGACGTTGGGCTGATCGCCGCCATCCTTGATGACGTAGTGCGAGCGCTGCGGGAGGCGCAGGTGCTCGCGCCGGAAGTTCCAGGCGGTGTTCATCAGCTCCACCGCGTCCAGCGCGCTCCGCCCACGCCAGGGTGCCCCCGCGGAGTGCGCGCTCCGCCCCTCGAACCGGAACATCACCGAGACCAGGCCGTTGCCGCCGCCAATGCCCCAGCTGGTATTCAGGTTGGTGCCGACGTGGGTGAACAGCACGACGTCCACATCCTTGAGGAGCCCATCGCGGACGAAGTAGGCCTTGGTCCCCACCAGCTCCTCGGCCACGCCGGGCCAGAGCTGGAGCGTGCCGGGCAGGCGGTCCCGCTCCATGATCTTTTTCACGGCCAACGCGGCGGTGATGATCACCGCCTGGCCGGAATTGTGACCCTCGCCGTGCCCCGGGGCTCCGGAGACGATCGGCTTGTGGCAGGCGACGCCCGGGAATTGGTTGGCCTGGGGAATGCCGTCAATGTCCGAGCCCAGCGAGATGATCGGCTTCCCCGAGCCCCACGTGGCGACCCAGGCGGTGGGAATACCCCCAAAGCCCTCCTGCACAGTAAACCCGTTCTCCCTGAGCAGGTTCACCAGATACTTGGACGTCTCGAATTCCTGGAAGCCGAGCTCCCCGTAGCTGAAGATCTGATCCACCATTTGCTGCGTGAGCCGGGCGCGGCCATCCACGTCCTGTATCGCCTCGCGTTTGTATTGCTCCAGCCTGGGGTTGGGCCGCGTCCGCTGAGCGGCAGCCGGCGTCGCCACGGTGACGACGGCGATCAGGAGACTCGAAACACATCGCATCATGGAACGGCTCCTCCGCCACACGATCCATCAGGTTGACGAACAGTGGGGTACTGGACTCCCAGCTGCTCGAGGTAGCTCGGGTACTTCGAGGCGTCGTAGTAGTACTTCCGCATCTCCGGCCGATAGCGCGCCATGATGTTGGCGTTGAGCTCGATGGCCGGGCGGTCTTCCGGCCGGATGATCGGCTGGTACTGGACACCCTTGGTTTGCTCGTTCTTGAAGTAATCCCACGCTTGCCGCACCAGGTCGGGCCGCGTGAAGAAGTCCAACATGGTCATCGCGTGGACTTTGGCGCCGGCCGTGGCCCCTTTGTGCGCGATGGGCGTTGCCATGGCGATGGCGTTGGCCCAGTGGTGCCCCGGGCCGCCGGCGAAGTTCGAGGGGAAGCTCAAGACCACCGTGGGCGCGTTCCAGGAGACGTCGCCGATGTCGTCCGAGGGCCCGCCGGTGCGCCGCGCCTCCGGCACCGGCAAGCCCAGCGTATCCGGCAACCGCGTGGCGAGGCCGTTCTCCGGAACGCCCATCTCCTTCTGCAGGGCTTTGGCCAGCTGCACGTCCGCCGCGCTCCAGGCCGGCAGGCCCACCCGCCTGATGTTCTGCCACTCGGCTTCCGCGATGACCTTGTTGAAATGGCCGGGCCAGGCGGATCCCAGCACCCGCTGCGAAGCGAGCCTGGTGCCGGTCATCATGGCGGCGCCGCGCGCCACCGAGTCGGCCACCGCCCACATCTGCATGATGCTCGGGTAGTCGATCTCCCGCAGGTAATACCAGACGGAGGCCGTGGGCGGGACCACGTTGGGCTGATCGCCGCCATCCTGAATCACCGAATGGGACCGTTGCTGGAGCCGCAGGTGCTCGCGCCGGAAGTTCCAGCCCACGTCCATCAGCTCCACCGCGTCCAGCGCGCTGCGACCGCGCCAGGGCGCCCCCGCCGAGTGCGCGCTCTGGCCGGAAAAGGTGAAGACCACCGAGACCAACCCACTCATGCCACTCTCGCCCCAGCCCACGGCCAGGTTCTGGCCCACGTGCGAGAAAAGCACGATG
>DATECF010000282.1:0-2452 GCA_035287045.1 Gemmatimonadales bacterium | reverse complement strand
TTCGCCGTCGCCAAGTTCCTAATCCCACGCTGAGGTTAGATCTGGTCAATGAGGCCCAGGGGTGAACGGCGCTGCTTTGGCATTCCAACAATCTCGTGCTGGCTCCCGCGGTCGGCCCCGTAGCCGTTGTCGCGAAACGTGCGCCCCCGCCTCTGGATCCTGGGTTCGGGGGGTTGCGGGCTGCACGCGGGTTGGCTCGGGGCCCGCTCGGGCCGGATCCCGACCCGGCACGCGCCGGCGGCCGCCCCGCCAGCCCCGGGATCCGGGCGCCAGCACCGGCTTGACCCCCCGCCTCAGTCTCCCTGCAGCCTCCCTGGACCGTTCATTCACCCAGCCGTACTTTGGGAGGGCCGATTGAAATTCCTATTCCGAGCCGGGCAAGGGGCGGGCCACGCTGAAACCGGTCCGCGTCACCGGACACATTGCCAGCCTCAAGTGGACGCTGCCCGAGTACACCAAGCGCCTCAAGCAGGCCATGGGCAAGGCGGTGGATTACGCCAAGCATCCAGCTGAGGACTTCGCCAGCGCCATGATGGTGGCGACCACCTGAAAGCCTCGCCACCGCGCCACGACGCGCGCGTTGTCGTCGTCGGCGTGATCGTCGGGCAGGTAGCCCAGCAGGGCGAAGAGGCGCCCTGCGCCCCGCTCCGAGTGGATGCCCGCGAGGGCGCCAAGCAGCGTGGTCCGGTCCATGAGTGACCGGCACCCACTCTATGGAGCGCCCTGCGAGCTTATGTCGTCAAAATGTTGCGGGCCGTCGCGAAACGTTGCCTAGCCGTCGCGCAGCCTCCGTGCCTGAGCGAGGTCAATGTCGCGGGCCACGCGTGGGGGCCACTCGCCGCCGGCGACCTGAAGATCAATGATGGCCCGCTCGTTGAGCGCCCGGCGGCGGGTGGCGGCGTCGAGACGTTTGGCCCGAAACGCGGCCTCGAACTCGTCCTCGTCGAGCCATACGCTGGGTCCCGCGACGGGGGTCCAGAGATCGAGAAACAAGTCGCCGGCCGACCACGCCGTGCCCGCCATCGAGATCGGCGTGGTGAGGTTGGTGTACCAGCCGGTGAAGGTGTCGTCCGCCCGGTGGAAGCGGCCGATGTCGTGCCACGTCTCCGGGAACACGAACCAGACGATGGGTGCCCCGCGCTCCAGCACGGTGTCGTCGCCCACCCGCACCGGCTCGCCCGCGTACGCGTCGAGCAGCATCACCTTGAGATCTGGGCGGTCGAGCACCAGCCACTGGTCGTAGACCGTGGTCGGCTTACCGGGGCGGCGGTACTGGTATCGGATTTTCGAGGCCATGGATGGGGCGTCACGTCCCCACGAGACAGGTGGCGACGCGCAACAGAAAACCCAGTGGTCTTGGAGTATCGCCGCCGAACGCGGCAGCTCCAAAATTGCTCGTCCAATGCTCGGTCATGAGACTCGCGAGCTGCTGGGCGTGGGGGGTCTCGGTCATTTGGGCCGCCGCCGCGAGAACCGTGGCGCGACGGGTGGGGCTCGCACCCAGCAGGATCTCGCGGGGATTGGTGCAAGCTCCTTGAACGACCTCGGCCATCAGGGTGGCGCGCCAGCCCAGGGGAAGCCGCGAGTCGCGGAGGTAACCCACGATCGGCTCCAGATTCGCGGGGTCCGCGGCGAGGCCGCCCAAACCGCTCTGACTCAGTAGCCCAAACAGCGACAGGCGCTGCGCTCCCTCCCGCAGCTCCGCACCCTGCCGCGCATTCCCGTTGAGCTGCTCCAGCTCGGCCAGGGGTGCGAGCGCAAAGGACTCGAGGATGTTTCTCCCCTGCAAGGTCGCGGCCAGGGTAGGCGCCTGGAGCAGGCGGAAGCCTGCCGCGGCGTTCTCACCCAGGCGTCGCCGTGCGGCGGCGAGGTCGCCTGCGGCCACCTCGCCGATAGCTCCCAAGAGATTCGCCAGCGCAGCCTCGCCCAGGCGGTACAGCGGAGCGGGATCCGCTAGGTCCCAATGATCCGCGTGCGTCAGGTCTCGGAACAGCACCGTGCGCGGATGTTCCCCCATGCGTTGGAGGAGGCGGACCGTATCGGGCGGGATACGCCGCGTCATGGCTCGGCGGAGCGCCTCGCTGGTCGAGAGCGCGACGGGCAGCCGGACTTCGCGAGGCGGACCTCCGCGGTTTTCCTCGGTGCCTCGCCGGAGCGCGGGGCGCAGTCGGTCCGGCAAGGGTCCCTGCAGGCCGGCGCGCAGCGAGGCCGGCGCCGGTGTGTACTCCGGGAGCGCGTCGGCGCCGGTCAAGGGGGCCATGAGCCTTCGGAGACGTGCTCCGGTGACGGAGTCGCTGGATTGGTCTGGTTGGGGGAGGAGCGCTGCGACCAATTGCCGTGCGGTGCCGGCGGGATCCTCACGGTCCACCCGGGCAATGGCACCCGTGATCTGGAGCGCCTGAGACCCGAGTCTGCTGGTGGCGACTGCGGCGACCAATGCCGCGAGCCCCGC
>DATECF010000281.1:0-60986 GCA_035287045.1 Gemmatimonadales bacterium | reverse complement strand
AGCCGGCTCGCCGTGGCGACTTCCGTCACGGCGAGCCCCGGATCCATCTCCCGAACCGCCGCGCGAACCACCGGCCCTAGCTCCGCCGGCGCGCCATCCGCCCTCACGACCGCATACATGGAAGCGGGCCACGGCGTCTGGGTCAGGGGAGAGTAGAAGGTCGGCTCGGCGTCGCGCGCCAGGTCGCGGGAGCGCACATCGCCCACTACGCCGATTACCGTCACCCAGGGATCGTCGTCCTCCAGGCCGCCGGGCTTGAACCGCTGCCCCACTGCCTCCGCGCCCGGCCAGAATCGATCCGCCATCGACTGGTTCACCATCACGACGGGACTGCCGCCCTCCCGGTCGCCGTCGGTGAACGATCGGCCGCGCAGCAGGGGAATTCCCATTACGCGGAAATACTCGCCGTGCACGGCGCTGTAGCTGGCGTGCGGCTCCGAGCCGGGCGCCGCCGCGGATCCTTCGAGCGCCAGCGTTCGACTGTAACTCGACGGTGAGAACGGCATGCCGGCCGTCAGCGCCGCGTCGACGACGCCTGAGCGCACCAGTAGGTGGTCCCGTAGCTCGGTGAAAAACAACAAGCGGGCCGCCGGTTGGGCGTATCGCGGCCCGCGCAATGTCACGCGCGCCGTGAGGACCTGCTCACCGGAGAAGCCGGGTGAGACGGCGACGAGCCGACCGAAGCTGTTGATGAGGAGCCCGGCGCCTATCAGGAGCACAGTCGCCAGCGCAACCTGGACGGCCACGAGCGTGCCCTGCGCGCGCATCTCGCGGGACGACCCGCCGCCGCCAGCTTCACGCAAGTCGCCGTAGAGCGGTCTTCGGCCCGCACGAAGGGCGGGGACCAACCCTGACGCCACGCCGGCAACGAGCGACATCAGGGCGGTGTAGAGGAGCACAGAGCCACGAAGGCCGATCTCCTGCGCGCGTGGGAGGTCCGGCGTGAGCCGCACCAACGCGTCCAGCACGAAAGGCGCCACCAGTAGGCCCGCCGCTCCCCCGGCCACCGAGAGGACGAGGCTTTCGGTCAAGAGCGCGCGCACCAGGCGCCGGCGGCCGGAACCGAGGGCGGATCGAAGCGCCAACTCCCGCCGCCGCCGGACGGCTCTGCTGAAGGTCAGGTTGGCGGTGTTGGCGCACGCGATCGCCAGCAGCAGCGTCACTGCGCCCAGCAAGACGCCGAGCGTGGTCCGGACGTCGCGGACCACGAATCCCAGGCGGTTCTCGACGAACACCCCATATCCCTGGTTGGCGCCGGGCGCCGTCGCGTCGATGCGATTGGCGATACGCGTCATTTCGGCTTGCGCCTGGGCGACGGAGACGCCCGGGGCCAGGCGCCCAATGGGCACCAGGAAGTTCGCGTCCCGCTCCATGCGCAGGCGGTCCCCGCGGAGCGACGTCCAGAACTGTGTTTCGGGCGCGGGGAAGTAGAAATCCGACCCCATCACGCCGGTCACGCGGTATGGCGTATCGCCCAGCGCAACCATTCGGCCAACGACGCTGGAATCCCCGCCGAACCAGCGCAACCAGAATCCGTGGCTGAGCACAACGACTGGTTCCGAGGCCGGCTGGTCCTGATGATCCTCAAACGCCCGGCCGATGGCCGGCTGCACGCCCAGCACGGGCCACAGCGTGCTGGTCACGCGCGCACCCGCGATCTCCTCGGCGCTCCGTTCGTTGACGACCGTGACGCGAGACGACCCGTACGCCGCCAGCCCCGTGAAACTGGTCCCTTGCTCCGCCCAATCCGCGAAGTCCGGGAACGAAGCGGTCGAGCGGTCGAACCCGAACCGCGGCACGGTGCGAAACACCATGACGAGGTCCTTGGAATCGCGGTACGGAAGCGGGCGCAGCAACACGCCGTTGACCACGCTGAAGACGGCGGTGTTCGCTCCGATCCCCAGCGCCAGTGTGAGCACGGCCACCAGGGTGAAGCCGGGGTGCTTCCCCAGCGAACGCAGCGCGTACCGGAGGTCATTCATGACGGAGCGCCTCCATGGGATCGATCCGCGTCGCCCGCCGCGCTGGGATCCAGCACGCGAGCAGGGCCATCGCCAGCAGGACCCCTACCACGGTTGCGTAGGTGACCGGGTCACGGGGGGAAACGCCGTAGAGGAGGCTCCCCAACAGCCTTCCGGTGGCGAGCGCCCCTCCCACTCCAAGAGCTATGGCGATCGCCACGATGCCCATTCCCTGACCGACGACCATGCGCCGGACGTCGGTGCGCTGCGCGCCGAGCGCCATGCGGATGCCGATTTCGGCGGTGCGACGCGCGACCGTGAACGCCAGCACCCCATAGAGGCCGACCGCCGCGAGCGACAGCGCCACCAGCGCGAACAGCAGCTGGAGCAGCATTGAGAAACGCCGGGTCGCCGTGCTTTCCGCCAGGGCCCGCTCCATGGTCCGCACCTGGTAGAGCGGGACCGAGGGATCGAGCGCCTGGACCTCGCGCCGGATCGCGCTGACCAGCGACGTGGGCTCGACAGCGGTTCGCACCGTCAGCGTCATGGACCGCACGGGAGCCCAGGTGTAGGGGGTCTGCGCGTGAACCAGGTACAGTGTGCCGCGGGCCGGCGGGCGCTCCAGTCCCTCATGACGTACGTCGGCCACCACGCCAATGACCGTCGCAAAGACCTCGACATCGCTGTCCACGCGAATACGGCCCCCAATCGCGCTCCGGCCCGGCCAGTACTCCCGCGCCAGCGACTCGCTCACCATCGCGACCGGTGGCGCGTCCATCCCGTCCCGATCCTCGAAGGCGCGCCCCTCCAGCACTTGGATCCCCATGGCTGCGAAGTAGCCGGGCGTCACCGCCTGCACCCACGCGGTGGGCCGTGGCGCGTCCCCCGGATTGACCCACCCCTCGACCTCGATGTCACTCACTCCGATCCCACCACCGAGGGGCGCTCCGCTGGCCGACCCGGCCACGGTCACCCCGGGCAGAGACGCGACGCGCGGCAGCAACGCATCGTAGAAGCCGACGATGTCTCGAGCTTCGGCGTACTGCGCCGTTGGTAGGGTGATCCTGGCCGTAACCACCCGCTCCGTCCGGAATCCGGGATCCACCGCCATAAGCCGCCGGAAGCTCTGGAGCAGCAACCCGGCGGCCACCAGCAGCACGACGGCGAGCGCAGTCTCCGAAACCACGAGGAGCTGTCGGATCTGAATCCGCTTCCGCCCCACCGTGGCACTCCGCCCTTCCTCGCGCAGCACCCCCTGGAGATCGGCCCGGCCAGCGTGCAGCGCGGGGACCAGCCCGAACAGGAGGCCGGCGCCTACCGTCAGGAATGTCGTGAACGCCAGCACCGAGACGTCCACGGTGATCTCGTCCAGCCGCGGAAGGTCCGCGGGAGCAATCGCGCGCAGCGCACCAACCCCCCAGTATGCCAGTGCCACGCCCGCCAATCCTCCGGCCCCCGCCAGCACGATGCTCTCGGTGAGGAGTTGCGAGATGAGTCTTCCCCGGCCCGCGCCAAGCGCGCTGCGCAGGGACATCTCACGCACCCTACCTTCGGCGCGGACCAGGAGCAGGTTCGCCACGTTGGCGCAGGCGATCACCAGTACCAACGCGACCGCGGCCAGCATCACCCAGAGGGTCCGGCTCACGCCGCCCACCATCTCGGTGCGGAGGGAGCGGAGATAGGCGGGATGCCACCGGTGGAAGTTGAACGAGGGGTCGCTGGTAAAGCGCGCGACCAACGCGGTGATCTCGTTCTCGGCCGACGCGAGCGTCACTCCCGGGCGCAGGCGCCCGAGAATTGAGAAACTGTGATTCCCGCGCTCCTGAAGAGCCTGCGGCGTGAATCCGAGCGGCAGCCAGAAGCGGACGTCGGGGGATGGGAAGCGGAAGTCGGCGGGCATGATACCCACCACGGTGCGGGGGATTCCGTCGAGCCGCACGGTCCTCCCGATCACTCGCGGGTCGCCGCCGTAGCGGCTCATCCAGAAGGCGTGACTCAGGACGGCAACGCCGTCCGATCCCTGCTGGGATTCTTGCGCGGTGAACGCGCGGCCCTGTGACGGCTCGGTCCGGAGCGCCGGGAAGAGATTCCAGGTGGTGTAGGCGACCACCACCCGCTCCGCCTCGCCGCCGTTGTCCGTGACCGTGGCGGAGCGGACTCGGAACGCGGCCAGCTGCTCCCACGACCGGCTGTGGTCCCGGTAGGCGACGTATTCGGGCGGCGAGGACGGGAAGTCCACGACGTGGAAGCTCGGAGCCCGCAGCAAGAGCACCGCCAGGCGTTCGGCGTCGGGGAACGGCAGGGCCTTAAGCAGCACCGAGTGGACGACGCTGAACACCGCCGTGTTCGCCCCGATGCCGAGCGCCAGCGTGATCACGACGGCAGCGGAAAACGCGCGGTGCTTGGCAAGTTGGCGGAGAGCGTACTTGAGGTTATTCATGGCGCAGAGCTTCCACGGGATCCACGCGAGCCGCTCGGCGGGCGGGCACCCATCCTGCCACCAGGGCGACGGCACCGAGGAGCACC
The DNA here is from genome assembly GCA_035287045.1 of Gemmatimonadales bacterium. Taxonomy (GTDB): domain Bacteria; phylum Gemmatimonadota; class Gemmatimonadetes; order Gemmatimonadales; family GWC2-71-9; genus JACPAP01. The sequence goes on along the minus strand of DATECF010000281.1, from coordinate 56,499 downwards.
GCCGCGCCCAGGTAAGACAACGGGTCCGTTGGCGCAACGCCGAAGAGCAGGTTCTCCAGCACTCGCGTGATGGCCAGCGACACCACGACGCCGACACCTAAGCCCAACATGGCCAACCGCAACGAGCTCACCACGACCAGTTGCTCGATCTTGCGCGCCCGGGCACCCAGGGCGACCCGGATACCGATCTCGTTGGTGCGCCGGGCCACGAGGTACGACACCGTCCCGTAGAGGCCGACGGCCGCCAGCAACAGACCGACGGCGCCGGCGAAGCCCAGCAGCGTCATGCTGAATGCCAGCCGGCTCATGGAACGATCCACGATGGTCTGCATCTCCTCGGCGTTGGCGATCGGCACGGCCGGGTCTACCTCCGCCACCGCGCGCCGGACGGCCGGCAGTACCGAGGAGGGGTCGCTCAATCCGGTGCGCACCACCAAGGACAGCGCGTTCACAAACCAGTTGCGACCCTCCGGCTTCCCGACCACCGGGTAGTAGATCGCCAGCGCCGGCGGGTCACCCAGCGCTTCCGATACGACGTCGCCGACGACCCCCACCACGCGATGCAACTGCGCGGGACCGGCCTGTTGCATGCCGACCCCCTTTCCGATGGCGTCCTCCCCCGGCCAGAATCGGTCGGCGAACGCCTTGCTCACGATCACCGCCCCGCGTGCCGGGTCGTCATCATCGGCCGGGACAAACGTCCGCCCCGAAAGCAAGGGGATGCCCATCGCCTCGAAGTAGCCCGGTGTCGTGATCGCGGAGCCCCCGCAGGTGGTCCACCCGGTCAACCCAGTTCCGCGGAGGCGCTCGACCACGTGCGGGTCTTCGAAGAACTGCGTCGTGCACCCGTATCCGCCCAGGAACGGCAGCTCTTCCGATGCGCCCGCCGCCTCGACTCCCGGCAACGCACGGACACGCTGGAGCACCGCGTCGTAAAACCGCCACACCTTCTCCTGGGTGTCGTAGCGCTGGAACGGCGGGTAGACCTGCATCGTCAGGACGCCGCCGGGGTCCACGCCGGCGTTCACGCTGCGCAAGCGGTTGAAGCTCCTGACCAACAACCCCGCCCCAACCACCAGCACCAGGGCGAGCGCCACCTGCCCGACGACCAGCATGGAGCGTACTCGATGGCGCTCGGGTCCCAGCGTCCCGGACCGACCTCCCTCGCCCAGCGCTGCGGCCGGTCCAACCGTCCCGGACAACAGGGCCGGCAGGATGGTCAGCCCGCCCGCCACCGCCGCGACCAGCATGCCGGTGAAGGCCAGGACTCCGCCGTCCAGGCGGAGGTCGTCGAGGGGGGTGAGGTCGGACGCGAGCGACGGCAGCCAGCCAGTAGCACTCGAGGCCACGAACAGCCCGAGCACGCCGCCTGCCACGCCCAGCACGACGCTTTCGGCGAGCACGTGTCGCGCGATGGCGCGGCGCCCGGCGCCCAGCGCCGTCCGGATGGATATCTCGCGCCGCCGGCCCTCGAGGCGAACGAGCAACAGATTGGCGACGTTGGCACAGGCGATGAGGAGAACCACTCCGACCGCACCAAAGAGGATCCAGATGGTCCGGCCGATCCCGCCGACCACGTAGGCCTTGAGCGGGTACACCAGAGTGTGAAAGCCGTACCGCGTGAAGAAGTCCTGGGAATAGGCGTTCGGGAAGGCCGCCGGCAATTCCGAGACCAGTCGGTCCAACTCCGCTTGAAGCGCCGCAACGCTCATGCCCGCCCGGACGCGTGCAATCGCCGGGAAGACGTGATTGTTACGGAACGGACCGGCCGGGTTCAGCCGCATGGGAAGCCACAGGTCCGTCCCGAGTTCCCCGGTGGCGCCGCGCTCCGGGGGCAGTGCAACGCCCTGAGCGAGCACACCTCTGACCTGGTACGGTTGTTCGTCGAGACGCAGCGTGCTCCCCACCACAGCGGCGTCGCCACCGAAGCGCTCGCGCCAGAAACCGTATGAGAGCAGCACTACCGCCGCGCCCCCCGGGAGGGTCTCGCTGGAGTCGAAGAGCCTCCCGTTCCGCGCCCGCGCCCCGATCAACCGCAAGAGGCCAGGCGTCACCACCGCCGTGCGGGCGCGCACCGGGTCACCGGGCGTTGCGACATTCACAGCGCCCCGCTGGAATAGGCCGATGTCTTCCATGGAGCCGGCGTGCTCGCGGTAGTAGAAATACTGCGCCGTGGAGAGCTGCCACTCCTCGTCGGGCGCGACGCCCGGCACCTGGTTCTTGAGGCGAACCAAGCGCGCCGATTCGGGATAGGGGAGCGGATCGAGCACCACGCGCTTGAGCAGGGTGAACACCGCGGTGCTGGCGCCCATGCCGAGGCCCAGGGTGAGAATCGCGGCCGCGGCGAAGCCGGGGCTCCGCCGCAAGCTCCTAAACGCTTGGCGCAGGTCATTCATACCGCAGGGCCTCCATGGGATGCACGCGGGCGGCGCGCCGCGCGGGCAGCCAGATCGCGGCCGCGGCCACGGCGCCGAGCACGCCGGCGGAGGCCAGCAGCGTTGCGGGGTCGGATGCGGAGACCTCGTAGAGCTGCGTCTTGAGCACGCGCGTGGCCGCCAGCGAGCCGATCACGCCAACCGCCAATCCGGGACCGACGATCGCGAATCCCTGCTGGAACACCAGGCCGAGGACCCCCGCCGGCCGCGCACCGAGGGCGAGCCGCACGCCGATTTCCCGAGTGCGACCGGTCACCGTGTGCGCGATGACGCCGTAGAGGCCCACCGCGGCCAGGATCAGCGCCAACACGCCGAACGCGCTGAGTAGGACCATCGAAAAGCGTTCGCCGGCGCTCGCGCGTGCCACGTGGCGCGTCATGGGCGCCGGGTCCCAGAGCGGGAGCTGCGGGTCCAACTCGCGGAGCACGGCGCGCATGGCAGCGATGCCGCCCGATGGATCGCCGGCGGTCTCGAGGACTAGGTAGTTCGCCCCGTAGGAAAACTGAGAAAGCGCGAGATAGACACCGGGTGCCGCGGCGGCTCGGAGATTGCGGGCCTTTACATCGCCCACCACACCCACCACCTCCGCCCAGCCATCGGCCTCCGGCCAGCCGACACTGAGCCGGATGCGCTCACCCAGCGGGTTGCTCCCGGGCCAGTACCGCCGGGCGGCGGCCTCGGTGACCAAGGCGATAGCGGGAGCGCCTGCCACGTCGCCTGGTAGAATGCCGCGCCCCGCCACCACCGGGACCTCGAGCGCCGCCAGGTATTCGGGGTCCACCGTGTTCAACCACACTTCGCGGCTCGGGTCTTCCGAGGTCCCGACGTCGCGGGCGATGGTCATGCGCACCTGGTCGCACCCGCCGACCACCGGCAGACAATACCCGGCCGCAGCATGCCCCGTTCCCGGGAGCGCCGCCAGCCGCTCAGTGACATCACGAAACAATCGCTGGCCCGCATCGTCGGGGTAGGCCCGCGCCGGTGGGTTGACCAGGGCCACCGCCACGCCTTGGGGGTCAAAGCCCAGCGGGACGCGGTTGAGCGCCGCGACGGTGCGCACCAGCAGCACGGCACCGGCCAGCAGCACCAGGGCCAGGGCGACCTCGGCCGCCACCAGCGATCCGCGGAAGCGCATACGGTGCGGCGGGTCGGTCCCGGCGCGGATCAGCGCCAGGGGATCGGCGCGAGCGGCCCACCAGGCGGGAAGCAGCCCAAAGATGAGCGTGGCAGCCGCGGTGATGGCGATGGCGAACCCGAAGACCGCGCCGCTCAACCGCGCACCACCGGGTCCGCCCACGGTCGCGAGCGCCTGCGGCTTGAGCGCGTCCAGGACGTCCAGGCCCCACGCGGACAGCATCACGCCGACGGTCCCTCCCAGCAGCGCGACCACCGCGCTTTCCGCGAATAGCTGCCGCGCGAGCTGGCCCCGGCCCACGCCAAGAGCCACCCGAATGCCAAGCTCACGCCGGCGCCGGCGCGCACGAGCGAGCTGCAGACCCGCGACGTTGGCGCAGGCTATAGCCAAGACCAGTGAGACGGCGCCGAGCAGCACCAGGAGCGTGCGTCCCAGGCGCCAGTCGGTGCGGGCGGCCTGAAGCGGAACCGCCGCCAGGCCCAATCCGGTGGCCTCGAACGCCCGGAGCGGTTGCCACCGGTCCACGACGGCGCGGGCGGCGGCGGCCAGTCGCGGCGCCGGATCCACATCCGCGGGAATCCGGGCCAGCACCATGTGCCAGAACGAATACGCCCCAGTGAGCCGGCGCGGGAACGTGAGCGTGGGCGCCATCATCATCGGCGTCCACAAGTCGGCCTGTTCCGAAAGGCCCCGGAAACCCGGGGGCGCAATACCCACCACGGTGAAGGGGGCTGCATCCAGCCGGATGGTCCGACCCACGACGCCCGGGTCGGCGCCGAACGCGCGCCGCCATAGCCCGTCGCTCAGCACGGCCACCGGGTGGGTGTTCGGGGTGACGTCCTCGTCCGGCGTAAAGAAGCGGCCGTGGCTGGGCGTTATGCCCAGGATGCCGAAATAGGACTGCGACACCATTTCGACCAACACCGGCTCGGCGGCGTCTTCTCCCGCGAGGTTCACGCGGCGCGGTGTGGGCGTGAAAGCCGCGAACTCCCCGGCGCCGATCGCCGCGTCCCGGAAGGTCTGGTACATGGGATACGACCAGTACTCCTGAGTGTCCGGCGCCTGGGCGGCGCGGTTGAACACCGCAGTCACGAGGCGTAGCTCGCCCGGCGTCGGATACGGCGGCGTCTCGAGAAGCGTGGCGTAGACGGCGGAAAAGATGGTGGTGTTGGCCCCGATCCCCAGGGCCAGCGTCACCACGGCGGCGGCGGTGAAGCCCGGGGCCTTACGCAGCGCTCTCAGCGCGTAGCGGAGATCGTGGAGCACCTAACAGCCGCCTCTCGCTTGCATGAGGGGACCCCGATCACTCATATCGCAATGCCGTCATGGGATCCACGCGCAACGCCCGCCGCGCGGGCGCGTACGCGGCGATGAGAGCCACCACGGCGAACACCGCCGGGACCGCCGTGAAGGTCGCGAGGTCCGCCGGGTTCAAACCGTGCAGCAGGCCGCGCAGTAACTGCGCCGCCGGCAACGCGGCCAGGAGGCCCAGGCCCACTCCCAGGGCCAGCGGCCTGGCCGCGTCCCGGAACACCAACCGGAGCACCTCGCCGCGGCCGGCGCCGAGGGCCATCCGGATGCCGATCTCCCGGGTTCGTTGCACCACGGCGAGCGACAGCACGCCGAACAGTCCCACCGCCGCCAGCGTGAGGCCCACCAATCCAAACGAGCCCACCAGCACCGCACCCAGGCGCTGAGCGAAGAGCGAGCTGCCGAGCACATCTTCTACGGTGGTCACTTGAATGGGCGCCACGTTGGGATCGAGCACGCGCAACTCGCCGCGGATGGCCGCCGCCACCGGCGCCATCTCGCCACGCACCCGGACCTGGAGCCACATCGAAGGTTGGTAAGCCTGTCCGAACGGGAAGTAGGCGAACAACACCGGCTCCTCGGCGAACCCGCGGTACTTCCCGGCCGAGACCACACCTACGACCTCGGCCTCGCGTGGTCCGCTCTGCACCCGCTTGCCAATGGGCGATTCGTTGGGCCAGAACCGTCGCGCCAGGGTTTCGTTGATCACGAGCACTGGCCGCATACTGGAGGCGTCCTGCGGCGTGAAGCCCCGCCCCGCCAGCAGCGGCATGCGCAGGGTCTCGAAATACCCAGACCCAACCAGAATGAACCCCACCGGGAATCCGGACGGGTCCGGCGACTCAAGCCCAGGTATGCGAAAGCGGGTCTGATCCCAGGAGCCGCTCAGCGGGATGTTGCCGGTGAGGCTGGCCGCTTCAACGCCCGGCAGCGCGCGGACCCGCTCGAGCAGACCATCGTAGAACACCCGACCCCGGGGTTCGTCGTAACCATTGAGCCGCAGGTTCAGCTCCATCGCCAGCACGCCTCGAGGCTCGAACCCGTGCGGCGTATCCAGCGCGCGCTGGAGGGTTCTCAAGAACAGCCCGGTGGCGACCAGCAGCAGGACGGACAACGCGAGCTGTCCGGCAACCAAGGTCAGGCGCAGCCGGTTCCGCGCGCCAGCTCCCGCCGAGCCTTCCTTGAGCGCCGTCGCCAGCTGGGGCCGCGAGGCCTGGCGCGCGGGCACCAGACCCGCCAGCAGGCCGGCCGCCAGCGAGACAGCCATACCAAACCCCAGCACCATCGGATCCAGCGCCAGGTCGAGACGGAACATCTCCGCCGAGGGAGGCCGGACCGTTTCCAGGAACGCGGCCACCCAGGAGGCCAGCAAGACGCCCAAGACGGCGCCCCCGATGGCGAGCACCAACCCTTCGAACACCAGCTGCTGGACGACTCGGCGCCGGCTCGCGCCGATCGCCAGCCGGATGGCGATATCGCGGCTGCGGGCCACCCCACGGGTGAGCAGCATGCCGGCCACATTGACGGCGGCGATGAGTGCCACCAGGCTGGCGGTGGCGAGCAGCAGGGTCATGAACCCGGCCACGCCCCGATGCAGCATGGGCGGCACCAAGCTGAATGGCTGGAGGCGGACGCCGGTGGGCCGCAATCCCTCGAGGTACTCGCCCACGTCGGCGAGCTGGCGCGCCGTCACGGTCAGGGCGGCTTCCGCCTGCTCCCGGCTGGTTCCCGGCGCCAGGCGCCCGAACAGCATGAGCCACTCGCGGCCTCGGCGATTGGAATCCGATCCCAGGTTCAAGCGGTCGTACAGCCCGAGGGGCAGATACACCGGAGGCCGCGCACCCAGCATGGTGCCCGGGAAGCCCGCCGGTGCCACGCCGATTACCGTGAGCGGCTGCCCGTTCACGTGAATCACTCGTCCGACGGCGCTCGGGTCGCCGCCGAATCGTTCCTGCCACAGCGCGTGACTGATCACCGCCACGGAGGGCGTTCCCGCGGTCCGCGCCTCTTCTTCGCCAAACAGGCGTCCCAACGCCGGGCCGAGGCGCAGTTGGTCGAAGTAGTTCCCCGAGACGTACAGTGCGAGGCCAACCTGCGAGACGTCGCCGGTATTGAGGGTGATGTCGTCGATGTGGTGTGCGGCCAGCCCGGAGAGCCCCGCCGCGCGATCGCGATAGTCCAGGTATCCCGGCAGCGACAGAACGGCCTCGACCTCCCCGCGCTCGCGCATTTCTTGGACCGACACCAGGCGCTCCGCTTCCGGCACCGGCAAGGGTCGCAGCAGCACCGCGTTCACCAGCGAGAAGATCGCAGTCGTCGCTCCAACGCCCAGGCCCAGCGTGAGGACGGCGAGCGCGGTGAACCCGGGGCTCTTCCTGAACGCGCGAAACACGTACCGCAGTTCACTCATACCGCAACGCCTCCATAGGATCCACCCGGGCCGCGCGCCGCGCCGGCAGGTAGCTGGCCAGCAGCGCCACGGCCCCGAGCACCGCCGCGGCACCCATGAACGAGAGCGGATCGCGGGTGCCCACCTCGAACACCAGCCCCTCCATCAACCGGGAGACCGCCAGCGCCACGGCCGCACCGATCACCAGCCCCACCACCACCAGCCGGGTCCCCTGCGTCAACACCAGCCGCGCCAACGTGGCCTGGTCTGCGCCCACCGCCATCCGCACACCGAACTCGCGGGTGCGCTGGCTCACGCTGTAGGCCAGCACGCCGTAAACGCCCACCGCCGCCAGGATCAGCGCGATGAGCGAGAAGGCGCCCAGCGAGACGGTGGCAAGTCGCGCCCGCGCCAGGGTTTCCGAGAGCGCCGATTCCATGCTGCGCAGGTTGTAGATCGGCATGCTGGGATCCACCGCTCTCGCCTCGGCGCGGAGCGCGGGCGCCACGTCTACGCCGTCGGTGGCGGTCCGGACGACCAGCGTCATGGGGAGCGTGAAGGGCTGAAACTGCTGATGGTGCCAGTAGATCTTGGGCCGGACCTCGGTACGCGGACCGTTGTGCAGCACGTCCTCCACCACACCCACGATCTCGGCCACCAGCGTGTCTCCCCAGGGCATCGAGAGCGACCGGCCGATGGCGCTTTCGCCCGGCCAGAAGGTCTCGGCGAAGTTCTTGTTCACCACCACCCGCAACGGCGCACCTTCTCCATCGGTGCGCTCAAAGAACCGGCCGGCCAGGAGCGGGATGCCCATGGTGCGGGCGTAGTCGCGCTGCACCCAGCGGAGATCGGCGACCGGCGCCTCTCCCTGCGGCGGGATGGGCCGGTCGTTGACCCAGAAACTGGTGGCCGAGCCCGCTCCGGAGAGGGGCGGAAAGAGGATGGCGGTGGCGGACTGCACGCCGGGAAGCGCCTGGACCCGCTCGACCAGCGACTCGAACGCGCGGGCCCGCTGGCTCGCCTCGGGATAGCGGGATGTCGGAACCGGGACGTCCGCCAGCACCAGGCGCTCGGTCTCAAACCCCACGCCGACGTCCAGCAGATTGGCGAAGCTCCGCATCAAGAGCCCCGCGCCCGCGAGCAGCACGATCGACAGGGCGATCTCGGCGATGACCAGGGAATTGCGGGCCCGCATCACGCCGGCCCCGCCGCCGGACCGCGCGCCGCTTTCCTTGAGCGAGGCGCCAAGCTCCACGTTGGACCCGCGCAGCGCCGGCGCCACGCCAAAGAGCAAGCCCGTGACGGCCGACATCACCAGCGCGAAGCCCAGCACGGTGGCGTCCACCGTCACCTGCTCGATCCGAGGAATGTCCGGCGACAGCGCCTTCAGCGCGTCCACCGCGGCCCATGCCAGAACGGCCCCCAGACCGCCGCCGGCTCCCGCGAGCAGCAGACTCTCCGCCAGCAGTTGCCGGATGGTCCGCGCCCGGCTGGCGCCCAGGGCCGCTCGCAGGGTCACTTCCTGCCGGCGCTCGATGGAGCGGGCCAACAACAGACTCGCCACGTTGGCGCAGGCAATCAGCAGCACGAAGGTGACGGCGCCCAGGATCAGCAGGAGCGCTTTGCGCACGTCTCCCACCAGCTGCTCTTCCAGCGGTACCAGGTTCACGCCCCAGCCGGTCTGGCGCTCGGGAAAGTCCTGCTCCAGCTGGCGGGCCAGCGCGCTCATGCGGTCCTGCGCCTGCTGGACCGTCACCCCTGAACCGCGCCGGCCGATGACCTGGAGGTACCGGCCGCTCGCGGCGCGGTCGCCCTCGTCGAACTGGTGCGGCACCCACAGGTCCTGGGTGCCGGTCCAGCCAAACTTGACGGGGAGGTCGACCTCAAAGCCCTGCGGCAAGACGCCGACGATGGTGAGCGGCCGGCCGTTGAGCGTGAGGTCCCGGCCGATGACGGCGGGGTCAGCGCCAAAGCGGCGCTGCCAGTAGCCGTATCCCAGCACCGCCACGCGCGGCGCGCCGTCCCGATCCTCTTCCGGTGTGTAGGCGCGGCCGATGCGCGGCTGTACGCCGAGGAGCGGGAACAGGCTGGCCGACGCCGTGACCACGCCCACCCGTTCAGGTTCTCCGCCGCCCGTGAGGGTCCCGCTGCCTTCAACCAGCGCGGCCAGGTCTTCCAGGACCTGGGCCTGCTCCGTCCAGGTGAAAAAGTTGGCGGGCGAGACCACGTTCCGGTCGCGGCCGCGGGGGAAGTTGTGCTCCCAGACCATCACCAACCCGTCCGGGTCGGCGTACGGGAGCGGCTTGAGCAACACGCCGTTGACCACGCTGAAGATGGCGGTGGTGGCGCCCACGCCCAGCGCCAGGGTGACCACCGCGACGAACGTGAAGGCGGGCGCCTTGCGCAGGCTGCGGAGGGCGTAGTGGAGGTCGGTCAGCATGGCGGCTCCCGTTGGCACGCGGGCTTCGGTGCCACAGGAAGCAAGCTCCGTTCCAAGCCGCCGCTACTGCATAAGGCGTTGACCGTCAAGCGGTTGGATCAGCCTCGGGACGGGTCATGTGTAAGGAGGGGTGTTCGAGTGTGGGACTGCCGGTCCCGCTTCCGGTCTCCGGTCACGACGAGCCCAAATGTCCCCGAGAACGCCCTATTTGCCCCCGTTCGCCGCCAGGTCGTTGAGACAGTTCTGGTCCAGCTGCGGCATGCCACCCAACAGGTTGGCAATGAAGTCGCTCAATCGCACCGAGTAGTGCATGAGGCAGTCCTCGTTGTCGCAGTGGCTCCCGTTCGGCTCATCCTGATGGTCGGTCTGCATCGGCGACCCGTTGTTCACCAGGCCCAGGAGGTGGCCAAACTCATGATTCGCCACCGTGGCTTCGACCGTGTGCTGGGCGGGCTCCAGCGGCCCCCCCGTGTGCTGCATGATCTGCTCGATGAAAACCGCCATCGAGGTGTTGTTGTAGGCGATCCCCAGCACGTTCGACCCGCCGGCATACTCACCGTCCAGGAAGAGCAGGTAGGCGGCGATGGTGCCGCCTTCCGTGTACATGGTGCGATGCTGCTCCTCCAGCGCCCGGGCGTCATCGGCCGAGTAGCTCGCCTGGTTGGGAGCCGGGAGCGCCGCGCCGAGCTGGACCTGGATCCCCCCGGGTTTGTCGAGCCGCGCGCTCAGGAAGGTCTGGAGCGCCTGCAGGGCGGCGTCGGTCGGACGGAAGCCGGCCACGTACTGGACTTCCACCACCAGGCGGTCGAAGTCGTCGCCGGAGAGGAAATCGCCGGCCGACGCCCCGGGAGCCAAGTCGTGGGCGTATGGCTCCGGATCGGGCTCGGCGTTCGAGGGGTCCGAGCCACAGCCGGCGAGCACGGCCAGAGCTGCCGGCAGGAAGCCGAGGCGCCAGAGGGCTGCTTCGATCATGAGACGCTTAGCACCAAGATACCAGGCGCGGCACTTGCGTGGTTGACGGACGAGCATCAGGCGGTGTAACCATGAATCGGCGGCGGGGCCTCCCTCGGAAACAACCCGTCGCGGTCCGATGCGACAGGAGCGTGTCATGAGCGGCGTACGGGTACTGGTGGGGACCAGGAAAGGCGGGTTCGTCCTCACCGCGGACGGGAAGCGCAAGCGGTGGGAGGTGAGCGGCCCCCACTTCGCGGGCTGGGAGATCTACCACATGAAGGGGTCGCCGGCCGATCCCGATCGCTTATATGCGTCGCAGACCAGCGCGTGGTTCGGACAGGTCATCCAGCGTTCCTTGGATGGCGGCAAGACCTGGGAGCCGCCCGGCGGCCCGCTGGAAAAAAGCCCGGAGGGGTTCCCCAAGGGCGAGAGCAACAAGTTCGTCTACGATACCTCGCCGGAGACGGGCAAGCCGCTCACCACCCACCAGTGGTACGACGGGACCCAGCACCCCTGGGAGTTCAAACGGGTCTGGCATATCGAGCCGTCGCTTAGCGATCCGGATACGCTCTACGCCGGCGTGGAAGACGCGGCGCTGTTTCAGAGCGTTGACGGCGGCAAGACCTGGCAGGAGCTGGCCGGGCTGCGCGGCCACGGCACCGGACCTCAATGGGCGCCCGGCGCCGGCGGGATGTGCCTGCACACCGTGCTGCTGGACCCGGGCAATCCCAAGCGGATGTTCATCGCCATCTCCTCGGCGGGCGCGTTCCGCACCGATGACGCCGGCAAGACCTGGAAGCCCATCAACCGCGGCCTGCACTCCCAGTACATCCCGGATCCCACCGCCGAGGTGGGCCACTGCGTGCATCGCATCGCGCTGCATCCGTCCCGGCCCAACGTCCTGTTCATGCAGAAGCATTGGGACGTCCTGCGCAGCGACGATGGCGGCGACAACTGGCGAGAGGTGAGCGGGAACCTGCCCACCGACTTTGGCTTCGTGATCGACGTCCACGCCCACGAGCCGGAAACCATTTACGTGGTCCCCATCAAGAGCGATTCCGAACACTACCCCCTGGACGGCAAGTTGCGCGTCTTCCGGAGCCGCACCGGGGGCAACGAGTGGGAGCCGCTCACCAAAGGCCTGCCGCAGCGTGACTGCTACGTCAACGTGTTGCGCGACGCCATGGCGGTGGACGCGCTGGATCCCTGCGGCGCGTACTTCGGCACCACCGGCGGCCAGGTGTATGGATCGGCCGATGGCGGCGACAGCTGGGCCCCCATCGTCCGGGACCTGCCGGCGGTGCTCTCGGTGGAGGTACAGACGCTGCCATGATCCGGGTGGTGCTGCCGGCGCACCTCAAGACCCTGGCCCAGGTGAACGGCGAGGTGGAGCTGGAAGTGCACGGCCCGATCACCCAGGCGTCGGTGCTCGACGCGCTGGAGGTCAGGTATCCGGTGCTGCGCGGCACCATTCGCGACCATGTGACCCACGGTCGCCGGCCGCTGGTGCGGTTCTTCGCCTGCTCCGAGGACTGGTCTCACGAGCCGCCGGACACGCCGCTGCCGGAAGCCGTCGCGACGGGGCAGGAGCCGTTGCTGATCCTGGGCGCCATCGCGGGAGGGTAGTCCCAACCTGCGGCGGTCGCAGGCTTCCGGACGGAATTCCGCCAATGGCGACCCGCCCTACGCCGGCCAGATTCCCAGGAGTCTCCTCACCTGGATCATCTGCCCTATGTGATAGGCGTTGTGGTCGGCGACCAACAGGAGCTCCCGCAGGTAGGTGTGCCGGGGCGCGTGGGGCAGCGGGTCGGTGAGGGCATTCTTGGGGTCGTTGGCGAGGCGCCGGAGGGCGGCCAGGTCACGCCGGAACGCCGCGGCGCTCTCATCCCAGGCCTCTGGCCCCGGAGGCTCGGCGGTCCCCGGCCAGTAGGCGCCGGAGGACGTGGGCTCACGGTAATCCGGGTTTACGCAGTAGTCGAGAATGTCCCACTGGCAGATCCGCAGGTGCTCGAGCAGCTCCCAAAGTGAGTGCGGCAGACCCGGCGGGCGCCGCCCGCGCAGCTCGGGCGGGACCCCGGACACCGCGGCCTCGAAGTCCACGTGAGCGCCCTGCCAATCGAGGAGGGTCGCGACCTGAGTCCGCAGGACTTGGTCATGGCGTGCGCGCGACGCCCGGTGGGTTGGGCCACTCATGGCTACTCCTCTCGCAGCACCACGTTCGGATCCAACCCCCCGGCCCGCAGCGCCGGCAGCCAGCACGCCAGCGCCGCCACGCCCAGGAAGAACACCGCGATCGTCACAAACGTGATCGGGTCCGTGGGCGCCACCCCCACCAGCAGGCTCTGCATCACCCGGGTGAGCGCCAACGCGCCCACCAGGCCGATCCCGATGCCGGCCGCGCTGAGTCGCAGCCCGTGCCCCACAATCATCTGCACGATGCTGTTCCGCGAGGCGCCGAAGGTCATGCGGATACCGATCTCCGCCGTCCGCTGGCGCACCGCCGTCGAGAGCACGCCGTAGAGACCCACCGCCGCCAGCGCGGCCGCCACCCCGGCGAAGATCCCGATCAGGGTGAGCGCGAACCGGGTGGGCGCCATCGCCTGCTCGATCAACGCGGTCATGGGCTGGAGCTGCGCCACCGGGACACCGGGGGCCACCTCCGCTACCGCGGCCCGCACCTGCGGACCCAGCGCGGTGGGGTCGCCCGCCGTGCGCACCACCCAGCGATTCGCCCCACCAAATTGGAAGAAACCGTCCGTGACAAAGATGGCCTCAGGACCTTCTACGCTGAGCGAGGCGTGCCGCTGATGGTCCACCACGCCGATGATGTCGAGGTATTCCGCCTCGTTCCCCCGCGAGCGCACGTACAGCCGCTGGCCCACCGCAGACCTGCCCGGGAAGGCCTTCTGCGCCAGAATCCGGTCCACCACCACGCCCACCCGCTCGGGATGGTTGTCGGCGTCGGTGAAGGTCCGTCCCTCGATGAGCCGCGTGCGGAAGGTCTCGAAATAGCCCGGCAGCACGACGTGAATGTTGGCTTGCTGGAACAGGCTGGGGTCCGCGGCCGCCGCTTCGGTGCCCCAGCGGGAATTGGCCACGGTGCCGTCCAGCGGAAGCGGACCGACCGCGGTGACCGCGTCCACGCCCGGCAGCGCTTCGAGCCGAGCCTTGAGCTGGCGCGCGAACGCGGCGCGCTGCTCCGGCTGTTGCAGGCGCAACGGCCCGGCCGCCTGCACCTGGAACGTGAGCAGCCCGCGCGGATCGTAGCCGGGGTCCACCTGTTGCAGCGCGATGAAGCTCCGGATCATGAGACCCGAGCCCACCAGCAACACGAACGACAGGGCGACTTCGGCCACCACCACCGCGCTCCGTAGCCGCCGCCCTTCCGAAAGGCCGGCGGTCCGGCTGGCCGACCGCAACGCCGCTCCCGCTTCCGGGCGCGACGCGCGGAGCGCGGGAACGAGTCCAAACGCGACCGACGCCGCCAGCGCCGCGAGCGCGGTGAACGCCAGCACGCTCGCGTCCACTCCGGCCTCGTCAATGCGCGGCAGGGTGGCGGGTGCGACCGCGCGCAGGATCACCAATCCCCAGAGGGCGAGCCCCACGCCCAACACCGCACCGCCGCCTCCCAACACAAGGCTCTCGACCAGCATCTGGCGCACCAGGTCGCCACGGCTCGCGCCCATGGCGGCGCGCACCACCAGCTCCCGCTCGCGCTGCCCGGCCCGCACCAGCAGCAGGTTGGCCACGTTGGCGCAGGCGATCAGCAGCACGAACCCCACCGCACCCATCAGCGTCAGGATGCCCGGGCGCACGCCGGCCACCAGGTACTGGTGCATCGGCTCCACCCGCCAGCGGACCCCGGCCGTCTCCTTGATGGGGAAGCGCTGGCGCAGATCGGCCACGATGCCGTCCACCTGGGCCTGGGCCTGCGGCACGGTGACGCCGGGCTGGAGCCGCCCAATGAACCGCAAGAACACGTTGATCCGCGAGGCGGTGGACCAGTCGATCCGCAGCGCCTGGATCACGTCCGGCCGGCGCTCCACGTTGAGGTTGGGCGGGAGCAGCAGCTCGGCGTCCGGCGCCAGCACGCCCACGATCTCCGACGAGCCGCCGCCCAATCGAATGACTCGGCCCACGACGGTGGGGTCGCCGCCATAGCGGCGCTGCCAAAACGCGTGACTCAACACCACCGTGCCCGGTGGCGGCGCAGGTGGAGCGACCCCGGCCGGCAGGTCCGGCGGCGGGGGCAGCGGCGTGCCGTCCGATTCGACGAACCCGCGCCCCAGCACGGTTCGCAGCCCCAAGACCGAAAACAGATTTGGCGTAGCCGCGACGCCGCTCACCTGCTCGGGGTCGTTCCCGTCGCCCATGAGCGGAATGCGGCCGGTGACCGACACCGCCGCCACCTCCTGGAACAGCGTCCCCTGCTCCCGGAGGTCAGGGAGGTCTCCCGGCGGGAGCGGGAAGTCCATCACGTTGCGGGCCACCATGTCGCTGGTCACGAGCGCCAGGCGGCCCGCGTCGGCGTAGGGCAGCGGCCGCAGCAGCACCGCGTTGACCACGCTGAAAATGGCGGTGGTCGCCCCAATGCCCAGCGCGATGGTGCCGATGGCGGTGGCGGTAAAGCCGGGAGCGTTTCGCAACCCGCGAAGTGCGTGACGAAGATCAGCGGTCATGCGTCCTCCAGGAGTCAAGCGACTCACGTCTCACTCGTATCTCAGGGCCACCATCGGATCCACCCGCGTGGCCCGCCGCGCCGGGACGTAGCTCGCCACCGCAGTGACGCCGAGCAGTAGCAGCGTCACCGCCCCGAACGCGACGGGATCCAGCGGGCTCACGTCGAACAGGAACGCCCGCGCGAACCGCGTGACGGCCGCGGCCACGGCGAGCCCGATGACCAGCCCGGTACCGGCCAGCAGCAATCCTTCACCGACGACTTGCCGAACCACGTCCCGCCAGGTCGCGCCCAGTGCGGTCCGAATCCCAAACTCGCGGGTGCGCTGCGAGACCGCGTACGCCATCACCCCGTAGAGGCCGATCACCGCGAGCAGCACCGCCAGGACGCCGAAGGCACTGAGCAGCGTCGCGGCCAGGCGCTGG
Source organism: Gemmatimonadales bacterium (assembly GCA_035287045.1). Taxonomy (GTDB): domain Bacteria; phylum Gemmatimonadota; class Gemmatimonadetes; order Gemmatimonadales; family GWC2-71-9; genus JACPAP01. Next base: position 40,732 of record DATECF010000281.1, on the reverse strand, counting down.
GGCAGCACGGCAATGCCGATCTGTTCCTTGAGGGTGGTCGGGTTGACGATCGGGAGGTTCGGGTCCAACGACTGGACTTCCTGTCGCAGCCGCGCGAGCACCGGCCCCGGATCGCCCGCAGACCTGACGTGCAACGTCATCCAGGCGCGGTACTGTTGTCCGAACGGAAGGTACATGTACGGCAGCGGGTCCTCGGCGAGGCTCCGGTACTTGCCGTCCGCCACCACGCCCACCACCGGCCGGAACGGGCCCTCCGCACCGGTCACGCTGATGCCCTTGCCGATAGGGTCTTCGCCCGGCCAATACCGGCGCGCGAAGGCCTCGTTGATCACCACCACCAGCGGCGCGCCGTCACGGTCCAGGCCGGTGAAGGCCCGCCCCCGCATCACCGGCACCCGCATCACGCGGAAATAGTCGGCGCCCACCACGTTCCAGTTGATTTCGGTACTCTCACCCGGTCCCGGCGTGTAGCCCTCGATGCGCGTCCCCCGCCGTCCATAACTTCCGCCCAACGGGACGCTGGTGGCCAGGGTGGCGCCCTCCACGCCGGGAAGCGCGCGGGCGCGCTCCAGCAACTGGTCGTAGAATGCCCGGGTCCGGGCCTGGTTGTACCCCTGTGCCTCGAGCGCGAACGACATGAGGACCACGTTCTCGGCGTCGAACCCGGGGTCCACGGCCTGGGCGCGACCCAGACTGCGCAGAAACAGCGCGGCGCCGACCAACAACACCAGCGAGACCGCGAGCTGGCCCACCACCAGCAGGTCGCGTAGCCCATACCGGCTCCCCGCTCGCCGCCTGACCACGTCGCCTTTGAGCTCCGCCACCAGTTGCGGCCGCGACGCGCGCAACGCCGGCAATAGCCCGAATACGATGCCGGTGAGGAGACTCACGCCCAGCGTGAACCACAGCACCCGGGCGTCGGTCTCGACCGCGAGCCGAATGGGGAAGCTGACCGGCGGGCGGAGTCTCACGATCAGGTCCGCCACCCAACCGGCGGCGGCCAGCCCGGCCACGCCCCCCAGCAGTGCGATCAAGACGCTCTCCGTGAGCAGCTGCTGCACGAGCCGCCGGCGGGTGGCGCCCAGTGACAAGCGCACCGCGATCTCCCGCGCCCGCCCGGTGGCCCGGGCCAGCAGGAGGTTGGCGATGTTGGCGCAGGCGATCAGCAGCACCAGACCCACCACGATCATCAGCATGGCGGACATGGTCACCACCACCGCCCGCCCCTGAGGGGGAACCCGGGCGTACGACTCGGGACGCAACGTGAGCTTCCGGCCATCGCCACGAACGGTGCGCCACCAGTCCGGGAATTGCTCGAACCGCGACCGGGCCAGCGCGGTGAGGCGCGCCTGGGCCTGCTCCGCGGTGACCCCGTCCGCCAACCGGCCTACCACCAGGAACGAGCGATTCCCCATGCTGGTGAGGTCATCCGCGTCGAGCGCCGGATCCATGGTGATGGGAATCCACAGCTCGTTCTCCAGGACACCCTGGAGCCCTCGGAATCCCGGCGGCGTAACGCCGATGACGGTGAATTCCCGGCCATTGACGCGAACCGTGCGGCCAACCGCGCCGGGCTCTCCGCCGAACCGCGTACGCCACATGCCGTGGCTCACCACCGCCACCGGCGACGTACCGGGAGCCGTGACATCGTCGGGTCCGATCAGCCGGCCCGCGCCCGGCACGAGCCCCAACAGGCTGAAATACTCCGCGCTCACCAGCGTGGCGTTCAGCATCTCGGCTTGCTCGCCCGTGCTCAAACTGACCGGCTGGAACGAGTACGCCGCCACGCTGGCGAAGACCTGCCGCTCCGCGCGGATCGCCTCGAAATCGGGATACGAGGAGGTGCCGAAATCGCCGCTGCTGAAGTCGGAGGTGTAAATGCTCACCAGCCGGTTCGGCTCGACCACGCCGGCCGGCCGCCGGAGGAGCACGGCATCGACCAGCGTGAAGATGGCGCTGTTGGCGCCGATCCCGAGCCCTAAGGTCAGCACCGCGATCGCGGTGAAGCCCGGGCTTTTCCAGAGCGAGCGCGCGGCGTAGCGAACGTCGGCCAGCAGCGATTCCATGCGTGCCCCTTGAGGGAGAGAACCGGGAGAACTGCTTTGCTGTTCTAAGGCAACTCGGTGCGCTCCTCCCGCGCTCGCGGCGTCCCCTCTTGGGATGGCGCCATCGCACAAGCGAGCACATCCTTGGGCACCGTGTTCTTCCTGAAACGCCGGCGCCCGGGACCCGATCCGCTGGTACGGATCAAGCTCGCAACCTTCATCGTGGGCGCCGTGCTGGGGCTGGTCGGCATGCGGTTCAACAACTCACTCCTGGTCACCGTGGCGATCGGCGTGGTACTGGTCGGTTTCCTCTTGCGGTTCTCGCCCAAGGCCCGCTCTGACGCGGACCACAACGACCCACCGCCCTAGGCCGCGGTGATCCAGCCGTCGAACAGGTTGATGATGCGGTCGCCGTAGGCCGCCCACTCCGGGTTGTGGGTGACCTGAATGATCATGGTCCCGTCGTCGTTCAGCTTCTTCAACAACTCCATGATGATCTTGCCCTGGCTGTGGTGCAGGCTGCCGGTGGGCTCGTCGGCCAGGATGATCTTGGGTTTCCCCACCACGGCGCGGGCCACCGCCACCAGCTGCTGCTGGCCGCCGGAGAGCTGGCCGGGGAACAGATCCTTCTTGGCGACGATCTGAAACCGGTCCAGGATGTCCGCGGTGATGGCCTGCCGCTCGCTCTTCTTCACGTCGCGATACGACAGCGGCAGCTCGATGTTCTCGGCCACCGTGAGGTCGTCTAGCAGGTGGTACTGCTGGAACACGAACCCGATGTAGCGCTTGTTCAGCTCGTTGCGGTCCTTGGTCTTCATCTTGTGGACCGCTTCGTCGAGAAAGAAGTACTCACCCTCCCATTGGCCGTCGAGCATGCCCAGGATGCTCAGCAGCGTGGTCTTGCCGGAGCCCGACGGCCCCATGATGGTGAGGAATTCACCCTCTTTGACATCCAGCGTGACCTGCCGCAGGACATAGCTCCGGCCGTTCCCCACCGGGTAGGACTTCTCGAGGTTGCGGAGCGCGATCACGATTTGGGTCCGTGGCCCCGCTCATGATGCATGTCGAACCCGCTCTCCTCCAACTCCCGTGTCGTCCTCCCGTTGGTCTCGCTCACCACCTTGCCGTCGAACAGATGCACGGACCGGTCGGCGTATTCCTCGTAGCGGGGATCGTGGGTCACCATGCAAATCGTGGCGCCCTCGCGATGCAGTTCGCGAAGGAGATCCATGACCGCCTTCCCGTTCACCGAATCCAGGTTTCCGGTGGGCTCGTCCGCCAGCAGGATCGCGGGGTCGCCTCCCACGGCGCGCGCCACCGCCACGCGCTGCTGCTGGCCGCCGGAGAGCTGCGCGGGATAGTGCTTCATGCGGTGGGTCATGCCCACCTTGTCCAGCGCATCCATGACGCGTTTCTTGCGCTCGGCCGCCGGCATGCGCCGGTAGGTGAGCGGCAGTTCCACGTTCTCGTACACCGTGAGATCGCCGATCAGGTTGAACGCCTGGAAGATGAACCCGATCTGTCGGTTCCGGACCGCGGCACGTTGCGACGGCGTGAGTTGCGCCACCGGCTGGTTGGCCAGGTAGTACTCCCCGTTGGTGGGCGTATCGAGCAGCCCCAGGATGGAGAGCAGCGTGGTCTTGCCGCAGCCGGAGGGGCCGGCGATCGCCAGGAACTCCCCCTCCTTGATGTCCAGCTCGATGCCGGACAGCGCGTGCGTTTCGACTTCCTCCGTGAGGAAGACCTTGGTCACGGTCTGGAGCTTGATGAGCGAATTGTCAGCCTGAGGCGCGGTCATGAGGAGCTCCTCAACGGGTACGTTTTCGGTTACCTGATTCTCACGCGATCCACAGCATCCCAGCGCGACATGTCCGACAACACCACCACGTCGCCCTTGGCCAGGCCTTCCACGATTTCGATCTGATTCACCGATGCCCGACCCAGCCGTACGTTGACCCGGCGCGCCGTGTTTCCGTCCGGATCCAGCTTGAAGATGCCCACCATGCTGTTGCTCTGGCCGTACGCCGGGCGCCCCATGTGCAGCACGTCGTCCAGGCGCTCGATCTCGATGGTGCCGTCTACGCTCAGGTCGGGACGCGCGCCCCGGGGCAACTCCCCCTCCAGGGCGACGTCCACGGTCACGGTGCCGCTTTGCGAGGCCGGGTCCACCCGGCTCACGTGCCCCTGAATGGTGTCCGTCCGGGTGTCCACCAGGGCCCGCTGGCCGATGACCACGTCTCGCGCCTGGGTCTCGGGGACGCGAAGCTCGGCCTTGAGGCGACCCGGCTGGACCACGGTCGCCAGCCGCATCCCGGCCAGCACCCATTGGCCCTCCTCCAGCGGCGGCGATCCCAGGTCACGCAAGACCCCGGTCGCCCCCGCGCGAACCCGCATGGACGCCAGCAGGCGCTGCCGGAAGGCCACCACCTCGTGGAGACGCTCGACCTGGGCCCGCTGCACCGCGATCTGCTCGTCGATGGTGCTCCGGAGCACCTCGAGGCGCTGAACCTCCGACCGGAGGCGGACGTCCATCTGTTCGGCGCGCTCCTGCAACCGCTTCACTTCTTGTTCCGCGAACAGGCCGGTGGTCCCCAAGGCGTTGTTGGCTTGCCGCCGGGCGTCGGCGGAGTCAGCCCGCGCCGTGGCGACCGCGGCCTCTTGCGAGAGAATTTGTGACTGAAGCGTGGACCGGGTGCTCACTAGCTGCGCCTCGGCAGCCGAGAGCTGCTGATCGGCCTGAAGCGCCTGGAGCTGCTCCTCCGGATTGGTTAGCTCGATCAGAATCGTCCCCGGGGTGACCGTGTCCCCTGGCTGCGCCAGGATTCGCTCGATCCGCCCCGAGGTGACCGCCGAAACCTGCCGCATCTGCTCCGGCACCAGGGTTCCCGGTCCGCGCACCTGGCGAAGCATGGAGCCCTGGCGAACCGTGTCGAACCAGATGGTCCCGCGATCCACCGAAGGCGCCGCGGGCTCCAGCTTGGACAGCGCCACGGTCACCGTGACCAGCGCCAACAATGCCGCCCCGCCATACATCAGGCGTTTTCGTCCCTTGGGTTGTTGCGGCCGCGGAATGTCCAAGACCCGTTTCCTCCAGCTTTCGATTCCCAACTACGGAAGAAGGTTGCTACTTGCTTCGGCCTCCTTCCCCCCGCCTACAGGGGCAATCCTCGTACCACCCCCACGATCACGCGCAAGATACTGCAACGTATCGGGTTACGCTGACCCGAGCCGGTTTGATCCCGGCCCAAGCTGACCGAGTGCGGGAAGGTGCGTCCCAGGATCGGACAGTACTGCCGATATCAGGCGATCACGCCTTGCGGGGCGCCCTCGCCGTCCGGACATTTCGCCGACTCATGCGGCGCACCACCTTTTCCCGCCTGGCCGCGTACTTCGGCGACCTGGTGGCCCTGACCGGCGCGGCCGCGCTGGCGGCAGATGTGCTGAGCGGCGACCCGGCGCTCAACCAACGGACCATCGCGGACCTCTCGCTGGTGGGGGCGGGCTTGTGCGCCCACCGGGTCGCGGCCTCGCGCCTGCGCGAGGCTCCCGCGCTGGCGCTCGCGTTTCTGGTGGTCGGCGCGGCGCCGTCGGTGCTGCTGGTGCACCGCTGGTGGATGGCGGTGGCCGCCGCCGCGGCGGCGGCGGCGCTGGCGCCTCACGTTCTCCCACCGCGACGGACCCGTACCTGGCTCGGTGCGACGACGCTCCTGGCGCTGTCCGGGCTGGTGGACGGCCCGGCCGTGGGAGCGGTGGGGGCGATGGCGGTGCTGGTCCTGGGATCGCTGTCGCGGCGATTTGCGGCGGACCTGCGCCGACGCGCGGGGCGCGATGTCCAGCGGCGCGACCAGACCCTGTTGATCGAACAGCAGCGCGCCGCGGACCTGTCAGCGCGGCTGGGGCGGTACGAAGGACAGGCGAGCGACCGCCAATCGTCGGCGCTGCGGGTGGCGCTGTCGCGCCGGTTGGGTACGATCGGGGCCATCGCCAGCTCGCTGGCGCGGGATCTCAAGCAAGCCGCAGGGACCGGGGCAGGCGAGAGCGCGCGGCAGACCATCGCGCGCGCCGAAGAGCTGGCGCGGCTCGCCACCGGCGGGACGCCACGAGAGCAGGAAACCTCATTACGTCTGGTGTGGCCGCAGGTGTGCGACGCGCTCGCCAACCGGTTGGAGTCCACGCACCACCTCGACGCCGAGATCCCGGAGGACCTGCCGCCGCTGATGGGGACGGCCCTCGAGTGGGAATACGTCCTGAGCGCGGTGGTGGAAACCGCGCTCGACGCGATGCCAGGGGGCGGGGTGGTGAAGCTCCGCGCCGGCCGGTCCGACCGGCCCGGCCTGGCGCGCATCGTGGTGGAGTATCCCAGCCCGGGCGCGCGGGCCGACCCGCCGGATCGCGCGAGCCCTGCCGATCAGCCGGACCTCGCCACGGCCGTCGCGCTGCTCGAGGTGCTGGGCGGAGAGCTGCGGTTCCCCATGTGCGAGGGACGGAACGCCTGCGTCATCATCGAGAGCCCGTTCGTGGCGAGACCGCTCGAGAGGCGCCCGGCGGTGCAGGTCAGGTTGGAGGGGACCGTGCTGCTGGCGGACGACGACTCGGACGCGCGGCGCGGGATGGCCAAGTTGCTCCAGAGCCTCGGGCTCGAGGTGCTCGAAGCCGACAACGGGACACTGGCGCTGGCGCGCCTCCGGAACGAAGCGCCGCGGTTCCGCGCGGCGGTGCTCGACGTGGTGATGGAGGGGACGCCGGTTGGGGACATCGTGGCGGGCATCCGCGAGATCCGCCCGGGATTTCCGGTCTTGCTCGTTTCGGGGTTCGATACCCGCCGCTTCGTGGACGGCGTCTTGGCGCTGGGCGGCGTGCGATTCCTACGGAAGCCCGTGCCCCGCGAGGAGCTGATCGCGGCGTTGCAGGACCTGTTCGCGATCGCCCCGGGGCGCCCACAGCCGTCAGGGCGCGGCGGTGAACCATGCTGAAGCGGGCTGCCTTGGTCTGCGGTCTCGCCGGCGCCCTCCTCGCCGTAGACCCGGTCTCCGGCGTCGCGCGGCAGCCTTCCGCTCAAGCGGCCGCCACCGTTCGTCTGCACGTGGTCCACTTGAGTGTCGGCGTGGACACGCTGCCCGTGGAACGTGCCGCCGTTCGGGCCGGCAGCGTGGCACGCTTCACGGACACGGCGGGCACGGCGACCCTCCGCCTCCGCGCCGGAACCCACCTGATCACCATCGGGCGCATCGGCTTCGCTCCGGAGAGCCTGACGGTCACGCTGGTGAGTGGCGTGGATACGACGGTCCAGGTCCGGCTCGAGGAGCAAGCGACCCAACTGGAAGCCGTGATCGTCACCGCCACGCGCAGTGGGCGCCGGATCGAGGAACCCGTGCGGGTCGAGGTGCTCGACGAAGACGAGATGAACGAGAAGCTGGACATGACGCCGGGCGATATCACCATGATGCTGAACGAGACGCCCGGTCTGCGCGTGCAGACCACGTCGCCATCGCTGGGCGGCGCGAATGTGCGGGTGCAAGGGTACGTCCACATCGGCATCATGGTCGAGCGCCGGTTCGGCCCGGCCAGGCTGTTCGTCAACGCCGAGAACCTGCTCGACGTGCGGCAAACGTCATACGACCCGCTGGTGCGGCCTTCGGTTGGATTGGGCGGCCGCTGGACGACGGACGTGTGGGCGCCGTTGGACGGACGGGTTGCGAACCTCGGGATTCGGCTGGACCTCGCGGGTGCCTTGTAGGAGCGCGTTGGGCAAACAACCCAGCGGTGCATCCGCTGCTATCACACCACGACTCGCACCGCGGCTTGCCCCAAGCCGGCCGGCCAGCGCAGGGTCACCGACTGCCCCTGAACCGTCTCTTCCAGGCCCCGTTCCGACTTGGCCGTGGTGGTGATCGCGTGGGTCCATACTTCGGCAGCGGGCGTCTCCTGGAGCTCGACCGGTTGCGCCAGCGAAAGCTCGGTGGTGAACACGCTGTCGGGCGGAAACGCGCCCGCGTCCCAGCTCCACGACACCACCAGATCGCCGGTGACGGCGAACTGGTAACGCTTCTCAAGCCGCGGCTCCGCCGCGGCCAGCTCCAGGGCCAGGCCGTCGCCTCCGGGCAGGGCGCGAACCGAGAACGCCCTCCCGGCCCACGAACATACCGGCTCGAAGTCACCCGAGGCGTACGCCTCCAGGGTGAGCGAAGCCGGAAGCACCCGGTCCACGAACAGCGCCCGGGGCTCGCGGTCGCACGGCGACCCATCGTGATACGCCTCGCGTTGTCGCGTGAGGACGTCCGCGAGATTGACGCCGTGGTCGAACCGCGTGAATTCCTCCAGCGCCCCGCCGCGTACGGGACTGAGCAACGCGGATAACGCCGCGGAGTGGACCCAGACTTCCGGCCGCCCGTCGCCGTCCAAGTCCAGCTCCTCGCTCAGCATCCCTTCGCCGCGCCGCAGTGCAGCTTCGGCCTGAGCCAGGTTCCGCCACACCGCGGCCCGCAGGTGGGGCAGGTACAACCCGCCGAATACGCCGTGCCAGTAGGCGTCGTTACACTGCGCCCGGCCAATGGCGCGCCGCACGCCCGGAGGATCTCCCCGCTCACGGGACAGGCCCGACAGCGCCAGCATCTTCTTGTGCATGCGGTTCGATTCCGGGTACTTGACCAGGAAGTTGCGCCAGTGCGCTCCCCGAACCAGCGCACCGTCCGGGCCCGCCAACCGCTCAGGTCCCAACTCCTTCTCCAACCGGTCCAGCCGCCCGGCGGCCTCGGCCGGCAGCGCCCAGGCCTCCATCTCGCGGTACGACGCGGTGGAGAGATAGGCCAATCCCCCGCTGGGGACGTCGGCCAGCGCGTCGGACGGCGTGACCAAGCGAAGCTCGCCGTCTCCCACCAGGGCGGTCATCGCCTCCAGGAACTGTTTGAGCCACCCGCGCTCGAACACCCATTCTGAGGTTCCCGGCCAGCCGCCGAACTTCTCGCCGTCGTCCATCAACACCGCGAGCGCGTGGCCCGCTTGGCGCAGCCCTCGCAGATAGCTCACGGAGTCCGCCGGCGGCTGGAACGGCACCAGGTAGCGGAGCCGCTCATCGATCGCGAACAGCGCCAGCCTCCGGTTGTCGGCCTCGGTCCAGAAGGGCGCGTGCAGCCGCTCGCGCGTAAACCCGCTCACCAGGAAGTGGCGGTCGTCTACCAGCGCGTAGCGCACGCCGGCCTGCGATAGATCGGCGGCCAGATCCGGCTCCCAGACCCGCTCGGTGAGCCACAAACCGCTGGCGTCCGCTCCGAAGCGACGGCGGAGCGCCTCCCGCATACGGGCCACCTGGTCTACCCGGTCCGCGCGCGGCAACGCGGCGAGAATCGGCTCGTCGTAACCGGACAACAACAACTCGATCCGCCGGTCTGCGACCAGCCGCCCCACGAGATCGAGGTACCCGTGGCTCCGGGCCTCGAGCCACTCCAGCAGCGGGCCCGAAATGTGCAGTGTGATGGGGAGAAACTCGTGTTCCGCCACGGTCCGCAGGAACGGCAGGTAGGCATCCCGGACGTGCTGCTCGAACACGTGATCGAAGTTCCCCACCGGCTGATGCAGGTGGACGCCGAAGACCAGCTTGACCGGTTGGGTCACGCGAAACCGAGCCTCCTGCCGGTGGATTCCAGCGCGGCCGCTCGCGCCGGCCCCACCCGGTCGCGCACCCGCGCGAACAGCGTCTGCGCGTCGAACGGCACGTCGTGACCCAGCAGCTCGAGCAGGTCCGCGAGGCCGTCTACGCGCTGGGCCTGCTCCGGGTGTGCACCCTCGGCCAGCGCAGAGATCGCGTCCAGCAACGCGCGAGTCGCGACCTCGGACAACCCTGCTTCCCCGACCGCCACCGAGCCGGTCTGCTCCGGCGCCAGCCACCGCTCCACCAGGCGCCGCCGCAGCGCCGCGCGCACCGCGTCGCGCGGGCACTCCGGAAACCTCTCGAGCGGTACGCGCACCTCGCCCGTGCCGTCCGGCCGGGCGACCAGGGCCGTGAGGCCGGGGCCGTCGCACTCCTCCAGCGTCACGCGGAAGCGGTGCACGCGGCCGGTGCGGCAGTGACTGAGCACGACCAGGTCCTGTTCCTGGCGCGCCAGGTAGCAGCACGCGGTCACCGGAGCGTCGGGCGCCAGCGACCGCATCGCGACGTAGCCCGCGGCCGCCCGCACCGCCGCCGCGATGCGCGGACCAGCCACCCGCTGGTACACGTCACGCCCGGTGCCGTCGGCCGCATCGTTGCCCTTGGCGCGCGACAGCCGCTCCAGGAGCCCCGCCTCCAGCGCTTCACCCCCCGATCGAGCCAGCTCGATCGCGTGGGCCGCGTACTTCAGGATCTGCGCGGTTTCGATCCCCGCGACGTCGTCGAAGAACCAACCGCACGAAGTGAACATGCGCAACGCGTCGCGCTCCATCTCGAGGAGCTCGCGCGCCCGCATGATTCGCGGCTCGCTCGCCGTGCCCCGTTCCGTCAGCCAGGCCACGGTGAACCGGGCGATCGCCTCATCCCCCCCGTCGGCGACGGCGCCGTAGGCGTCGCGGGCGGCCCACGGATCGCCCAGTAGCTCCCAGCCTTCGCGCTCGAACAACGCGTGCAGCCGGGCCGCCAGCCAGTCGAGCCCCTCGCGCAACGGCCGGCGCCAGGCCTGCTGGGTGGGACGCTCGGGAGCGAGCCGGCAGCCGCAGTCGCTCCGCCAGCGTTCCACCCCGTGGGGGCAGCTCCAGGAGCTGGGCTCCACCAGCGTCACCGGCTGCCGCGCCGGGTGGCGCTCGAGGAATGACGCGAAATTCTCCACCCGCGCGCCGGCGCGGCGTCCCAACTGATCCAGCACGGCCGCCAGCGCCATTTCGCCGAAGCGGTGATGGTGGCCGTAGGTCTCGCCGTCCGTCGCCACGGTCTTGAGCCGCGGCGCCGCGGGCGCCCCGGGCGCCCATTCTGTAAGACGCTCCGCCCAGACCCGCGCGTCCTTGAGCAGCCCGCCGAAGGCCACGTCGTGGGAGATGGGTCCGTCGTACACGAAGACGGCGATGGAGCGACCGCCGCTGGTGCGGCACAGTCCCGCCGAGCCATCGGCGGGCGCGTTCGCCACCTGGTGCGGCGCCAACACCGTGAAGCGCATGCCTTCCGCCGCGAGCACGTCCAGGGTCTCATGGTCCACCGCGGTCTCGGGCAGCCACATCCCCACCGGATCACGGCCGAACCGTCGCCGGAAGTCGGCGACGCCCCACCGCACCTCGGTGACCTTGTCGCGGCGTGAGGCGAGGGGCAGGATCACGTGGTGATACGGCATCGCGACCGCGTTGCCGTGCCCCCCCAACCGCTCGCGGCTCAGCCGATCCCCTTCGAGCATCGCTTCGTAGGTCGGCCGCGCTTCGCGCTCCAACCACTCGCACAGCGTGGGACCCACGTCGAAGCTGATCCAGGCGAGCGTATTCCTTATCTCCGCGATGCGCCCGTCGGCTCCCAGGACACGCGCCGCCACCACCGCCCGGTAGCACTCCTGCTCGATCCGCTGATTCCAGTCGTGGTACGGCGCCGCGGTGGCCTCCCGCTCCACCTGGTCGAACCAGGGGTCTTCCCGAGGGGGTTGGTAGAAGTGCCCGTGTAGGACGACGGAGTGCGCCGGACCGCTCACACTGGGTCCGCGGTAACGCGCGGCTCGTCGGCCAGCGCCTGCTCCAGAGCGGGCAGGATGTCGGGGAACGGATCGTCCCCAACGGCCAGCTCGTCGGCGGCCCGGACGGCGGCCGCGCCCAGCACCTCGCCATCGCCGGCCGCGGTCAACATGGCGGTGAGCCGTTCGGCCGCCTCGCAGTGCCCGAGAAAGCGGCGCTCGGCGTAGTCTCCGGCGACGCCGGTCGAGATGATGAATTGCCAGTCCGACGACTGCGCCAGCAGCAGCTCGCGGGCGGCCTGCGCCAGTACGGCGCGCCACGCGGGTCCGGCGGCGAGCGCCCGCGGCGCGGCGTCCCAGAACGCGTCCTCCACCTTCCACAGCCGCCGCCAGGTCCACTCCGTCTGGTGGTTCAGCCACATGCCGTGGTCGCCGCCGGCGCCCCAGGAACCGGCCCCGAGCCGCAACGCCTGGCGAGGGCCGTGGTCGTCCAGATGCCGGCTCGCGCTCACGGCCCGGACGCCCGGGACGTGGGCCAGCCGGGTGTACAGCCCCTCGAGGAACTCCAGGCCTTCGAACCACCAGTGGCCGAACAGCTCGGTGTCGAACGGGGCCACCACCACGCCGCGCGACTCGTGGTGCTCGGCCGCCATGGCGGCGAGCAGCGATGCGAAGTGGTCCGCGTGCGCCGCCGCCCGCTCACCGGCCCGGTGGGGGTCGTACGGCTGCTTGTCGCCGAGGTCGGTGTTGGGTCCCGTCACCCGCCACAGCTTCAAGCCCTCCGGCCAACGGATCTTGTGAAACTCGAGATACCACTCGTCCCCGGGATAGCCATGATGGCGGCTCCACACCTGGAGCGAGGACCGCGGATCCCGCACCAGCGTGACCACGGCCCGGCTGGTGCGATTACCGGTGACCCGGTAGGCCTGGTATGGCGAATGCCCATCCGGCCGCTCCCCCGGGCGCGACACGTCGTGTCGCTCGGCATCGAACCGCTCCGCGCCGATGGGCACGTCCACGTACGCGCCCAGCGGCGTTCCCGCGTGGGCCAGATGCGAATCGGTGTAGAAGTACCGGAACCCGGCGGCGGCGAGGTGCTCCTCGATCCCGCGCCGCACCCGCGCCGGCCGCTCGCCCGGGAGCGGCTCCCAGCGCCCCCGCGGGCGGTAGGCGCATTCCGGCAGCCAGCATCCCGCCGGATCCACCCCGAACAGGCGGCGGTGCTCGGTGCGCCCCAGGAACAGCTGCAACCGAATGCTCTCGTCGCGGGCGAGCAGCGGCAGATACCCATGCGTCGCGGCCGAACCCATGATCTCGATCCGTCCGGCGTCCTGCAGTCGGCGGAATGCGCCGATCAGGTCGCCGCCCACCGCGCGATACAGGCCCAGGAGCCGCTGGAATCGAGCCCGCCAGAACGGGATGAGGGGAATCAGGCCGGCATCGTTGGTACCCGCCAGGGATGCCGGGGCGGTTTCGCACGCCTCCAGCCGATGCGCGATGAACATCTCCAGCTCCGTGGCGAAGCTGGGATGCGCCAACTGATTGGCCAGCACCGGCGTGAACCCGATGCTGACCGGCGCGGGCACGCCCGCGACCTCCAGGGCCCGCAAACGGTCCAGCAGTGGCAGGTACGTGTCGAGCGCCGCTTCGCACAGCCAGTCGCTGCCGTGGGGCCAGCGCCCGTGGTGCAGCACCCACGGAAGGTGACTGTGCAGGGCGAGCACGAAGTCCATCACGCCCTCCCGCGGCGAGCCAGGGCCCGCTGGTACACCTCGAGATAGCGCGTCACCGAGCACGACCAGCCGAAGTCGCGCGCCATGGCATCCCGCATGTGCCGCTCCCAGGCGTCGCGCTCCTCGTACAGCGCCAGCGCCCGCCGCACGGCCAGTTCCAGAGCGGCCGGCGTATAGTCGTCGAACAGGAATCCGGTCTCCTGGTCGAGGATGGTGTCCGCCAGCCCGCCGACGCGCCGGCCCACCGGCAGCGCGCCGTAGCGCTGCGCGCGCATCTGGGTGAGCCCGCAGGGCTCATAGAGGGACGGCATGAGCAGGATATCGGCGCCGGCCAGCAGGCGGTGCTCGCGTTCGTCGGTGAAATTGGTCTCCACGGCGACGCGGTCCGGCAGGGCCTCCGCGAGCTCGCGCAGGGCGGCCTCGTAGCGCGCCTCGCCCTGGCCAAGGAACACAAACTGGGCGTCCGCGGCCCAGAGGAAGTGCGCGCCGAGGATCAGGTCAAGCCCCTTCTGTGAGACCAGTCGGGCGGACATCCCGAGCAGGGGCGTCCGCGGTTGTTGCGGCAGCCCGTAAGTTTCCTGGAGCGCCGCCTTACATCGCTCCTTCCCGGCAAGGCGTTCGGCGGTATAGGTGCGGGGAATGTGGGGATCCGTGGCCGGATTCCACAGGTCCGCATCGATGCCGTTGAGGATGCCGACGAAGCGGTCCTTGAGGCCGATGAACATGTCGTGCAGGCCGAAGCCGCCTACCTCGGTGCGGAGCTCGTGCGCGTGGGTTGGGCTCACCGTGGTCGCCGCGTCGGTGAACGCCAGGCCCCCCTTCAGCCAATTGGCCCGGCCGAACCATTCCAGCCAGCGCCAGTCGTAGAGCGCGTCCGGGAGGCCGACGTCGGCCAGCGATTCACGGGCGAAGTGCCCCTGAAACCCCGCGTTGTGCACCGACAGGACGGAGGTCACGCGGTCATAGAAGCGGTCGCCGGCCAGCAGCGTGCGGAGGTAGACGGGCGCCAGCGCCGTGTGCCAGTCGTGGGTGTGCAGCACGACGGGTGGGCGGACCAGCTTGGGCAGGGCCCCGAGCGCCGCCCGGCAGAACCGCGCAAAGCGCTCCGCGTTGTCGGGATAGTCGGCACCCGCCTCGCCGTAGATCCCTCCCCGGTCAAACGACGGCTGGTGGTCGACGAAGATCACGGCGGGCGCTCCGTCCGGAGTGCCCACCGGCCGCCAGAACCGGACGGAGTCCGTTAGGGGGCCCACCGAGACCTCCCGCAAAGCACCCACGGGCTCGAGCGGAACCCCCGATGCCCGGACCGCGCGGTACAGCGGCAGCATGGCGAAGGTGCGCACGTTCGACCGGGCCTGTCCCCGCGCGATCCCCTCCACCGCCTCCCCCAACCCACCGGTGCGCGCGTAGGGCCAGTATTCCGCCGTCAGATGCACCACCGTGGGTGCCTTGCGGTCTCGCGCGGCGCGCGCCATACGTCTGAATCTCCGGCCTACACGGTGGGGGGATCGTCGGCGGAGGGATCGCCGCGGAGGGCCGGCGCGTAGTACCGGTCCACGTATTCGCGCATCGCCCGCCGCGCGGTGAACCGCTGGCCCGCTACGTGGATCGCGTGCTTCATGCGCTGCACCCAGCCCAACGGGATACCGCGATCGTCGCGCGCATAATACTGCGGGACCACCTGCTGCTCGAGCAGCGCGTACAACTGCTCGGCGTCGTGCTGGTCCGGATCGGCGCCGTCCGGCGGAAGCGGCAGAGACCAGCCATTCAGACCGGTATACCCTTCCGCCCACCACCCATCCGCGGTCCCGAGTTGCGGGATGCCGTTCAGGGCCGCCTTCATGCCGCTGGTTCCGGAGGCCTCCATGGGCAGGCGCGGCAGGTTGAGCCAGAGATCCACGCCCTGCACCAGGCGATGGGCCAGGTGCATCTCGTAGTCCTCGAGGAACGCGATCCGTCCTTCGAACGCCGGGTCGCGGGTAAACGCATACACCCGCTGCAGCATCTCCTTGCCCGGTTCGTCGGCCGGATGGGCCTTGCCCGCGAAGATGAGCTGCGCGGGACACCGCGGATTCACCAGGATGCTCCGCAAGCGGTCCACGTCGCGGAAGATCAGGTCCGCGCGCTTGTAGGTGGCGAACCGTCGCGCGAAGCCGATAGTAAAATCCCTGACCGTGAGCATCGAGCCGGCGCCCACGAGGTGGGGCGCGTCCTTCCAGTAATCCCGCCAGCGCATCCGCGACTCCTCATGGATGAAGTCCATGAGCAGCGCTTTGAAGCGGATGTGGAGCGCCCACAGGTGCTCGTCGTCCAACGTAAGCACCTGGTTCCAGACAGCCGGGTCGTCGATCCGGTAGATCCAGCCCTTGCCCAGGTGCTGGTCCAGCAGGTCCTTCAGCGGGTGCGCCATCCAGGTCTGGAGATGCGCGCCGTTGGTCACGTGGCCGATGGGGATCTTCTCCGGCTCCCGCCCGGGCCACAGATCGGTCCAGATTCGGCGCGTCTCTTGCCCGTGGGTCCGCGAGACGCCGTTGACGTACCGGGAGAGCCGGATGGCCATGGCCGTCATGTGGAACGCGCCGCCGTCACGCGCAGGGTGGAACGCCAACCGGAAACAGGTATCGCGGTCCACGCCGAGCTGCTCCCACACGGGGCCGGTGCATTCGGCCACCTTGTCCGCCGAGAACACGTCGTGGCCGGCCGGCACCGGTGTGTGGGTGGTGAACACGCTGGAGGCCCGCACGCGATGCACCGCTTCGGCGTACGGTACGCCACACTGCACCAACTCACGCAACCGCTCCAGGTACATGAACGCCGCGTGCCCCTCGTTCGCATGCCAGACGGCGGGCTCGATGCCCACCGCCCGGAGCGCCCGCACACCGGCGGTGCCGAGCACCCATTCCTGCCGCAGCCGCAGGTCCGGTCCGCCCGCGTACAACTTGTGGGAGAGCTGGCGATCCGCGGGGTCGTTGCCCTGGAGATCCGTATCCAGCAGGTACACCGGGACGCGACCCACCTGGACGCGCCAGGCGCCCACCCGGACCGTCCGCCCGAAGCTCTCGACCGTGGTGAGGAACGGCTCGCCGTTGGCGCCCAGCACCGGCGCCAGCGGCGTGTCCCCGGGGTCCAGCCTTTCCTCGGTGTCTTCCTGTTGTCCGTCAATGTGGACGTGCTGATCGAAATATCCCCGCGTGTAGAGCAGCCCCACCCCCACCATCGGCAGGCCCAGGTCGGAGGCCGCCTTGCAGTAGTCGCCGGCCAACACGCCCAAACCACCGGAATAGATCGGAATCGAGTTGTGCAGCGCGAACTCGGCGGAGAAAAAGGCGACCGGCCGGTTGGCCAGCTCCGGATACCGGGTGGCCATCCAGGTGTCGGCAGCCTCGAGGTGGCGCGCGAAGGCCTCCTGCACGATGTCGTACCGGCGAAGGAACCCGGGGTCCTGAGCGCACGCGACCAGCCGGGCGGCGTCCACGTGCTGCAGCATGGCGACCGGATTGTGCCGCGTGCCGTGCCACAGGACCGGGTCCACGGCGCGGAACATGGCCCGCGCCTCGCGGTTCCAGCTCCAGTACAAGTTGGTCGCGATCCCCGCCAACCCCGCGATACGCTCGGGCAGGTGGGGGAAGTCACCCGGGTGTGTCATACGGTCTTAAGTAAAACGCTCGGCCGGTGATTCGACCAGTCGGGCGGTCAGCGGGCGGGCGTCCGGTGGGCGATACGAGGCAGGCGACGCGCCGGCGTCGCGCGGCGGCGGGCCCGCCGGGGAGCGCACGCGGCGGCGCGATCCAGCGTCCGGCGATAGAGGTCCAGATACTGGGACACCGGACGCGTCCAGCTGAAGTCCCGGCGCATGGCCCGGCGCACGCGGCCTTCCCATTCCCGCGGGTCCCGATAGACCTCCAGCGCCCGCCGCAGGCCGGCGTCCAGCGCGTCAAGCGAGTTCTCCTCGAACAGGAATCCCGTCCGCTCGTGCTCGATGGTGTCGGCGAGGCCGCCCACGCGCCGCGCCACCGGCAGGACGCCGTACCGCTGGGCCCGCATCTGCGTCAAACCGCACGGCTCATACAGCGAGGGCATCAGCAGAATGTCCGCCCCCGCCAGCAGGCGGTGCTCCAGCGGGTCCGAGAAGCGTTCCAGCACCACCCGCTTGGAGAACCGTTGGGCCAGGGTGCCGATTCCGGCTTCGTAGCGCGCTTCGCCCTGGCCGAGGAACGCGAACTGCGCGTCCGGAAACCGCTCCACCAGCCCGGCGAGTACCAGATCGAAGCCCTTCTGCGCCACCAGCCGCGCGCTCATGACCGCCAGGGGCGTGCGCGGGCTCACATCCAACCCCAGCTCCTGCTGCAACGCCGCCTTGCACCGCGCCTTGCCGCTCAGGTCCGCGACCGAGAACCGCGCGGCGATCCGGGCATCGGTTGCGGGGTTCCAAACGTCGGCGTCAATGCCGTTCAGGATCCCCACCAACCGGTCGCCCAGCTCGTCGAACGCCTCGTGCAACCCGAATCCCCCCACCGGCGTGCGCAGCTCGCCGGCGTGAGTCGGGCTGACCGTCACCACCGCGTCGGCGTAGGACATGCCGCCTTTGAGCCAATTGGCGCGGCCGTACCACTCCAGCCGTCGCCAATCGTACGTCTCCGGCGGAAGGCCCACGGCCGGTACCGACTCGGGCGGGAAGTGGCCCTGGTAACCGGCGTTGTGGACCGACAGCACGGCGGACACGCGGCGGTAGGGGGCGACGCCCTGGTAGAGGGTTCGCAGGTACACCAGGCTCAGGGCCGCGTGCCAATCGTGAGCGTGGAGCACCACCGGCCCATCGGCGATGTCGGGCAGCAAGCGCAGGGCCGTGTGGCCGAACAGGGCGAAGCGCCGCGCATTGTCCGGATAGTCCGCGCCGCCTTCACCGTAGAGCCCCGGGCGGTCGAACGAGGGAGGATGATCCACGAAGAGCACGTCCGGCTCGCCTGCCCGCGCCCAGCGCAACACCGGGACCCGCTCGTCCGACATCCCCACGCGCACCCGCAGCGGCCGACCTACGGGCTCGAGCGGCAGATCCGCCTGGCGGACACCGCGGTAGAACGGGACGATGGCGAGTACCCGCATTCCCGCGAGCCGCTGATGGGCGGCCAGCCCGTGGACCGCCTCCGCCAACCCGCCGGTCTGGGCCACCGGCCAGTACTCGGCCGCCAGGTGCACGACGGTCAGCTCGGGCGCGCCGGTGGGGACGGCGGCTCGGACCAACCGCTTACCAGCGGATCGTCGTCTGGTCCGCAGCATGGCGACTCCTGAAGGACCCACCGGGGGCGCACGGCGGGTATCCAAGAAACACACTGCCGCGACAACGTGGGTTGAAACCGTGAGGAAGCGCACTTCATAAGCTTTTCCCACCCCGGCTTCACGACATCCTCACGGCCGAGGCGCCATACTGAGGTGGCGTGGCTGGCGATCTAGCGGCCGCTTCCGGCCCGCTCCATCATTGGGGGGTGACGCAGGTGCCCAGAGTGTCCGTTTCCGCACGACGCAGTGCCGGGTTCTCGCTGGACGATGCCGCTCGGATCCGGCAGATCATCATCTCGCAGAGTCCGTCGGAGTGCCCGCAGTGCAGCTTCCCGCTGGAAGCGACCGTGGGAAAAGACGGCGATCGCGGTGTCTGGCTGGTTCGCTGTCATGGCTGCGGGCGCAGCCTGGTGATGCAACAGCCCGGTTCCTGAGGGATCCCCGCCGGCTCAGCCGCCGCCGATATCCGCAAACACCGCATCCGTGAGCAGCGCCGTTTCGGCGGCCTCGTGGCGCGCCAGGCGCCGGCTGAGGTCCCGGGCGTCGGCCACGATCTGCGTGGCGACACCAGGCACCACGGCATCGCCGCGTTGAATCACGTCATCCAAGCTCGCCAGCAGCTGCGCATGCTCGGCGAACAGCGCGTCGAGTCGCCGTAAGTGATGTGGCGCGGTCGGGGCCACGGCCTGCGCCAGCCCGTCCTCGCGCTCCTCGTCGGCAAAATGCGCGGCGAGGTCGCTCCGCAGCGTCCGCAGCAGCGGAACCAGGCGTATCAGGTCGTCCGTCGCGTCAATGACGGCCAGGGCCTGACGCAGCTCGTGGTGTTGCTCCGCGATCTGCCGGGCGCCGCCGGGGCGGGGTGCGATCCGCTTGCGTCCGCGCTTCACGGGACCTCCCCGCGCAATTCCCGCTCTGCCTGAAGCCAATCCTCCAGCTCGTGCCCCGCCTCTCCGCCACGCGCCTGGAAGAGTTGATAGGCAAGCGCCCGGACCTCGTCGTCCGTCGGGATGGGGCGAGATGGCCGGCGAACGGGTTTGGGGGACGAGCCTTTGCGCTTGGACGGGTCCTTTGACGTGCTGGGCATGGTCCGCTCTTTTCTCGGTCCGGACTCGACAGCCTAGAACGGGGCCGGTGAACATCGACGAGCGGTCTGTGTGAAAGCTCGTTCAGAGCAGAATGGCCAGGGGCAGAATCGAACTGCCGACACGCGGATTTTCAGTCCGCTGCTCTACCAACTGAGCTACCTGGCCGTCCCAAACGGGGATGGGATTATAGAAAGGAAGGCGCCCCCGGCCAAGCGGGGGCGCCGAGTCGGTCGGGCCGGCCGTCTACGGCCGGAACTCCACCAGCGCCATCTGCTGCGAGGTCTTTCCGTCGTCATCGTTCATGGTGACCGCGAGCGGCAGCGCCACGTTGGGCGAGACGCACATGTCCATCATGACCACGTTGTTCTTGCGCCAGACGCCCCGGAGCCCGGTCACGCCGGCGTGGGAGCACTCCGACTCCACCTTGAACGACGCGGTCTCGCCTTCCTGGTTGAACGACCACTCGTTCCCCACCTGCCACTGCTGGCCGCCGAACATCATATAGACCGGGCTGAACAGGATGATGGCGCCCGGACCCATCGCGGCCACCTGCATGAGCGGGATGCCCTGGCCAGGCGCGACAGACGTAGTGGAGCGGAACGAGTCGGTCCCCATCTGTCCCGCGACCGACAGTTGGTAGTTGCCGCCGGAGCCGGGTTTGGCGTCCAGCGTGTACCAGCCCTGCTGTTTCTCGTCGTCATCGACCATCACCGCGTCGTACTTGAAGTGCTCGGTGCCCTTGAACTGGTACAGCCCCCACACGAACGGTCCGGTGATGGGCGCTCCGTAGGCGCCGGGCATGGGGGCCGCGGCGGCCATTGGCGCCGCCGCCGGAGCCGGTGCCGCCGGCGCCACCGCGGGAGCCGGCGCGCTCGCGGCCGCCACCTGGTCGTAGGCCGCGTCCACCTGCTGGCAGAGGCTCTCCAGCGCTTTGGTCGTGGCCTGGCCGAGAGTGCTCTTGCTGTATTCCTCCCCGCTGAGGCTGAGCTGCCCACCGGCCTTGAGCCCCGCCACATCGAGCTCGCCCAACAGGGACGTGCCGGATCCCGAGGCGTCTCCCTGCGCGATCACCGGCACCACCGACAGCGTCCCGCCCGGGCCCACGAACTGCACCGACAGCGACACGAACCCCACCGACACGTTGCGCCCCAGCCGGCCCAGTCCCACGCGGCCCACCCGAAGGTTCACCCCGGGCCCCTGCCCTTCTTGCCTGCCGTAGGCCAGGACGTCGCCGGTGAGCACCGCGTCCACGCCCGACGTCGTCACCAGGCCGCTCGCCGCGCCCGGATCGGTGCGGCTGGCCTCCGGGAGGCTGCCCCGGGGACCCAGGTCGTAGCGGGCGCACGACGGCAGTTTCTGCGAGACCAGATCCGCCAACGCGCGGCCCACGTCCGCGCCCCCGCCGAACAGCTCCTCCGCCGACTGCCGCACGTTCTGGTAGTCGAAATCCGCCACGCTGATCCGCAGCTTCTTGCCGCCCTGTTGTGCCGCCAACGTGGTGCCCCCGGCCGCCAGGGCCACCGCTATCGCGAGCGCTCGTTTCATCGCGCCAACTCCGGCATTTCAGAGTGAATCGGTCGGGCTTCGCCGGGATCGGCGACGCCTTGTGCGCTCAACAAGCTACCGCTTGGGAGCCCGCGGGCAATTCGCCAAGGGCGGATCACGCCCGGTCTCGCGCAATCCGGCCGCTACGTGCATTTTCTGCCCCTGTGCTCCGGGCGGTGCTCCGGTCGGCCCGGGAAACCTCTTCTTGATGAGGCTCGCGACATGGCAAACAGCTTGGGAGTTGCGGGCATCGCCCGCCGAGTGCTGGGATGCATGACGATCGCACTCCTGATGCCGGCGGCCGCACTGGCGCAGGGCACCGGCAGCGTGAGCGGCCGGGTGACCCGGGTGAGCGACGGCAATCCCGTGAGCGGCGTGAGTGTGACGCTGCAGTCCACGCGGGCCACCACTGTGACCGGCAGCGACGGCCGCTACCATCTGGAACGCGTGCCCGCGGGCCGGCAGACCATCACGTTCCGCTGGCCGGGCTATCAACCCAAGGAAGCCCAGGTCACGGTCACCACCGGTGCCGAGGTTACCGCCGATGCGGTCCTCGACATGCAGGCCGTGGTGCTGAGCGAGGTGATCGTCTCCACCGCGTCCCGCTCTCCGGAGCGGGTGGTGGACGCCCCGGCGGCGATCTCGATCGTGGACATTCCGTCGGTTCGGGCCGCCAATATCACGGGGCAAATGCCGCGCGCCCTGGCTTCCGTGCCGGGCGTGGACATCGTGCAGAACGGCGTGACCGACTTCAATGTCAACGCGCGGGGCTTCAACACCACGCTCAACCGTCGGGTCCTGGTGCTCCAGGACGGACGGGACCTGGCCGAGGCGTTCCTCGGCGCGCAGGAGTGGGGCGCCAATGCCGCTGGGTTGGAGGAGGCCGGGCGCATCGAGATGGTACGCGGGCCGGGCTCCGCCCTTTACGGCGCCAACGCGTTCAGCGGCGTCCTGAGCATCACCACGCCCACGGCGCGGGAGGCCAAGGGCACCAAGGTGTCCATGAGCGGCGGCGAGCTGAGCACCTTCCGCGGCGACCTGAGCCACGCGGGCGTCGTGAGCGGCGGCCGGTTCGGCTACAAGATCAACGCCGGCTATTCGCAGAGCGACACCTGGTCGCGCTCGCGGACCAACCTCAACGACCTGGCCGAGGAGTACGACGGCGTGGCCCCCGACACCCTGGTGATCGGCCCCACGGCGAGCTTCGAGATCGTTCCGCTGAGCGGACAGACCAAGCCGGGCGTGGCCGGCGTCCCTGGGGAAGCGACCGGCGACCGGGATCCGATTCGCAACATGTACGGAACCGGGCGGTTCGACTTCTACGCCGCTAATGGCGCGGTGACCACCGTCGAGGGTGGGATCACCCAGGTGGAGAACGAGTTGTTCACCACCGGCATCGGGCGGGTGCAGGTCAACAAGGCCTACCGACCGTGGGCCCGGGCCGCCTGGGCGCACCCCAATTACAACGTCATGGCCTGGTACTCGGGACGCCGGTCGCCGGATAACGAGCCGCATTACTCGCTCAATTCCGGTCAGGTGATCGAAGAAGCTTCCGCCTTGTTCCACGGCGAGGCGCAATACAACCGGTCATTCATGGAGGACAAGGCCACCATCGTCCTGGGCGCGTCTGCCCGGAGCTACAACGTGAACACCCGGCTGTCCCTGATGGAACCGGCCGACGATGACCGGAGCGACAGCTATTACTCCGGGTACGGGCAGGTCGAGTATCGCGTAGTGCCGCAGGTCCGGGTGGTCGCCGCCGCTCGGTACGATGAGAGCAACCTGTTCGAAGGCCAGCTCTCGCCCAAAGGCGCCATCGTGGTGAGCCCTACCCAGGAGCATTCGTTCCGGTTCACGGTGAATCGCGCGTTCCAGACGCCCAACTATTCAGAGTTCTTCCTTCGCGTGCCGGCCGGAGCACCCGCGAACTTCACCGCCCTCGAGGCGGGGCTCCGGGCTTCGCCGCTGGGGCCGGTGTTGGCCAGCATCCCCAACAACACGCTGTTCACCTCGTCGGCGGCGGTGCCGGTGACGGCACGCGGCAATCCCAACCTCGACGTCGAGAAAGTGACGGCCTTCGAGCTGGGGTACAAGGGCCAGTTGGGACGGCGGATGTTCGTGACGGTGGACGCGTTCTTCAACCGGCTGACGGACTTCGTGACCGATCTCTTGCCCGCGCCCGCGGTGAATCCTCAGTACACCCCCTGGATGGCGCCCCTGCCCGCCCCGTACGACTCCATTGTGGCTGCGGCAGTGCGGAGTCAACTGCTGGCCGCCGGGCAGACGCTGGCCGCCAACGCGTTGACCCGGCTGGCCGACGGCTCCACGGCCATCGTGGTCTCCTACGGCAACGCCGGCAAAGTGGATGAACGGGGGATCGAGTTGGGCGCCGAGATCGCGGTGACCGACGAAATCCGGGTGGGTGGGAATTACACCTTCTTCGACTTCACCGTGAAGGACTCGGTGACCGGCGACGTGTTGACGCCCAACACACCCAAGCACAAGGGCACCGTCGAGGCGTCGTACCGCGGCGCCATGGGGCTCGACGTCGGCTTGCGCGCCCGCTTCGTGGACAGCTTCTCCTGGAATACCGGCGTCTTCTCGGGGCCGGTCGCGTCACAGCAGACCATCGACGCCAACGCCAGCTACCGGATCAATAATTACGTCCGGGTCAACCTGATCGCCACCAACATGCTCGACCAGAAGCGCTACCAGTTGTGGGGCGGCTCGATCATCGGGCGGCGGGTGCTGGGAGGCGTGACGGCCACGTTCTAGAAGCCGGGCGAGCACGGACGAGCACGGTCGAGCGCGGTCGAGCCGCTCGTCTGGGCTCGTCTGAGCTCGTCTGAGCTCGCCCGATGAAAGCCATCCGTATCCACGCCAGCGGCGGCCCCGAGGTCATCCGTTTCGAGGAGCTGCCTCCCCCGACGCCCGGACCCGGGGAAGCCGTCATCCAGGTGGCGGCCGCGGGCGTCAACTACATCGACACCTACCACCGGGCGGGCCTGTACCGGTTGCCGCTGCCGGTCACGCTGGGGCAGGAAGGGGCCGGGACCGTCACCGCCACGGGACCCGGCGTCACGACGGTCCGGGCCGGAGACCGCGTCGCATGGACCGGTATGCAGGGCTCGTATGCGGAGTCCCTGGTGGCGCCGACCGATCGCCTGGTGAGCGTCCCGGGCGGCATGGGCCTGGAGCAGGCCGCCGCTGCCATGCTCCAGGGCATGACGGCCCACTACCTCGCGTGCGCCACCTATCCGCTCAAGCCCGGCGACGTATGCCTGGTGCACGCCGCTGCCGGAGGCGTCGGGCTGCTGCTCACCCAGATCGCGAAGCTCCGTGGAGCCCAGGTGATCGGCACCGTTTCCACCCAAGCGAAGGCCGCACTGGCCCGCGAGGCCGGCGCCGACTACGTGGTGCTCTACACCACGCAGGACTTCGAGGCGGAAGTGAAACGCCTCACCGAGCAGCGGGGCGTGCAGGTCGTTTACGACTCCGTCGGCCGCACCACGTTCGAGAAGAGCCTGAATTGTCTGGCGCCCCGCGGCATGCTGGTGCTATTCGGCCAATCCAGCGGACCGGTGCCGCCGTTCGACCCCCAGGTCCTCAACCAGAAGGGCTCGTTGTGCTTCACCAGGCCCAGCCTGGTCCACTACATCGCCACACGCGACGAGCTGCTCGCCCGCGCCTCAGAGGTCTTCGGCTGGATCACCTCGGGGAAGCTCAAGCTCCGGATCCACGCGCGCTACCCACTGGAGCGGGCGGCGGACGCGCACCGGGACCTGGAAGGGCGGAAGACGACAGGGAAGTTGCTGCTGATCCCGGGAACGTGAGAAGTGAGATGTGAGAAGTGAGAAGGGCGCGCGAGCCCTGACCTTTGCCTACGCGCCCTTCTCACCCCTCACGTCTCACCTCTCGTAGCGTCCAAGCTCTTCCGCGTCGGGGACCAGCTCCCGCGCCCGCGCAATCACCTCGCGCGCCTTCGCCGGATCGCCCTTGATCGTCCGGTAGATCTCTTCCAGCCGAATCGCGGCCTGCACCACCACCGACCGCGCCACGCCCGGCCGGAGGTGGCTCTCCAGCAGCCGCACGGTGTCGTCCAGGGTGGGCCGGAGGTTGACCGCGTCGCGCCCGGCGCCGAGGTCGCCGGACCAGAG
The DNA here is from genome assembly GCA_035287045.1 of Gemmatimonadales bacterium. Lineage (GTDB taxonomy): Bacteria > Gemmatimonadota > Gemmatimonadetes > Gemmatimonadales > GWC2-71-9 > JACPAP01. The sequence goes on along the minus strand of DATECF010000281.1, from coordinate 15,273 downwards.
TCGCGAAAACCACCCGCTCAGGGGCTCGAAGAGCTGGGCCGTCAGGAAGTCCCATCCCAACCACATCAGGCCGAAGGCGCCGGACGCGGCAAACAGGCGCGCATCGCGCACCAGCAGGCCCGCCAGGGCGAACACCAGGGTCGCGGCCGCCATGAAGCCGCGCACCACCCCACCGGGCGACGGATTCCCGCTCAACATCGCTAAAGGATCCTTCAGACTCGTCCCAGCCCGAACTTTAGGAGCCGCCGGGTACTCATACCGTTGTGCTGGCCCCGACCTCTACGGAGATCACGCCGGACCTCCTGGCTCGCTATGACCGCCCCGGCCCCCGGTACACCTCGTACCCGACGGCCGTGGACTTTCACGAGGCGTTCGGCCCGGCGGACTACCAACGGCATCTGGCGGCCGCCGGGGAGCGCGACCACGAGCCGCTGGCATTCTACACCCACCTGCCGTTCTGCGCACACCGCTGCGGCTTCTGCGGGTGCCATGCGATCGTGTCGCCCCACGGCAGGAAGGTGTCGGCGCCGTACGTCCGGCGCCTGAAGCGCGAGACCGAAATGGTGGCGCGCCTGCTGAAGCGCCGGCGCGGTGTGACCCAGTACCAGTGGGGCGGCGGGACGCCCACCTACCTCACGCCGGAACAGATCACCGAATTGGTCGAGCACTTCGCCGCCCTGTTCCAGTTCGAGCCGGGGGCGGAGATCGCGGTGGAGGTGGATCCCCGGGTGACGACTATCGCGCACCTGGGCGCCTTGAGCGCCATGGGATTCAATCGCCTGTCCGCCGGGGTGCAGGACCTGGACCGCGAGGTGCAGGAGATCATCGGCCGCATCCAGCCGCTGGAGCAGACCGCGGAGCTGGTCACCGCCGCGCGACGGTTGGGGTTCGCGGGCGGCATCAACCTCGACTTGATCTACGGTCTTCCGGGCCAGCGCGTGGAGTCGTTCGCCGACACCGCGCGCGCCGTGGTGGCGCTGGGCGCCGACCGCGTGGCCATCTATTCCTTCGCCTACGTGCCCTGGCTCAAAGGCCACCAGCGCGCGCTGCCCGCCGAGCGTCTCCCCCAAGCCGAGCGGAAGCTGGAGCTCCTCCTGGCCGCCCGCAGCGTGTTCCTGGACGCGGGCTACGTGGGCATCGGTATGGATCACTTCGCCAAGCCCGGTGACGAGCTGGCGCTGGCGCTGGAGAACGGTACGCTCCATCGGAACTTCATGGGATACACTACCCGGCGGGCCGGCGATCTCGTTGGATTGGGCGTGTCCGCCATCGGCAGTATCCAGGGCGCGTTCGCCCAGAACCACAAGAAATTGTCGCGCTACTACGCGGCGGTGGACGCCGGCCACCTACCGACCGACCGGGGATACGTCCTGTCCGACGACGACCGCATCCGCGGCGAGGTGATCCGGTCGCTCATGTGCCGCTTCGACGTGGACCTCGACCGGATCGCGCCGCGCCGATACTTCGCCGAGAGTCTGCGGAAGCTCCAGCCGTTGGCCGACGATGGGCTGGTCGAGGTTTGCGGGGGCCGCATTAGCGCCACCGCGTTGGGCCGCATGTTCATCCGCAACGTCGCGATGTGCTTCGACGCCCATCTCGCGAAGGCCGAGCGCCGGCCGGCGCCGACGTTCTCACGCACCGTATGACGCAACCACCTACGGGCATTCTGGCCCTCAACCTGGGGGGCCCACGGAATCTGGACGACGTCCGATCCTTCCTCACCCGCCTATTCGCGGATCGGGAGATCATTCGCCTGCCGGGGGGTGCGCTGGGCCAGAGGCTCCTCGCCGGGCTGATCGTGCGCGCCCGCCTCAAGAGCGTGCAACGCAATTACGCCTCCATCGGCGGCGGCTCGCCGATCTATCGGTACACCGCCGCGCAGCTGGACGGCCTGGCGCGGCGTCTCGCCGATCGCCTGGGGCGCCCGTTCCGGCCTTATGTCGCATTCCGGTATGCGCAGCCGACCAGCGACGACGCGCTTCGCGCGATGGCGGCCGGCGGCATCCGCGAGGTGGTGGCCCTTACCTTGTACCCGCATTACTCCACAGCCACCACGGGATCCAGCTTGCGGGAGCTGGACCGGGCCCTGCATCGCACCGGCCTCGCGCGGCGCTTTCGGTTCCGTGTGGTGGACCGGTGGTACGATCATCCGGGGTACATCGACGTCCTGGTCCGGCGGGTCCGAGACGCGCTGGCCGCCTGGCCCGAGGACCGGCGGCACCGCGTGGCGCTGCTCTTCAGCGCGCACAGCCTTCCGATGTCGTTCGTGGAGGACGGAGACCCTTACCCGGCCCACGTGGCCGCAACGGTGAGCGCGGTCATTCAGCGGCTGGGCGCGGACGCTCCGGCGCGGTGCCAGCTCGCCTACCAGAGCCAGACCGGACCGGTGCGCTGGCTCGAGCCGCGCACCGAGCACGTCCTCGCCGACCTTGGCCGCGACGGGATCCGGGACGTGCTGGTGGTCCCGGTTTCCTTCGTGTCGGATCACATCGAAACCCTGTACGAGGTGGATCAGCTCTTCGCGGACGCCGCGCGGCGAGCCGGGATCACCACGTTCCGCCGCACGCGCTCGCTGAACGACGACCCGAGGTTTCTGGATGCCCTGGCCGACATCGTGAGCGCCGCGCTGGACGCGCCAGCGAGCGAGGAGGTGGCGTTGTGCGCATCGGCGTAATCGGGGCCGGTCCGTCCGGCCTGGCGGTGGCCTGGGAGATGGTCTCCCGCGCCAGGGCGCGTGAGCGCGCCGTGCAGGTGGAGGTCTACGAGCGGGCGCCTCGGCCCGGGGGGAACGTATGGACCGACGCGGTGGACGGGTATCGCGTGGAGCAGGGGCCTGAGGGATTCCTGGATTCGTCGCCGCGGACCATCGAGATCGCGAATGCGCTGGGCCTGACCGACCGTCTGGTGGGCGCGTCCGAGGCGGCCCGCAACCGATTCCTGTACGTCCGCGGACACTTGCACCCCATCCCCACGGGCCCCCTGGCGTTCTTGCGCAGCGGCATCCTTTCGGTGCCCGGGCGGTTGCGGGTCCTGACGGAACCGCTCCGGCCGGCCGGCACCGCGGAGGATGAGAGCGTGCTGTCGTTCGCCACCCGGCGGATGGGTGGTGAGGCGGCCCGTCGCCTGGTGGGGGCCATGGTCTCAGGGATTCACGCCGGCGACCCCGCGGTCCTCAGCATGCCCGCCGCCTTTCCCGTGCTCGCCAAGATGGAGCGCGCGCACGGCTCGCTCACGCGCGCGTTGATGGCAACGCGACGCGAGGCGAAGCGGACCGGACGCCGGGGGGGAGGGCCGGCCGGTCCCGCCGGGAGACTCACCTCGTTCGCCGGCGGCCTGCGCGACCTGATCGACGCGCTGGTACGGGAGTTGGGCCCCCGGGTCCACCTGAACGCCGAGGCGCGCGAGGCGCGCTGGACCGGCGAGGGTTGGCGCGTGGGGATCGACGGAAAGGACGAGTTGTTCGACCGCCTGATCGTGACCACGCCGCCATGGCACGCCGCCGCGCTGGTGAACCACACGGACCCGGATCTGGCCGTACCGCTGCGTGCCATTCCGTGGGCGCCGGTCACGGTGGTGGCACTGGGCTTCGCGGCGTCCGAGCTCAAGGGCGTGAATCTTGATGGCTTTGGCTTCCTGGTCCCCGCCGGCCAGGGAGTTCGCGTGCTGGGTTGCCTGTGGTCATCGTCGATCTTCCCCGGTCGGGCGCCCCAGGGGCGGGTGTTGCTTCGGACGCTGGTGGGAGGAGCCCGCGATCCCGAGGTCGCCGAGTACGATGACGAGGCCCTGCTCGACCTGGTCCGCTACGACCTGGGCCGGACCATGGGCATCGAGGCGACGCCCGAGATGGTGCGGATCTACCGCCATCCGCGGGCGATCCCGCAATACACCTTGGGCCACCTCCAACGTCTCCGCGCCGTGCGCCAGCGGCTCGAGCGGCTCCCGGGGCTGCTGCTCCATGGCAACGGCTATGCTGGCGTGGCCTTGAACGACTCGCTCCGGCTCGCCGGCGAGATCGCGGAATCGGCTCTCACCGCCGCGCCTGCCCCCGCTCTGGTCTAGCGATCAGCTAACTGCTCAGCACCTCGCTACCATTACACGATGGCGCAGTCCCCTCTCGCCGGGCGCCGCATCGTGATCACGCGCCCGGAAGCGGACGCGACCCGCCTGGCCGACCGGCTCCGCGGCCTGGGAGCCGTCCCCATCGTGGCGCCCGCGATCCGCATCGAGTTCACTGACCCGCCGGAGCTGGATCGCGCCCTGGTCCACCTGGGCGCGTACCACTGGATCGTCTTCACCAGCCGGAGCGGCGTCGAGGCGGTGTTTCGCCGGACCTCCGCCATTGCCGGACCGAAGGTCGCAGCCATCGGCCCGGCGACGGCGGCATCGCTGCGCGCGCACGGGGTCGAACCAGACCTGGTTCCGGCCGAATACGTGGCCGAGGCAATCGTTCAAAGCCTGGGCGAGGTGCGCGGCCTCCGGTTCCTGCTCCCGCGGGCGGACATCGCCCGTGAGGCGTTGGTCGAAGGCCTGGAGCGGCGGGGCGCCGAGGTCCACGAGATCGCGGCCTACCGGACCAGGGAGCTGACCGACCCCCGGGCAGACCTTGGACCGGTGGATGCGGTTACCTTTACCAGCTCCTCCACGGTGCGCGGGTTTCTGGCCGGCGGCCCGGTCCCCGACGGCGCCAAGGTGGTCTGCATCGGGCCGATCACGGCCCAGACCGCGCGCGAGCACGGCCTCCAGGTGGCCGTCGTGGCGGAACACTACACCGAAGACGGACTGATCGCGGCGCTGAAGGCGGCTTTCGACCGGCGCTAGGGGAGCGCGCATGACCGGTGAACGTCGGCAAGTTGTTCGGTATCTGTTTCTGAAGGTGTTACCCGCGTGGCGCCGGCTCGAGGCGGCAGGGCAGCGCGCGCAGAAGGCGGAGTTCGTCCGCGCGGTCAAGCAGTTCCACGGCAAGCTGCTGCTCCGCCCCTACAGCCTCATGGGCACCCGGGGAGACTGCGACGCGATGCTGTGGCAGGTCGCGGAGGACATGGACACCCTCCAGGCGGTCGAGACCGCCATTTTCGCCACCAGGCTCGGCGCCTACCTCACCACACCCTACAGCTACCTGGGCGTCACCAAGCGGTCCATCTACGACTTTCCCGCGCTCCCCGACGGCGAGGACCGCACCGTGATCAGCCCGTCGGACTCACGGTACCTGTTCGTGTACCCGTTCATCAAGAAGCGGGAGTGGTACGGGCTGCCGTTCGAGAAGCGGCAGGAAGCCATGAACGAGCACGTGCGGATCGGGCGGAAGTATCCCTCCATCCGCATCAACACCACCTACAGCTTCGGCCTGGACGATCAAGAATTCATCGTGGCGTTCGAGGGCGACGACCCGGGCGCGTTCGTGGACCTCGTCATGGAGCTGCGGGAGACCGAGGCGTCGGCCTATACCGAGCGCGACGTGCCGGTTTTCACCGGCGTCCAGATGTCCCTCTGGGAGGTGCTGGACACCCTGGGCGGCGCCGCGGCCGCGCCGCGGGAGGTCGACGCGCCGCGCGCCGAGGGAGACGGCTTCATCGCCGTGGCCCGGGTCAACGAGCTGCCTGCCGGCGCCAGCAAGCGCGTGTACCTGGACACGGATGCCGTGGCGCTGTTCAACGTCGGCGGCACCTATTTCGCCGTGAGCGACCGCTGCACGCACGGCCGGGCGTCGCTGAGCGAGGGACGCGTGGTGGACCCGCGTGCCTGCATTCTGGAATGTCCGTGGCACGGCGGGCAGTTCGACCTGACAACCGGCCGCCCGACCACCGGACCGCCCCAAATAGCGCTCAAGACGTACCGGGTGAAGATCTCCGGGGACCAGATTCTTGTCGGCTGAGGGAGCGTTCCTTCAGGCCTGCCGCGGCCAGGCCACGTCGTACACGCCGGTCTGGTTCATGCGGCAAGCGGGGCGCTACATGGCGGAGTACCGGGCCATCCGCGCCAAGGCCTCGCTGCTGGAGATCTGCCGGCGGCCCGACCTGGCCGCGGAAGTCACGCTCCAGCCGGTGGAGCGCCTGGGTGTGGACGCCGCTATCCTGTTCGCCGACATCCTGCTGCCGTTCGAGCCGCTGGGCCTGGGCCTGTCATTCGCCCAGGGCGAAGGACCGGTGATCGCGCGGCCCATCAAGAGCCCGGCGGACGTGGCCCGGCTTCCGGACGTGGACCCGAGCGACGGCCTGGGCTACGTGCTGGACGCCGTGCGCACCATTCGCAAGGCGCTCGACGGACGGGTGCCGCTGATCGGGTTCGCCGGCGCACCATTTACGTTAGCGAGCTACGCCATTGAAGGCGGGGGCACGCGGGACTTCATCGCCACCAAGCGGTTCATGTACAACCAGTCCGACGCGTGGCATGCGCTGCTGGAGCGGCTGGCCCGGCTGGTGGGACGCTATCTCGCCGCTCAGGCCGGGGCCGGGGCCCAGGCACTGCAATTGTTCGACAGCTGGGTGGGTTGCCTTTCCCCGGACGATTACCGCCAATACGTGCAGCCCCACAGCGCCACGGCGCTCTCGCTGGCGGCCGAGAGCGGCGTGCCGGTGATCCACTTCGGCACGGGAACGTCCACGCTGCTCGAGTTCATGGCCCAGGCCGGCGGGGACGTGATCGGGGTGGACTGGCGCATCTCCCTCGACGTCGCATGGAGCCGTCTGCCCGGCCGCGGCATTCAGGGGAATCTCGATCCTGCGGCGCTGCTCGGTCCCATGGACGCGCTCGAGGAGAAGGTGCGCGATGTGCTGCGGCGCGCCGCCGGTCGCGCGGGGCACATCTTCAACCTGGGCCACGGCGTGCTCCAGCACACCGACCCGGAACGCGCGCGGGCGGTGGTGAACCTGGTGCACGAGTGGCGCTCGGCCGGTGGCTGAGGCGCGGTACGCCGTGCTGCTCCTGGCCTACGGCGCCCCGCTGTCGCTCGACGAGGTGGAGCCCTATCTCCTCGACGTACGCGGCGGCCGTCCCACGCCCCGGCGCATCGTCGAAGACCTGCGGGCGCGCTACGCGGCCATCGGAGGGCGCTCGCCGCTCCTGGACCGCACTCGCGAGCAGGCCGAGGCCCTGGCCACGCGACTGGGGAACGGGATCCCCGTCTTGGTTGGCATGCGGCACTGGCACCCCTACATCAAGGACGTGCTGGCCGGCGCCGCCGGACGTGGGATTGGCCGGGTGGTCGCCGTGGCCATGGCGCCCCATTACTCGCGCATGAGCATCGGCGCCTACCAGCAGAACGTGAACGAGGCGCGGGGCCCGGTGGAGGTCGCGTTCGTCCCCCAGTGGTTCGACCATCCACGGTTCCTCGACGCGGTGGCGGAGCGCGTGCGGACGGCCCTGCAGCGGTTCCCTCACTCGGTGCGGGACCAGGTCCCGATCGTGTTCACCGCCCACTCCCTGCCGGAACGCATCCTGGCCGACGGGGACCCGTACCCGGACCAGCTCCGCGCCAGCGTCGCCGGCGTGATGACCCGACTGGGCGCCACCAACCCGCACGAGTTCGCCTTCCAGAGCGCGGGGCGCTCGAGCGAGCCATGGCTCGGGCCGGACGCGGAGGTCGTGCTGGAGCGGCTCGCCGCCGGTGGGGCCGGGTACCTGCTGGTCTGCCCCATCGGGTTTGTGGCGGATCACCTCGAGGTGTTGTACGACGTGGATATCGAGTTTCAGGGGCGGGCCCGAAAGCACGGAGCCAGGCTGGAGCGGACCGATTCCCTCAACGCGGACCCGATGCTCATCGAGGCGCTCGCCGACCTGGTGACCACCACCGCCGGCGAGCGTGGCTGGCTGCCATGAAGGTCGCCGTGGTGGGCGGCGGGCTGGCCGGGCTGGTCGCGGCCTACGATCTGACGCGGGCCGGTCTTCAAACCGTGGTGCTCGAGCGGGACGTGCGGTTGGGCGGTCAGGTCTGGAGCACCTGCTCGAACGGATTCCTGATCGAACACGGCGCCGAGGGGTACGCAGCTGGGCAATCCGCGGGACCTGACCTGTGCCGTGAGCTAGGACTTACTGACCGGCTGGTCAGTCAAGTCACGAACCAGTCCTTTGCGCTGCGTGATGGCCGCCTCATCCCGGTGCCTCCCGGCACCGCCGCCGAGCTGGCCGGAATCCAAGCCGACCGAGCCACGTTTGGGCGGGGGATTACCACGCTGACCGGGGGAATGGGCGAGCTGATTGACGCCCTACGGGCGGCACTCTCCGGCGGGCCCGACGTTCGGGCCGGGACCGCGGTCCAGGGCATCGAGCCCCGCGCTCCGGGATGGGGGATCACCGTGGCCACCGGCGAAACCCTCCAGGCGGACGCGCTCATCCTGGCGATTCCGGCGGGCGAGGCGTCACGGCTCCTGGCACGCTGTTCCCGGGATGCGGCCGACATGCTGGGCGCATTCCGGGTCGTCTCCAGCGTGAGCGTGTCGCTGGCCTTCGAGCGATCGGCGGTGAGGCACCCGCTGGAGGGGGCCGGGTTCGTCTCTGCCGCTGGACCCGAAGCCACCGGATTCCGCGCCTGCACCTTCGCCTCGTCTCAGTTTCCGGGGCGTGCCGCTCCCGGTCACGCGATGCTGCGGGCGTTTTTCCGGCCCGGACCGCAGTGTCCGCTGGACGCCGTCGAGGCCCGTTGGGTGGACCTGGCTCTGGCGAGCCTCAAGCCGGTGCTGCGCATCGGCGGAGACCCGGTGGGTGCGTGGGTCGCCCGGTGGCCCAACGCGCTCCCACGCTATGCGCCAGACCACGAGGCGCGGGTGGCCGCGGCCACCCGGTGCATGAGCCGGGCAGGGGCACCTCTGGTGTTGGCCGGCGCCGCGTATTGCAGCGCCGGCGTGGCCGGCGCCATTGCTTCGGCGCGCGCCGCCGCGCGGGGCATCCTCCTTGCGGCCAGGGCCTAAACGGTGAGACCGTTACGCATCCCTGCGGAGCGGGGTCTCTTGGGTGAGTCCGGCAGTCAGCCAGACGGCGACATCGTCCGGCGTGTGCTGGAAGGCGAGGTCGAGCTGTTCGGCGTGCTGGTCGAGCGTTATCGCGCGGAGTTTGCCCGGTACGCCACCGCGCTGGTCGGCGATCCGGACCGAGCGTCGGACGCCATGCAGGAGGCGTTCATCCGGGCGTACCGGTCGCTCGCGTCCTGCCGCGATCTGAAGCGAGTCAAGGCCTGGTTCTTTCGGATTCTCACGAACCAGTGCCACGACCAGCGGACGCGGCGACGGCGGGAGACCTCGCTCGAGGGCCACGACCAGCCCGCGCGGGATCGGGCGGACGCTCAGGTGTTGCAGGCGGAGTTAGCCAGGGCCATCGAGCGCGCCCTCGATCGGCTCACCCCGGAGCAACGAGAGGCATTCGTGCTTCGCCACGTAGACGGCAAGTCCTACGAGGAAATGGCCGCGCTCCTCGGGACCGGGGTCGATGCCCTGAAGATGCGGGTATACCGCGCCCGGGACGCGCTGCGGCAGCAGCTGGAGCATTTGCATGAGTGATTCTTCCAAGTTCAGCCACGTGGCCCAGCAGTACCTCGACGGTCAACCCGGCCCCGAGACACTGGACCCGGCGGAGCGCGCCGGCGCCGATCGCCTGCTGCGCGCCGTCGAGAGCTATGCCGCCGGGCTGCGCGCGCCGGGGCCGGAGCTGGATGCGGCCGTCATGCGCCGGGTCCGCGCCGAGGGCCTCACCCCGCAGTCCCCGTGGTGGTCGTGGATCGTGGCGCCGCACACTATTCGCGTGCGGCCCGCGGTGCTGGCCCTGGCGGCTTCACTGGCGTTGGTGGTCTGGTGGACCGCGTCCGGCGCGCGCGGTCGGTCCGGAGCCGGCGCGGCCGAGACGGTGCTGGTGCGTTTCCAGCTCGCCGCGCCCGATGCCCACGACGTGAGCGTCAGCGGGTCCTTCAACGGCTGGTCCCCGCCCGGCATCGCACTCCGGCGAAGCGTGGTGCCCGGCCTCTGGGTGGTGACGCTTCCGCTCCCGGTGGGCGAGCATCAGTATCTCTTCCGGGTGGACGGCACCCAATGGGTGGTGGACCCCGGCGCACATGCGCAGGTGGACGACGGATTCGGACGCACCAACAGCGTGCTCGTCGTCGGCCCGCGGGGAGTGTTCGGCCCATGACGCCCGTGCTGTTCTCAGCGCTGATCGCGACCTCGCTCGGCATGCAGCAAGCCGATCTCCGCCAGCGCCTGGTGGATCGCGGCGCGGCACCGGAGTTCGCGCAACAAGTCGTCCAGGTTGTCGCCGCCGCCCGCACCTCGGGGCTGCCGGTCGAGCCGCTGGCGGACAAGGCCTTCGAGGGGTTGGCCAAAGGCTACCCGGCCGAGCGCATCCTTCCCGTGGTGCAGCTCCTGGCTGACCGGCTTCGCGCCGGCCGGACCGCGGCACTGTCGGCGGGGCTGACCCAGCCGTCCGGCCGGGTCGTGGCCGCGGCCGCCGAAGCGTTGGGACGCGGGATGGAGCGCAACGAGGTGGTCCAGCTGCTGCAGGCAGCGCCCGGCCCGGACGCCGCGAGCGTGGGGCTCACGGTGGCAGCCTCACTGGTCGCCCAGGGCATCGCATCCCGCGATGCCACCCACGCGGTCGAGACCGCGTACCACGAAGGCCGCTCGGCACGCGAGCTCCTGGAGCTTCCCTCGGTCACGTCGAGCTGGTTCGCTGAAGGGGTAACGCTGCCGGAAGTCGTCAAGCGCATTCACCAGGGACAGGCCCTCCCGTTCCCGCCCGGGCGCGGCGGGGCTCAGGGCGGGCCGCCCGGTCTGCGGCCGGGAACCGGCCCTCCCATCAACCCGCCGGGTAAGCCGGGCACCAGACCCAAGCGCCCGTGAGGAGTGCCCTGTGGTGGGGCGTCCTGGTGGCAGGCGCACCGGCCGTACTTCCCGCACAACAAGTCTCGGCGCTCCTGGGCGGCGTGAGCGCGCGCTACGCGGACTCCATTTCGGGCTCGGCGGCGCTCGTGGGTGGCCGGCTGCGGTACTCCCGCGGCGGCACCCGGGGTGACTTCGAAACCAGCATCGCACGCTTCACCAGCGGCGAGTGGGCGGCGCAGCTGGGCGCGCAGGGGATCTTCGCCGGCAGGGTGACCCGCCGTGATGCGGTGGGACTCGCGGTCGGCGGCTCGTTCAATAAGCTGGAGGCCGGTTTCTGGAGTGCGACGGCCGCCGCAGGGCCGTTCCTGGCCCGCGCGACCGGCAATGTCACGGCGTCGCTCTCGTTCACCGGGGGCTGGACCCGCACCGTGGACTCGTCGGTCTTCGCGACCGGGACGGCGTCTGTCGGGGGTCGGTACGAGCGCGGACGGTGGCGACTCGAGAGCACGGCCGTTGGGACCGCCGCGGACACCCTGCGGCTGCTGGACGGGACCGTGGTCGCCGGTTGGCGGAGCGCCGCGGTCTCCGTGGCGGCCCTGGGCGGGGTGCGTGCCGGCGATCTGGCCTCAGATCCCTGGTGGCAATTGCGGGCGGACGTGACGGTCGCGCCGTGGGCCGCGCTGGAGGCGGCCGTGGGCAACTACCCGCGCGATCTCACCGGCTTCACCTCCGGGCGTTTCGCCACGGTGGGCATGCGCATCGACATCCTCAAGGGCGCTCCCGGGCCAACGCTCCGCGGCACGGACGCCTTTCGGGCCGAGCGCTTGGGCGCCGCCCGGGTTCGGGTGACCCTGCAGCTCGATGGCGCGGGGTCCGTCGCGGTCGCTGGCGAATGGAACGACTGGACGCCGACGCCCATGGGCCGCGACGCCTCAGGCAGATGGACCGCGGTGCTCGGCCTCCGTCCGGGCGTGTACCGGTGCGCCCTGTTGGTGGACGGCGCGCGCTGGGTGGTGCCACCCGGCGCTCCCACCGCGGACGACGACTTCGGCGGCGAAGTGGGACTGCTCATCGTCCCGGAAGCGTAGGCGCCTCTCGACCGACCGGGGACCGGCGCCTACAATTGGGGCGCCATGTTCCCCAACCTCACGGTCACCCGGCACCCCCTCATCCGCCACAAGGTCACGCTGCTGCGCGACAAGCGCACGGCGACGCGGGACTTCAAGGCGCTGGTGAACGAGATCGCCATGCTCATGGCGTACGAAGCGACCAAGGACCTGCCGCTCGAGCCGGTGGAGGTCGAGACGCCGCTGGAGCGGACCGACGGGGCGCAGGTGGCGGGGAAGAAGCTCGCCCTGGTGCCCATTCTCCGGGCGGGCCTCGGGATGGTGGACGGGATCACGCAGTTGATCCCCGGCGCGCGGGTGGGGCATATCGGCCTCTATCGCGATCACGAGACGCTGGAGCCGGTGCACTATTACTTCAAGATCCCCGGTGCCGAGCAGGACCGGCTGTTCTTCGTGCTGGACCCGATGCTGGCCACCGGGGGATCCGCCGTGCACGCCGTGGCGGCGCTCAAGAACGTGGGGGCGCGCCAGATCCGGCTGCTGTGCCTGGTGGCGGCGCCGGAGGGCGTCAAGAAGATGCTGGACGCTCACCCCGACGTCCCGGTGTACGCGGCGGCGCTGGATCGGGAGCTGAACGCCAGCGGCTACATACTCCCCGGGCTCGGCGATGCCGGCGACCGCCTCTTCGGCACCCGGTAGCGAGGACGCATGAAGCAATACCAGGTAGTGATCACCAAGCTCCAGGCCAAAGCGCGAGAGGACGAGGAGACGCTGACGGACCTGCTCAACGAGCGCGCCCGCACCGGGTGGCTGTACGAATCGGCCACCCCGCTCACGGGCAACCGGCTCCTCATCGTCTTCGTCCGTCAGGCGTAGCCCACCTCCTTCTCGCAACCCCCGAACCCGGCCGCGCATCTCATTCTTGAGGGAGGCGGTCGGCGGGGGTGGAGTCACCATGGCAAGACCCCCCGAACGCCGCCTCGACACCCGGCGTGCCTCCGCCGCGGATCCTCAGGTCCTCTTGAGAAATTGATCGTGCCGCTGCTGTTTCTGGCAGGTTTTCGGTTGGGATTGTGAAATGTGACAGGTCGGATTTTGACGGGTTGTCATCCCGAGGGGACGGCCCAGAAACCGGCTTTGGGAGCCGGGCAATCCGAGTAAGCGTATGTCGAACAACATGTTACGGATGATGCCGTTGACTGCGCCGCCTAGGTACGGATTATGCGGTCTTACGAACCGACCCTTGGAGGAACGCCCTAGCGTCACCTGAGAAGTTGGAGCTACCAATGAAAGCCCTCGTGGAACGACAAGAGACCCGCCCCCTCGCGGCGCCCCTGGCCGGTCCAGCCTTACGAGAACTGGACGACTCGGGCGTCGTGGCCGCCTGCCTGAGCGGGCGCGCGGAGGCCTTCCAGGAGCTGGTGCAACGCTACCAGAAGCGCCTCCTTAACTTCGTGTACCGGACCATCGGCGATCGGGAGCGCGGAGAGGATCTGGTCCAGGAGGTATTCATCCGGGTCCATCGCCACCTCCACCGGTTCGACCAGAGCAAGAAGTTCTCCACCTGGATCTACACCATCGCGTCGAACCTGGCCAAGAACGAACTGCGCAACCGCAGCCGGAATCCCCTGGTGCTGTTCCAGGCGATGAAGAAGAACTGGGAGGCGGATCACCGGCCGCTGCAATTCGAGGATCCCCACCACCGCCCGGATGACCTGTATCGCAAGCGGCATCTCCGCGAGCTGGTCGATTGGGCCGTCAAGCAGCTTCCGGAGCACCATCGCGAGGTGTTCGTGCTGCGCGAGCTCGAGGGCAAGAGCTACGAGGACATCGCGCAGATCACGGACTGCAACCTGGGCACCGTGAAAAGCCGGCTCAACCGAGCCAGAAACCGCTTTGCGCAGGTGATTGCGCCGCATCTTGACTGAGGGCGGGAGCAGCGGCAGGGGCGGCAGAGACGGCAGAAGAACCGTCGGCCAACCTCCCCTGCCGCGTCTGCCGCCCTCCCAGGGGAACCTCCCCCGCCGCCGGGGTACTACCCACCCGGTTCTGGAGCCGGGTCCCCCATGGACTGTTCCGATTTCCTTTCCAAGTATTCAGAGTTCCGTGACGGGCTGATCACCGATCCCGGGGCGTTGCTGGCGCTGGAGCGGCACCGCAGATCGTGCCGCCGGTGCGGCCGGTACCACTCCGCCGTCGTCCGCGGCGTAGACACCTTACGGGCCCAGGATGAGATCGAGCCGTCGCCGGCGTTCCGCCGGGAGCTTCGGGCGCGTCTGGCCGCGGCGGTGCTGAGCGCGCAGCCCCAACCCGGACCGACACCGGCCGGGCTGGCCGCCGCCGTGCTGGTCGCCCTGGCCGGCGCGCTGCTGTTGTACGAGGGACTGGTGGTGAGGCGACAGGGACCACTGGCCGCCGAGCGACGGGCGGGGCCGATGGTGATTGCGAATCCCAGCGTTCCCTTCGTGAGCTTCACCCGGTCGGACGCTCCCCTCCTCGTGCCGGTGGTGCCCGCCAGCTCGTCATTCGTCGGAGCCGAGGCCGAGATCGCCCCGTAATTCTCGGCGTCACGCTCTTTCATCGCCCCCGTTGCGCGGGTAAACTTCCGCGTATGAGGCCCTCCAGCTTCGAGTCCGTGCATCGCAGTGTGAAGCGGGGGGAGATCGCCCCGATCTACTACCTCACCGGCGACGCGGACGTACTCAAAGACGATGTCGTGACCGCCATCGTGGACGCGGCGCTCGAACCCGCGGCGCGCGACTTCAATCTGGACGTCCGGGTGGCGGGGGACTTGGACCCGGAAACCCTGCACACCCTGGTGGAGACGCTTCCCATTCTGGCGGAGCGGCGGGTGGTCGTCATCAAGGCGCTCGAGCAGTGGCGCAAGAACGCCCGGACTTGGGAGGTGTTGCGCCGCTATGTCGCGCGGCCCTCGCCCAGCACGGTGCTGATTCTGGTTCACGGGGCCGGCGAGACCCCGGATGCCGGGCTGGCGCGTGCGGGCACCCATGTGGAAGTGGCCGTTCCCGGGCCGGACACGATCCGCCGCTGGGTGGCCGACCGCGCCCGGCGGGCGGGTATCGAGATCGACGCCGAGGCCGTCGAGCATCTGGTGCGGGCGGTGGGACCGGACCTGGCGCACCTGGGCATGGAGGTGGAGAAGCTGGCGGCCGCGTGCGGTGATGCACGGCCCGTGACCGCGGCGGAAGTGGCTCAGATGGTGGGTGTGAACCGGGGTGAGACCGTGGAGGATTGGGTGGACGCGGTGTCGTCGCGCGACGTGCTGCGGGCCCTGGCGCTCACGGACGTCGTCCTGCCCCAGGCCGGCGTGACCGCGGTGCGGATGCTCATCGCGCTCGGCACCGAGCTGGTTGGCCTTCGGCTGGCCCGGGCGCTGGCGCTCA
>DATECF010000280.1:0-30139 GCA_035287045.1 Gemmatimonadales bacterium | reverse complement strand
CCCCCCCTGCCGTTCCTGCCGCCTCTCTTCCCCCCAGCACGTTTGTGATGTGCAAACCCAAAGCCCTAGGATAAGTGCGGCGGTTCTCGCGCCCTTGCGTGGCACTCCTGGGGTCTTACCTTGTCCTCCCGCGTCGTTTTGCCGACCATGCAGGTCGGCCCCGTCTTGCGGTTACCTTATAACGGACAACGGATCGGGCAGCGGTCATGGCTAACTCGGGCGCTTCGGGCAAACGCATGGTATTGGATTTGAACGAGAACGCGCTGACGGTTCTCAAGCGCCGGTATCTGGTCAAGGACGAGCAGGGCCAGCCCGCTGAGTCGCCGGAGGACCTGTTTTGGCGGGTCGCCCGGATGATCGCCGCCCCGGACGGCGGCTACGGCACCAGCCCCAAGGCCGTCGAAGCCCTGGCGGAGGCCTTCTTCCAGGTCATGGCCACCCGGATCTGGATGCCGAACAGCCCCACCCTGATGAACGCGGGCCGGCCGCTGGGACAGCTCTCAGCCTGCTTCGTGCTCCCCGTGGATGACGCCCTCTCCAACGGCAAGAGCGGGATTTACGACACGCTCCGCAATATGGCCCTGGTGCACCAATCGGGTGGCGGGACCGGGTTTGCGTTCTCGCGCCTGCGCCCCAAGAACGACGTGGTTCGTTCCACCATGGGCGTGGCCTCGGGGCCGGTGTCGTTCATGTCGCTGTACGACGCCTCCACGGACGTGGTCAAGCAGGGCGGGACCCGCCGCGGCGCCAACATGGGGATCCTGCGGGTGGACCACCCGGACATCATGGACTTCGTGACTTGCAAGGACGACATCACCAAGATCACGAATTTCAATATCTCGGTGGCCGTCACGGACGCCTTCATGCAGGCGGTGGAGCAGGGCACTGAGTACGATCTGATCCACCCCCGGACCAAGCGGGTTGTCGGCCGGCTGGACGCCCGCGAGGTGTTTGCCAAGATCGTGCACGGCGCCTGGAAGACCGGCGAACCCGGCGTGTTCTTTGTGGACCGGGCCAACCACTTCAACCCGGTGCCGCACCTGGGCGGCTACGAGGCGACCAATCCGTGCGGCGAACAGCCGCTGCTGCCGTACGACGTCTGCAACCTGGGCTCCATCAACGTCGGATTGTTCGTCAGGAACGGGCAAGTGGACTGGGAAGGCCTGAAGAAGGCGGTGCATCTCTGCACCCACTTCCTGGATAACGTCATCGACGCCAATAAGTACCCGTTGCCGGAAATCACCGACCTGGCGCAGCGCATCCGGCGCATCGGCTTAGGTGTCATGGGCTGGGCGGACATGCTGGTCCGCCTCGGCGTGCCGTACAACTCGAACGAGGCCGTGGACCTGGGCCGCGAGCTGATGCGCTTCGTGGACGACGAGGCCAAGGTCGAGAGCGAGCAGCTGGCGGAGCAGCGGGGGCCCTTCGCGGAGTGGGAAAAGAGCATCTGGGGTCCGGACACCACCTGCGCGCGGGACCCGCGGGGAAACCGGATCCGGCCCATGCGGCGGCTGCGCAACTGCAACCTCACCACCGTGGCGCCCACCGGCACCATCTCCATCATTTCCGGATGCTCCTCCGGCATTGAGCCCCTGTTCGCGGTCGCCTTCATGCGGAATCAGGCGGGCGTGTTGATGCCGGACGTGAACGAGGACTTCGTGGCGACCGCCAAGCGGGAGGGCTGGTATTCGGACGAGTTGATGAAGAAAATCGCCGAGGCTGGCCACATCCATTTCGACGAAGTGCCCCAGCAGTGGCAGCGGGTCTTCGTGACGGCGCACGACGTGACGCCGGAATGGCACATCCGGATGCAGGCGTCGTTCCAGGACTATACCGACAGCGCTATCAGCAAGACCTGCAACTTTGCGGAATCGGCCACCGAGGACGACGTCCGGAAGATCTACGAGCTGGCGTACCAATTGGACTGTAAGGGTGTCACGGTCTATCGGGACAACAGCCGGGAGCAGCAGGTGCTCTCGACGGGCAAGACGGCGCAGAAGGTGATGGCGGGAGGGGCTGGAGGGGCGGCAGAAGCGGCAGGGGCGGCAGAGGGCTCTCACAAGGTCGAGGTCGCCGAGCTCAAGGCCACCATTGCCGAGCTGGAGGCCGAGTTGGGCCGCACCAAGCAGCAGCTGCACGAGGTGGAGAGCGAGAACCTCCAGCGCCGCGCCAAGCGGTCGCGGCCGGAGCTGTTGCGCGGCACCACCCGCCGGCTGGAGACGCCGCTCGGCACGTTGTACGTGACCATCACGGAAGACGACAAAGCCCAGCCGTTCGAGGTGTTCATGAGCCTCGGCAAGGCGGGCGCGGCGTTGATGGCGGACGTGGAGGCGATCGGACGGTTGATCTCGTTGGCGCTCCGCGCGGGGATCCCCATCCACGAGATTCACCGACAGCTGCGCGGCATCTCCTCTGACCGGGTTACCGGCCTGGGGCCCAACAAGGTGCTGTCGGTGCCGGACGCCATCGGCATCGCGATCGAGCGCTGGCTCCAGGACCAGCAGGGCGTCCAGCAGGACCTGTTGCAGCCGGGCGGCACCCCGGCTGCCGCCGAGCCGGTCCGTCGCGGCATGCGGGACTCCGAGGGGCACGCCTACCAGGTGGGCGGCCTGAGAGAGGAACAGTTCATCGGCGCCTGCCCGGACTGCGGCTCGCAGCTGGAGTTCGCCGAGGGCTGCGCCAAGTGCCACGTGTGCGGGTACAGCGAATGCGGGTGAAGGCTGCTGCACCGGCGCCACAATCCTAGCCGTTCCCCAGCGTTACCCGCGCCCGCCGGGCGCGGTCGGTCCTCCGGAGACGAAAGGAGGACCTCATGGTTCTCAAGACACTCCTGGCAACCGCCGGTGCGCTGGTTGTACTGGCGACCACCGTTGAGGCGCAGGCGACGCTGACGCCGTCCTTCAACGCGCCCCATCGGCCGTTCGTGCGGTCCGAGTTCGGCGGGATCGTGAGCTTCCCCGATCCGGGGGGCACGGCGTACGAGGGTGTGTATCGCCTGGGTGCGCGCAGGATGGACCTGGGCCTGCGCGGCGGGATCCTGGATTTCGAAGGGCCCGCCGAGAGCGTCATGCTGGCCGGGTTCGAAGGGCGGGCGCGGGTGTTGAACCACGGGCCCGCGTTCCCACTGGACGGTGCCGTGATCTTCGGCGCCGGAGGCCGGTTTGCTTCGGGGCAATCCCGCTTCAGCTTTCCCCTGGGGTTGTCGCTGGGGCGACGGGTGAACGTGGACGGTGCCGCGCTGAGCTTCGTGCCCTACGTACAACCGACCGCCTTCCTGCGCGGCGGCAACAACATGGACACCGGCTTCATCTATGCGATGGGGCTGGGAGCGGATGTCCGATTCGGCGGTGCGTTCAACGCCCGAATGGGCATCGGCCTAGGCGACGTGGAGGGCGTGTCGCTCGGCGCCGTCTGGGTGCACTAGGATTGCCTTCACAAATCCGTAGTCAGGACGGCGGGGGTGGACGCGAGTCCGCCCCCGCTGTTGTATTATCGTCCCGCATGGCTGACGATCCGGTTCACCGCCAATGGGCTCGCGCCAAGGGCGCCGGCGCGCACGGCCTGCGCCGCGGGGCGTGGTATCTCGTGGTGAACGACTCGCAGCCGGCCGTGGTCGTTCTCAACGTGCGGAAGACCAACGTGCCCGTGCCCCGCACCATGCTGGACATCGTCAAGGGCAAGCCCACCCAATGGAGTGTGGTCAAGTGGCAGGAGACGCAGCGCGGCGCGCGCCGGGCCAGCGAGCAGGAGCTGGGGCTGGTCTATGCCGTATGTCCGTCGTGCGGCGAGCGGGGGAAGATCGATCCGCTCGACGCCACCGAACTGACCTGCGATCACTGTCACGGGACCTTTTCGTTGGACTGGGAGCACCCGTGCTAGGCGGTTTGAGCCTGCTTGGACGGCCCCCGGGCGGGTGAATCGTGAAGCATGGCCCTAGCCCGATGGCGGGGCCGCTTCTATCATTGGGGGCCATATGAGGCCCAAAGAGCGGAAGTGGGCGCGGGTAAAGCGCGCGGGTGCGCACGGTTTGCGGCGGGGTGCGTGGTACACGGTCTTGAACGAAAACAAGTCCAACATCGTGGTGCTGGACGTCAGCAAGAAGGCGGTGCCCATCGACCGCTCGATGCTGGATTTCACCACGCAGAAGCCCCGCAAGTGGAGCGTGGTCCAGCTCGATCCTCAGAAAGACGCCGCTGAGCTGGCCGGCGAGGCGGGCCTCTCACCGTTGTACGGCGTGTGCCCCAACTGCTCCGGCCGGGGCAACCTCAAGCAGGACGACACCCAACTCACCTGCCCGGTGTGCCAGCTACTGTTCGAGATCGACTGGTCCCTGCGCTGCTGAGGCTACGCCAGCGCTAGTCGGTCCCCCAACTGGACCACGGCCGGCTCGCCCGCCCAGGTGCAGTAATACCCTCGGGTTCCGCCGTCCAGAAACTGCAGGCTCTCTTTGAACACGTCCGGCGGGACCGCTGCGCCCTGGTGTGCGAAGCCGGTGAAGGGCTTGCAGGGATGCGCCACCTCGACGTTGACCAGCCGGCCCCTTTCCCGGCCATCCGCATCCAGGACCACGAAGCCAGCCTGGGCCTCGGCCAACTCCAGGTGACGCGAGGTCTCGACGATCAGATTTTCGCCGGCGCACCCCAGCCGCATGTGGCCGCCGAAGCGCTCCTGCATGGCGCGATAGTGCGAGGTGAATCCCACCGACACGCCGTGCACCCCGTCCTCGTTCTTCCGCAGAACGTGCGAGCGGTGATGGGCGTCCATGACCTCCTCGCCGCCGTCCAGGCCAACAACGCCGTCAGGACCTACCCGGAGGCGCTCCAGCACGGCGATAGGGCCAGTGGTGTAGCGCTTGGCGCCCTTCTCCCCGACCTTGAGGGGGCCGCGCTGGACCTGCAGCTGAACGATCGGGCCGATCATGACGGGCATGGCATCAAATAAAACGGGGGATGGAGGGGGAGGGAAGTTGATGGAGGACGATGGCCGCGCTTGCCATCCCCCTCCACCGTCCTCCATCCCCCTTCATCCCCCACGTATATTAAGCCTCGCATGAGCACGATCACTCGCAGGCGGACGGTCACGACCAGGGTGGGCCCGGTGCCCGTCGGCTCCGCCCATCCCATCGTCGTCCAGTCCATGACCAACACGGACACGGCGGACGTGGAGGCCACGGCCACCCAGGTGGCCCAGCTGGCCGCCGCAGGCAGTGAGCTGGTGCGGGTTACGGTGAACAACGACGAAGCGGCCGCGGCCGTGCCGCAGATCGTGGAGCGTCTGGACGCACATGGCGTGTCGGTTCCCATCATCGGCGATTTCCATTACAACGGCCACCTGTTGCTCACCAGGCATGCCGGGTGCGCCGAGGCCCTCGCCAAGTACCGCATCAATCCCGGCAATGTGGGCGCCAAGCGGCGGGACGAGCATTTCCGGGCGATTGTGGAGGTGGCGATCCGGAACGAGAAACCGGTACGCATCGGCGTCAACTGGGGGTCCCTGGATCGCCAGCTGCTCACCGAGCTGATGGATGAGAACGCCCGGCGGCCCGAGCCGCTGGATGCCCGGGGCGTCATGATCGAGGCGATGATCGAAAGCGCCATGCGGTCGGCGCGCCTGGCGGAGGAGACCGGGCTCCCCCACGATCAGATCATTCTTTCCGCCAAGGTCTCGGGCGTCCAGGACCTAGTGGATGTCTACCGGCAGTTGGCGCCCCTATCCGAGTACCCGCTGCACCTCGGCCTCACCGAGGCGGGGATGGGTTCCAAGGGTGTCGTGGCGAGTACGGCCGGCCTCGCGGTCCTGCTCCAGGAGGGCATCGGCGACACCATTCGTGTGTCGTTGACGCCCATGCCGCGCGGCGACCGGACTGAAGAGGTGCGGGTGTCACAGCAGATCCTCCAGTCCCTGGGGCTCCGGAGCTTCACGCCGCAGGTGACGGCGTGCCCGGGTTGCGGGCGCACCACCAGCACGTTCTTCCAGGAAATGGCCGACCAGATCCAGCGCTACCTGACCGAGCAGATGCCCCGCTGGCGGGAGCGCCACCCCGGCGTGGAGCGGATGCGGGTGGCCGTAATGGGGTGCGTGGTGAACGGCCCCGGGGAGTCCAAGCACGCGGACATTGGGATTTCGCTGCCCGGCACGTTCGAGGAACCCAAGGCGCCGGTCTACGTGGACGGGGAGCTGCGGATCACGCTCAAAGGGGAACGGATCGTGGAAGAGTTCCTCGAGATCCTCAATGACTACGTGGTGAGCCGCTTTCCCAGCCCCGCGATGACCCCCTGAAGTGGATCATGGACCAGCCTCCCGAGGCTGCCCGCGCAGCCGAGCTGCTCCACCACGTACGACATCTCGTGGCCTTTACCGGATCCGGTATGTCGCAGGAATCCGGCGTCCCCACGTTCCGAGACGAAGAGGCCGGGCTTTGGGCGCGCTTCGACCCCGCGGACCTGGCCACGCCGGAGGCCTTCAGCCGGGACCCTGCCCGGGTATTCGCCTGGTACTTGTGGCGCTGGCGGGCGATCCGCGGCGCCGAGCCGCACGCCGGGTACCGGGCCCTGGTCGAGCTGGAGCCGCGCTTCGATCGGATGACGGTCGTGACCCAGAACGTGGATGGGTTGCACGCCCGGGCGGGTTCCGGCGCGGTGATCGAGCTGCACGGCTCGTTGACTGCGTTCCGGTGTTTCGATGGCGGGCATCCCTACGACGCGCGCCGCCTGGACGGGCTGCCGCACGTCGGCGCCGAGGAGATCGAGCCGCCGCGATGCGATCGCTGCGGAAGTCCCATCCGGCCGGGGGTGGTGTGGTTCGGCGAGCCCCTGCCGTGGGAGCACCTCGAGGCCGCGCGCGCGGAAGTGGAGGCGTGTGATGCCTTGCTGGTGGTGGGTACCGCCGCGCTGGTGTACCCGGCTGCGGAGCTGGCCTGGGTTGGGGTCACGCGGGGCATCCCGGTGATCGAGATCAATCCTCAGCCGACGCCCCTCTCCTCCCACGTGGCCCTCGCCTGGCGCGCGAGTGCCGGCGTGGCACTCCTCGCGCTCGCCTCCGCCCTGGACGCCAGCCTGCCGGTCTGGTCATGACGTCCCCCTTTCGGCGGACCAAGATCGTGGCGACCCTGGGCCCCGCCTCCGCCACCGGAGAGACGCTCGAGGCGTTGGTGGGCGCCGGGGTGGACGTGGTGCGCATTAACAGCTCGCACGGGCCGCAAGAGACCCGGGGCCATTGGATGGATCTGGTGACGCAGGTGCGGGGGCGGTGCGACCGGCACCTCGGCCTGCTGGTGGATTTGCAGGGTCCACGGATCCGGGTGGGCGCCCTGGATCGACCGCGCATGCTCGAGCCCGGGGCGGAGGTCGTGTTCGCGCCGGAGGGCGATGCCAGCTCCGAGGAGATCCCCACCACCTACGAGCAGCTGGCGCACGACGCCCCCCGGGGCACGAGGATACTGCTGGACGACGGGCTCCTGACGGTGGAGGTGACGCGGGTGGTGGGCCGGCGGGTGCACGCCCGGGTGGTGCACGGCGGCGAGCTCAAGAGCAACAAGGGGATCAACCTGCCCGACGTGGCCGTGAGCGCGCCGGCGGTGACCGAGAAGGACCGCGAGGATATTGAGCACGCGGTGGCGCACCACGCGGACTTGATCGCGGTGTCGTTCGTGCGCCGCGCCGCGGATGTCGAGGCGGTGCGTTCCCTGATTCCCCGTACCGTCCGCCTGGTGGCCAAGATCGAAAAAGCGACCGCCCTGGCGGAGCTGCCGAGCATCGTGGAGGCCGCGGACGCGATCATGGTGGCTCGCGGCGACCTTGGCGTGGAGATGCCCTTCGAGCAGGTGCCGCTGGCCCAGAAGCGGATCATCCGCACCGCCACCCGGTTCGGACGGGCGGTGATCACGGCGACCCAGATGCTCGAATCCATGGTGCATAATCCCCGGCCCACGCGCGCCGAGGCGTCGGACGTCGCCAACGCCATCCTCGACGGGACCGACGCGGTGATGCTGTCGGCCGAGACCGCCGCAGGCGAGTATCCGGTCCTCGCGGTCGACGCGATGGCCCGCATCATCCGCGAGATCGAGACGGCCGGCGCCGACGACGGCGGCCGGCCCAGCGGGCGCCGGGCCGGCGACAGGCGGACCGGAGCCGGTCATGCGTCCGTGGAAGACGCCATCGCCTTCGCCACCTGCGCGGCCGCCGAGATCCTACGGGTCCCGCTGATCCTGTGCTTTACCCGGAGCGGCTTTACGGCCCGCAAGATCGCGGCCTATCGTCCCGCCGTCCCGATCCTCGGCTTCTCCACGGAAGGGATGACCTGTCGCCAGTTGTCGCTCGTGTGGGGGGTGGTGCCTGAGCTCGCGACCCGGGTCCCCAATTACGACGCCATGCTCGACGCCGCCCGGGAGACCCTCCTGGCCAAGCACTACGCCCGGCCCGGCGATCGGATCGTGGTCACCGCGGGCGTGCCCTTTGAGGTCCCCGGGACGACCAACCTCATCAAGGTCGAGTCGGTCTGACCGGGATGCGCCTGGTCATCCTGGGATCCGGGACGTCCTTCGGCGTGCCCCAGATCGGGTGCTCCTGCGCCGTTTGCCGGTCCACCGATCCCCGGGACCGGCGGACCCGCGTGGCGGCGGTGGTGGAAGCGCCCGGCGGTGGCCGGGTGTTGCTCGACACGCCGCCTGAGCTCCGGCTCCAGCTGATCGCCGCCGGGGTAGACTCGGTGGACGCGGTGTTGTACACCCACGACCACGCCGATCACGTGCACGGCATCGACGACCTTCGGGCGGTGTCGGTGCGTCGTGGCCGGTTGCCGATCTATGGGCCACCCGCGATGCTGCGGCGGCTGGGCCAGCATTTCCCATACATCTTCGACGAATCCATGCCGCGCGATCCCGCCACCCCGCGCCCATCGCTGGAGCGGACGCCGCTGGAAGCGGGGCGCGAGGTGGTCGTGGCGGGCATCCCGGTGGAGCCGCTGGCCCTGGACCACGGCGGCGTTCAGGTGTACGGGTATCGGATCGACGGCCTGGGCTATCTCACCGACGTGAAGGCGGTGCCGCCCCCCCTGGTGGAGCGCCTCCGGGGCGTCCGCCTGCTGGTGCTCAACGCGCTGTTCGATCATCCGCACCCGAGCCACCTGTCCATCCCGGAAGCCGTGGAGGTGGCGCGGGCCGTCGGCGCCCCGCGCACGCTGCTCACGCATCTCACGCACCGGTTCTCGCATGCCGAACTCGCCGCGCGGCTTCCGGCCGGGATCGAGCCGGCCTGGGACGGGCTGGTGGCGACGTTTTGACGCCCTCGCGCCGGGGCTGGTACATTCAGACCACGGCACAACACTCGGGGACAGGAGGAGGCATGACCAAGGATCGTGAATCGCCTCGCGTGGTGGTGATCGAGCGCGGCTCCGGGTTAGGGGCCTTCTTGTGGGGTGCGCTGCTCGGGGCCGGCGTGGCGCTGCTGGTGGCCCCGCGCACCGGAGCCGAAACCCGGCGCCTGCTCCGGGCCAAGGGTCGCGACTTGATGGACGCGGCCAGCGACAAAGCCGACGAGCTGCGGGAGCTGGTGAGCGAGGGCTACGAACGCAGCAAGGCGCGAGTCGAGGAAGGCCTGGACACCGCCCGCCGGGCAGTGGACGAGCGACGCGAGGCGGCCCGCGACGTGGTCGAGGCCAGTCGGTCCGCGGCCCATTCGGCGCGTGAGGAGCTGGAGCGCCGGCTGACGGAAGCTCGAGCCGCGCGCACGCGGGTTCCGCGCCGCGCCGCCGAGGAAGAGGCCGAGAGCGACTGACCGCAGCGGCTCGCGCGGGTGGACCCATTCGCCCCTCGGGTTCGTGCGCCGCGTCTGGGTCGCGGCGTCCGAGGATAACGTTTTCTTTCTGGCCAGCGCCCTCACCTTCGACGCGCTGATCGCGGCCCTCCCGTTCATCCTCCTCGCGCTCGGTACCCTGGGGTACGTGCTCCAGGGAGACCGCGACACGTTGAGCAGCGTCCACGCGCTGCTGGATCGGTTCCTGCCGACGCAGGGGGGGGCCGGGGGGCCCATGGACCCAGCGGCGCGGGTCTTGGCCCGTGTGACGGAGAGCCGGGGACAGTTCTCCGCGCTCGGGGTGCCGCTGTTCGTGTGGCTCTCCACGCGGTTCTACCGGGGCGTTCGCGTTGGCCTCAACCAGGTGTTCGATACGAAAGAATCGCGCCCCTGGCCGGTCAACAAGGGGGTCGATCTCGCGCTGGTCATCGTCAGCGTGCTGGTGCTGGTGGCGAGCACCGCGGTGAGCTTGCGCTTGCCGGACGCGACCTGGCCCCAGCGGGTACTCGGCCGCACCGTGAGCTTCGGGTTCGGCACGATCTTGTTTTACCTCATCTATACCATCGCCCCCAGTCGCCGCGTGCGCCGGGACACGGCCGTGGTGGCCGCCGCGGTCGCGTCGCTCTCCTTCGAAGTGGCCCGGGTTTCATACGGCGTGTATCTGGCCGAGTTCGCGACGCTGGATCGCCTGGTGTCCAACGCGAACGCGATCGCCGGCGGGCTGTTGGTGGTCTGGATGTATTACACGGCGGTGGTGTTTCTCCTCGGGGCCGAGGTGGCCCAGACCTACGCGCTCTCGCGGCGGCAGCGGCCACGCCCTTGACCGAACACGGGGAAGAGAGAACGACGTGATTGACCTCCGCTCGGACACCGTCACCCAGCCCTCGCCGGCGATGCGTCGCGCGATGGCCGAGGCTGAGGTGGGCGACGACGTGCTGGACGGCGATCCCACGACTCGACGGCTGGAGCGCCGCGTGGCCGCGCTCCTGGGGAAGGAAGCGTCGATGTTCTTTCCCTCCGGCACGCAGGCGAATCAGGTGGCCGTGCACGTGCTGGCGCCGCGGGGCAGCGAGGTGATCGTCGAAGCCGAGGCGCACATCGTCCACTACGAGAAGGCCGCCGCGGCGGCGCTCTCGGGCGTGCAGCTGCTGCCGGTGCGGGGCGCCGGCGGCGTGCTCGCGCCGGATGATGTCGCGTCGGCGGTCAGGCAGGGATCGGCGTTCTTGCCGCGGATCGGCCTGATCGCGGTGGAGAATACGCACAACGCGGCCGGCGGGCGGGTGACGCCGGTGGGCGTGATGGACGCGATTGTCGCGGTGGCCCGGGAACGAGGGCTGCCGGTGCACGTGGACGGGGCGCGGCTGTGGAACGCGGCCGTGGCCGCGGGGGTGCCGCCGGCACGCCTCGTGCGGGACGCGACCACGGTCATGGTGAGCTTCAGCAAAGGGCTGGGGTGCCCGGTGGGGTCCTGCCTGGCGGGACCCCGCGCGCTGATCGAGGAGGCCTGGCACGCGCGAGCGCGCTTCGGCGGCGCGATGCGGCAAACGGGGGTGCTGACGGCGGCCTGCCTCTACGCCCTGGACCACAACCTGGAGCGGTTGGGCGAGGACCATGCGCACGCCGAGCTGCTGGCCAATCGGCTCCGGGAGCAGCGGGGGTTCACCGTGGTCTCGCCGGAGACCAATATCGTGATGTTGGACCTCCGCGAGCTCGCCGCCGACGTGGCGCTGGCGCAGCTGGCGGCGGCCGGAGTCAAGCTATCCCGCTTTGGGTCACGCCGGATTCGAGCCGTGACCCACCTGAACGTGAGTCGGGAGGACGTGGAGCGGGCGGCGGAGATCATTGTCGGCGCGCTGGGCGGATAGCGCCCAACCCGCCTTGGGGGTGGTAGGGGCAGGGGGGCGTAGGTAGGTTTCAGCCGCCCCAGGTCCGGGGGTCGCATGCGCGCGAACCGCGTCAGGACCGTGAAGGTAGCAGCGCTAAGCGATGTCAGGCGTCGCTCCGGGGAGCCTGGGGCACTTTCCTCCCTTCACTTCCGCCCCGGCAGGGGCCGCAGAGGCCGCAGCTGATGACGCACACCGCGCTCGCCCGCACGTACCGGCCCAAACGGTTCGCCGAGCTGCTCGCGCAGGAACACGTCGCGGCGGGCCTCGCGGGTGCGGTCGCCCGGAACCGCGTCGCGCACGCGTATCTGTTGACCGGCCCGCGCGGCGTGGGGAAGACCACGGCCGCCCGCATCCTGGCGATGGCGCTCAACTGCGAACGGCGCGGGGCGGGGGACGCCTCCGGGGGCGAACCCTGCGGCGAATGCGATTCCTGCCGCCGGATCTGGTCGGGCGCGGCCAATCTCGACGTGGTGGAAATCGACGCCGCCAGCAACCGCGGCGTGGATGACGCGCGCGAGCTGCGGGAGCGGGCTATGTACGCCGCGAGCGGGCCGGAGCGTTCCAAGGTGTACATCGTGGACGAGGCGCACATGCTGACGCGCGAGGCCTGGAACGCCCTCCTCAAGGTCCTGGAAGAGCCTCCGCCGCGGGTGGTGTTTGTCTTCGCCACCACCGAGCCGCACAAGATCGCCAATACCGCGGCACCGGTCTTGAGCCGGATGCAACGCTTCGACTTCCGCCGCATCGGGCCCGGCACCATCGTGGCGCGGTTACGGGAAGTGGCCCGGCTGGAGTCCATCCAGATCGAAGACGATGCCCTCGCGCTGATCGCGCGGGTGGCGCTGGGCGGCATGCGGGACGCGCTGTCGCTGGTGGACCAGGTGGTGGCGTTCGGCGAAGGGCCGGTGACCGCAGCGCGGGTGCGGGAGGCGCTGGGGCTGATCGGGGACGAGCTCTACGCGGAGCTGCTCGGCATCGTGGCGGAGCGGCGACCCGCGGAGGTGCTGCCCTTCGTGGAGCGCCTGGTCGAGGCCGGGGCGGACCTGGCCGAGTTCGCGGGCGGGTTGGGTGAGGTCCTGCGCGCGCTGCTCCAGCGGATTCTCGGAGGTGAGCCCGAGGGGCTCACGGACGTCCTGCGGGCTGCCGTCGTGCGCCGGGCCGCAGGCTTCAGCGCGGGAGACGCGCTGCGCATGCTCAAGCTGTTGGCGGAGGCCGAGGAAAGCGTTCGCCGGAGCCCACATGCCCGGCTCCACGTCGAGACCCTCCTGCTGCAGCTCACCCTGCTGGACCGGACCGTTGAGCTCTCCGAAGTGCTGCAGGCTCTGGGTGCACGGGCCGCAGGGGCCGCAGGGGCCGCAGCCACGCCACGGGACGCAGGGGCGGCGGCTCGGCAGCCGCCTGCCCCCCCTGCGGTACCTGCCGCTTCTGCGGCCCCTGCGGCCCCTGCGGCCTCGTCGGAGCCCGAGGTCGTGCGCCGGTGGACCGAAATCGTTGACGTGGTGGGCCAAAAAAGCCGCATGCTGCGCGAGGCGTTGGCTCACGCGGTCCCGCTGGTGGACGGTGAGACCCTGGCCCTCGATGTCTCCGGCAGCGAGGTCCACCTGCAGGGGCTCGAGAACGGCCGCAAGGCGATCGAGGCGGCGGTGCGGAGCGTCACCGGCGCCTCGATGCGCGTGGCGGTCCGCCTGGCCGGGCCCGCGGCTGGTGGGGGGGCGGGGGGAGAGCCGCGGCGGCTCAACCGCGACCTCGAACGGGAAGAGCGGCTCCAGCGCTACCGGGCCAAGGATCCGGGGCTGGATGCCACCGCGGACGCGCTCGATCTGGAGCTACTCGAATAGCTTGCGGGCATTTCCGGTGCCCGCTACCTTGCGCACCCGAAGGAGTTCTGATTCGTTTCATCCATGCCTGATTTCTCGCAATTCCTCCAGCTCGGCCAGCAGGTACAGGGCCGGCTGACCCAAATGCAGACCGACCTCGCCCAACGGACCGTGACCGGCTCCGCCGGGGGCGGGATGGTTGAAGCGACGGCGGACGGACGGGGCCAGATTCGCCGCGTGCGCATTGACCCCAAGGTTATGACGGACGGCGATATCGAGATGCTGGAGGACCTCGTGCTGGCCGCGGTAGCCGACGCACAGCGCCGCGCGGAAGATCTGTATCGCGAGGAGCTGCGGAAGGTGACCGGGGGCCTGCCGTTGCCGTTCCCATTGCCGCTGTAGTGGTGTCCGCGATTGACGACGTGGCAGCGGAGCTGGCGCGGCTCCCCGGGATCGGGAAAAAGACCGCCACGCGCCTGACCTACTACCTGTTGAAGCAGCCCCGGAACGCCCTGGAGCGCCTGGCGGAGGCCATCACCGCCCTCGGGACCCGGGTGGCCGCCTGCTCGGTGTGCGGCAATTGGAGCGACGCCGATCCCTGCGGCATCTGCGCCGACCAGCGCCGGGACGGCGGTATCGTGTGCGTGGTCGAGGAAGCGTCGGACATCGCCGCCATCGAGCGCAGCGGAGAGTATCGGGGGGTCTACCACGTCCTGGGCGGCCACATCTCGCCGCTCGACGGCGTCGGGCCGGAGGACCTGCGGATCGACGCGCTGCGGGCGCGGGTGGCGAACGGCAGCGCCGTCCGGGAGGTGATTCTGGCTACCAATGCCTCCATGGAAGGCGAGGTGACGGCCACCTACATCCGGGGCGCGCTGGCGCCGCACGGGGTCAAGGTAAGTCGCATTGCCCTCGGGTTGCCGGTGGGCGGCGATCTGGAGTACGCGGACGGCTTGACCATCGCCCGCGCCCTGGCGGCGCGGCGCGACATGGTGGGTTGATGGGCGCAAAAACCAAGGCGGCCGTGCTCGCGATCGGCGTGGGCGCGTTGATCGGCATCGTGCTGGCGCAGTACTCGATGGGCCGGCACCGGGAGGACCTGTTCAGCCGCCGGCCCTTGCGCCGCCTGTCCGCGTTGGGCTATCTCAGCGGGCACCCGAGCGTGGAGGCGGTGCGCCTGCTGCGGGATTACCTCGCGTGGGAGGAGCACCCCATGCTCCGGCGCCGGGCGGAGGCGATCGTGCGGCGAATGGAAGCGAGGCTGGCGTGAGTCTGGCTCGCGTGGAGAGGTGATGGCGGAGATCTCTGCGAGTAGCTGGTCGCTCGACGAAAACGACTACAAACGCATCCTGGAGCACATGAACGCGCTGCTCCAGGAATCGAGCGCGCGTTGCGCCCTGCTGGTGGACCGGGCCGGCCAGCTCCTGGCCAACGCGGGTGAACAGTTGTCGTTCGATCCCACCGCGTTCGCCTCGCTCACCGCGGCGGATTTCAGCGCCAACGACCAGCTGGCCAAGATGATCGGCGAGCCGGAATTCGCCTCACTGTTCCACCAGGGCGAGAAGGAGTCGATGTATCTCGCCGACGTGGCGCGGCGCGTGATCCTGGTGGTGTTGTTCGATCAGCGGACCACGGTGGGAATGGTCCGGCTCAAGGTGAAGCAAACCGTCGGCGATCTGTCGAAGGTGTTCGATGAGATGTTCAAGCGCGCGCCCGCGCCCGGTACGGACCGCAGGGGCGTGCTCGAGGGAGCCGAGGACGAGATTGACAAACTGTTCGGAGCCTGAGCGGGGGGATCGATCATGTCGATGATCAACTATGCCTCCCGCGAGATCAACTGCAAACTGGTCTATTACGGCCCCGGGTTGGGTGGCAAGACCACCAACCTGGAGCACGTCTACCAGAAGGTGTCCCCGGACACCCGCGGGAAGATGGTCTCCCTCGCCACCGAGACGGAACGCACGTTGTTCTTCGATTTCCTGCCGGTGGACCTGGGGACCATCCGCGGCTTCAAGACCCGGTTCCACCTCTACACCGTCCCCGGTCAGGTGTACTACAACGCCTCGCGGAAGCTGATCCTGAAGGGCGTCGACGGCGTGGTGTTCGTGGCCGACAGCCAGATCGAGCGCATGGAAGCCAACATCGAGTCCATGCAGAACCTGTACGACAACATGGCGCAGTACGGCTACGACTTGACCAAGATTCCGTTCCTCATTCAGTACAACAAACGGGACCTGCCCAACGCGGCGCCCATCAAAGATCTCCAGGCCTCCCTGAATCCCGGCTGGCCGATGGACGATCCCGCCAAACAGAAGGACACGCCCGATCCCTACCACCCCGGCGAGCTGTTGATCCAGCAGGTGGACGGACAGTGGATCGAGCGCGCGCCGTACTTCGAGTCGGTGGCGGTGACGGGCGAAGGGGTCTTCGACACGCTCAAGGCGGTCGCCAAGCTCGTCCTCAAGACGTTGAGCTGAACCGTGGCCGCCGAGCGGGTCTGGACGCTGCCCAACATCCTGACGCTGGCCCGCATCGCGCTGTCGCCGGTCATCGCGCTCCTGCCGTTCATCGAGGGCTGGCCGCCCAAGCTCATCGCCTTCATCGTGTTCCTGGCCGCCGCCATCAGCGACATCTACGACGGGCGCCTGGCGCGCGAGCGCAAGGAAATCACCGACCTCGGCAAGATCCTGGACCCGTTGGCGGACAAGCTGCTCCTGGTGGCCACGCTGGTGCCGATCTACTGGATCACCCACTACCGGATGCGGGAGTACGAGATCCCCTGGTGGGGGAGCCTGCCCCTGTGGGTGGCGCTGCTCCTGGTGGGGCGTGAGGTCCTGATGACCGTGCTGCGCCAGGTCGCGAAGCGCCGCGGCGTGGTCATCGCGGCGGCCGGGGCCGGCAAGCTCAAGACCATCGTGCAGGACATCTTCATCGGCGCCACCATCGCGTGGTTCGCCTGGAAGGACCTGACCGCGGCTTTCGGGTGGCATCGCGGGTGGCTGGGTGAGTTGTGGGACCGCTTTCATGGGATCGTGGTGGCGGTCACCCTGGGCACCGCGGTGCTGCTCACCGTCTATTCGCTGGGAGTGTACCTCTACCGCTACCGCCGCGTGTTCACCGGCGGCGGCCAACCGCACGTCGCGCCGGGAGATGGACCTTGAACTGGTGACGATCGGCACCGAGCTGCTGCTCGGGTTCACGATCGATTCCAACGCCGCCGAACTCGCCCGCGCCCTGGCCTCCATCGGGGCGCGCGTCGTAAGGAAGACCACGGTGGGCGACGACGCCGCGGCCATCAGCGCCGCCGTGCGTGACGCGCTCGGGCGGACCGGGTTCGTGATCGCCACCGGGGGGCTGGGACCCACCCGCGACGACATCACCAAGCGCGCGGTGGCGGACCTGTTCGGCGCCCCGCTGGTGATGGACGACGCCTACCTCGAACAGTTGCGGGAGCGTTTCCAGCGACTCGGCCGCGCTCCCATGCCCGAGGCCAATCGCACCCAGGCGGAGGTGCCGCGCGGTGCCATCGTCCTACCCAATCGGTGGGGAACGGCGCCCGGCCTGTGGTTGGAGGGCGGACCTGGCGTGGTGGTCCTGCTCCCGGGTGTGCCGCGCGAGATGCGGGGCCTGCTCGAGCAGGAGGTGGTGCCCAGGGTAAAAGACTGGGCGACCCGTCTGGGTGGAGCGCCCACGGTGACCCTGTCGCGGACCCTCCGGACCACGGGCATCGCGGAGTCCGCCCTGGCGGACCGGGTTGGCCCGCTGGAGGATCGCCTGGCCCCGGCCACTCTGGCCTACCTCCCCAGCGTCGAAGGTGTGGACCTGCGCCTGACCGCCTGGGGTCTGGAGCAAGGCCATGCGGAACGGATCCTGGGTGATGCCGCCGGGATCTTGAGGCCCGCCCTGGGTTCGCACTTTTACGGCGAAGGTGCCTGCGACCTCGCGGCGGTGATGCTCGAGCGGCTGGAGCAGCGCGGAGCCAGCCTGGCCGTGGCGGAGTCGTGTACCGGCGGTCTCCTGGGGGAGCGGATCACCGCGGTCCCGGGGGCGTCCCGCACCTTCGTGGGTGGCCTGGTGGCGTACGCGGACGGCGTGAAGGACTCCGAGCTGGGCGTGAGCCAGGCCATTCTCGAGCAGCACGGCGCGGTCAGTGAAGCCGCGGTCCGAGCCATGGCGGAAGGAGTGGCGCGGCGGTTCGGCGTCCCGGCGTCCCTCGCGGTGACCGGGATCGCCGGCCCCAGTGGCGGGACGCCGGAGAAGCCGGTTGGCACAGTCTGGCTGGCCGCCGTGCTCGAGGGGCGCTGTGAGACCGCGCTGCGCCGCTTCGCCGGCGACCGAGAGGACGTCCGCCGGCGAAGTGCGCAGGGCGCGCTGGACCTCATGCGGCGCCTGCTCGACGCGTGATTGGCGGCCGACCCCCCGAGCCGTCGATCCGCCTGCCATTTAGGCGCCGGCAGGTGGTACATTCCTTGCGACCTCGGCGCGAACCATGACAAGACACAAAGCGCAGTCCAAGAAGCCGGCGCCCCCCGCAGCGCCTCCAGAGGCGCCGGCCCCGGCCGAATCCGCGGCCGCCCGTCCGGCGATCGCCGAGGGCCTGGTGCAGCCTGAAACGCCGGTGCCGGCCGGCGCGTCGCTTGTCGAGCCTCCGGATCAGGCTTTGCAGCGGTTGTCCGGGGAGCTGGAGCAAGTCAAGGATCAGCGTCTCCGCCTCCTGGCGGAGTTCGACAACTTCAAGAAACGCACCCAGCGCGAGCGAGCGGAGACCTGGGGCCGAGCCCAGGCGGAGCTGGTGGCGGGCATTCTGGACAGCCTCGATGACCTGGGTCGCGTGGCGCACCTGGACGCCCAGCATACCCCGGCACGGGACATCCTGGCGGGCGTCGAGCTGGTGGAGCGGAAGATCCTGCGCGCGCTTACCGGCGCGGGACTGGAGCGGCTGGGCGCGGAAGGCGAGCCGTTCGATCCCCACGCGCACGAGGCGGTGAGCACCATCCCGGCTCCCACGGCTGGCCAGGACCACCTGATCGCGTCGGTCCTGCAGCCGGGGTACCGCTTTGGAGGCGCGCTGCTTCGTCCGGCGCGCGTGTCGGTCTACATCTGGCACGAGCCGGCGGGGAGCGACGCTCCCGCCGCGGGCTCGTAGTCAATGGCTGCCGCCAAAGACTACTACCAGATCCTCGGCGTCAGCCCGCAGG
This sequence comes from Gemmatimonadales bacterium, assembly GCA_035287045.1. Lineage (GTDB taxonomy): Bacteria > Gemmatimonadota > Gemmatimonadetes > Gemmatimonadales > GWC2-71-9 > JACPAP01. Next base: position 11,447 of record DATECF010000280.1, on the reverse strand, counting down.
CCTCCGAGCCGGAGATCAAGAAGGCCTACCGGCGGCTCGCCAAGCAGTACCATCCCGACGCGCATCCGGGGGACGGCACCGCGGAGCGCTTCAAGGAAATCAACGAAGCCTACTCCGTGCTGAGCGACGCCGACAAGCGAAAGCAGTACGATTTGATGCGGAAATTCGGCCCGCTGGGCGCCGCCGCCGGAGGCCGCCGCGGCCCGTCCCCGCCGCGAGGGGGCGCCGGGACGCCCTTCCCGGAAGCGGAATTCGGCTTCGGGGGTCTCGGCGGGCTGGGGGACCTGTTCTCCTCCATCTTTGGGCGCGGCCGCAAAGCGGAACTCGAGCCCATCGAACTGTCGGTGGAGATTCCGTTCCGGGTGGCCGCCCTGGGCGGCAAAGTCCCGGTCACGGTCCCGGTCACGGAAACGTGCCCTACCTGTGGCGGAACCGGGGCCGCGCCGGGCGCCACGGTCACGACCTGTCCGGAGTGCCACGGTCGCGGAGAAGTCAGCTTCGGGCAGGGAGGGTTCGCGGTCCGTCGGCCCTGCCCGGCGTGCCGGGGTCGCGGCCGGGTGGCCAGCCAGCCGTGCCCGGCGTGTCGCGGGCAGACGGAGGTCTCCGTCAACAAGCGCATCCTGGTGACCGTGCCTCCGGGGACCGACAACGGGCACCGGATCCGGCTCAAGGGGCAGGGACAACGCCACGCCTCAGGAGGGGCGTCGGGGGACATTGTCATCACGCTGCAGGTGGAGCCGGACCGGTTCTTTCAGCGCGACGGGCTCACCCTGACGTGCACGGTGCCGATCAACCTGGCGCAGGCCGTGCTGGGCACGAAGCTGCGGGTGCGCACGATCGACGGCCGCCGCGTGGTGCTCAAGATCCCACCAGGTACCGGGCCGGGCCGCAAATTCCGCATCCGGGGGCACGGGATTGAGCGGAACGGCCAGCGCGGGGACCAGCTGGTGGAAATCACGGTCACCGTCCCGGACCAGCTGACGGGGGACCAGGAACGACTATTCAGGGAGTTCGCGGAGAAAACCGGGCTGAAATACTAACTGCGTCAGGGGTGAGGGGTGAGGGGTACCCCTTCCCCCTCACCGCTTACACCGTTTCCATCCCGCCGTTGCGCCGTGTCCGGCCTGATCTCCCCCAGGAAATCCACCGTAAACGACGCGTGCGGCCCCGGCGTGGACCACCGCACCACTTCGCCGGTGGTGGCGGCGAGGCCGAACACCACGAAGTTGTTCTCGGCCGGAATGCCCGCGATGATGTGGATGCGCCCGTTCGCGTCCACCGTGAGGTCGGTGACGAAGGCCGTTTCGAGCCACGGCCAGTCAATGCGCCACCGGATGTTGCCGAACTGGTTGTACAGCGTGAGGTGCTTATCCGGTAGCGCCTGCACCACGCCGCCGCTCGCCGCGGCCACCAGCCCCGTCTTGGGGCCGCCGCGCGCGTCCACGAACCTGGTCCCGCTGTCACCGGCGAGGGCTATCAACCGGCCTTCCGGCGTTTCCACCACGATTCGGTTATCAGGCAGCACCGCGAACTGGTGAGGCACGGCACCGACTCGTGCGAGGTCAATCCGCCGCTCCAGCCGGCCATCGGCGGCAAAGACCGCCAGTGACGGCCGTCCGTCTTCCACGTCCGACACATACCAGCGATCCCCGGCGAACTGAATGTGGAGCGGACTGTGCAGCGCCCCACGGCCGAGCGTGTCCACCGTTCCCGAGGCACGATGCTGGAGCAGGACGGCGGGCAGGCCGGCGCGGGTGAACGCGAGGAGCGTATCGCCGACCGCCGCGACCGCCCGGCCGTCGATGAAGATGGGCTGTCGAGCCGGGCCGGACGTCCCGCAGGCGCCCAGGGTGCCCGCGAGCACGACCGCCCCAAGGAACCAGCCGCGTGCCGGCCTCACCCGACGAGCCCGGCGATCCCCAACAGCCCGTGGGCCGGCGCCAGCATCTGGTCCACGTGGTCCAGCAGGTCGTCTGTGAAATCGAAGAGCTTCTGGAGGGCCGCGACCTGCGCCGGCGTGAGCTGGTTGCCGGAGGCGTCCGCGAACACCGGGCTGGTTGCGCTCCCGGTGATGTTGACCACCAGGTCGCCGTTGTGCTTGATCGTCCCGGTAATGGACGCCGCCGTGCCCGAAGCGGCCACAATCGTGGTGTTCCCGCCGTGCTTGACCGTGAGCGTCACGGTGGCCTGCTGGGTCAGCGTGTACGTCGCCTCAAACCCCACCTCAACGTCCTTCTCGGGGATCGCCAGCAGGTACTCCACGTGGATCCCCGTGGTGGTGGAGAACGCCTGGCTCAAGTCGAACTCCACGGTGTTGGTGCCGTCGGACACGTACCCGGTGGCCGTCACCGTCGCGCCGGTTGGCGTAGGTAGTCCCTGGATGGTGGCGGACGCCGTGTAGTCGATGAGCGGGGTGGTCCCGCTGGCCGTGATGTACGCCAGGAGGTGCAACTGGATGGTGGACGTGGATGACTCATCCAGCAGGTCCACGTACCCCACCTCGGTGAGCGGCGTGACGACGGTGTGGGCGACGGGATTCACGGCGTAGAGAATGAACCGGACGCCGTTGGTGGGGGCGCCGGTGCGATCACTCAACACGTAGATGCCGTCGACCTCATTGTACGTGAACGTCTTGCCCAGCGCCTCCTGGGGGATGACCGCCCCGGGCGCCGCCACGGCGAGCGCCGGCAGCGTGGCCTGGACGGCCTGGAGCCGGCCGGCGGCCCAGGCAGGGAAACCGGCGGCCGTGAGCTCCGCGTGGGGCATGGTGGCCGCGACCAGCGACGGCGCACCCTGGGCGGCCGCGCCGGCGGTCATCTTCTCGCCCAGCACGCCCATGCTCTGCATCGCCGGGCTGTCGTCTATGGCGTTGATGATCTGGTCGGTGTTCTGGCTCAGGACCACCGGGTCGAACAGCGTGGTGGATTCGCCACAGGCGGCGGCGAGCGCCACGAGGGGAAGCACCGTGGTCCGGAGCCGGAGGGACAAGGACGCTCTCATAGTCGAGACTCCTCGAGTTCGGGACTCCTCAGGGGACGTGGAACCTACGCACCAATCCGTCGCGTGTGCAGCCATCGGCTGGAGCCCGTTCCGTTACGCCCGTCATGCGGCGGCGGTCTCTATACTAAGAAATCTGAGACGATACGGAGGATCCGCGCAATGACGATCAAGTTGTTGGGGCCCGTTGTGCTGGTGGCGCTGGCCGTCGCGGCATGCACCGATGGGACCGGATTGGGCGACCCGGCGCCGATATCCGCCACGCTGCAGTTGTCCGGCAGCCCGACCGCGAGCCCGAGCTTTCAGGTGGTTGACGCCCGGAGCGCCGGTGCGGTAGTCGGGCTGGCCGATGTGGACTCGCTCAACGCCCGGGTGACCCGAGTGGAAGCGTTGCCGCTGGCCTTCGAACCGGATTCGATGGACGGCGGCGCCTGGCAGTCTGTGGACGTGTCCGGCAACGGGCTGATCAACCTGGTGAAGCTGCCGACGGAAACCCAGGGGGCCCTGGTGGTCGCGGCGGACAGCATCCCCTCCGGGGAGTACGTCAATCTGCGCTTCTTCATGGAAGGTCTCACGATCTGGTTCAACAAGCAGATCCAGGTGGGGCAGATCGTCTTCCAGCCCAACACGCCCTACACCGTGACGCTGCCGTCGGGCGCGCAGTCCGGCCTCAAGACCAGGGCCCGGTTCACACTGCCCGAGGGCGGGGCCCAGGTGAGCATCGTGTTCGACGGCGGTGCCACCCTGGCGAATCTCTCCATCACCGGCACCGGCGCGGTGGTGCTGGCCCCGGTGCTCACGCAGCGATAGCGGACGAAACGCCCTGGCGACGGCCCGCGCGCCTCGGTATCCTGCGGTCCATGCCGAGGCCCAGGAAGCGCGCGGTGCCGCCGGAGGTGCTGCTCGACGCGGCGGATCTGGATCGCGATCCCGTCAGGCAATTCACGGCGTGGTTCGGGCCCCGGGCGGCGTCCGGGGTTCCCGAGGACCATGCCATGACGCTGGCGACCGCGACCGGCGATGGCCGCCCGTACGCCCGCACGGTCCTCCTGAAAGAAGCGACTGAGCGTGGCTTCGTGTTCTTCACTAACTATGGCAGTCCCAAGGCCCGCCAGCTCACCGAGAATCCCTGGGCCACGCTGGTGTTCTACTGGCCCGAGGTGCACCGCCAGGTCCTGGTCTCGGGTCGCGTGTCGGCGGTGACGGAGGCCGAATCGGACGCATACTTCCGCACCCGCCCGCGGGGTAGCCAGCTGAGCGCGTGGGCATCCAGGCAGAGCGAACCGATCGAAAGCCGTGAAGCCCTGGAGCGAAGGGTCGCGGAGCTGGACGCCCGGTACGCCGGCCGCGACGTGCCGCGGCCGCCCTTCTGGGGTGGGTTTCGGCTGGTGCCCGAGACGTTCGAGTTCTGGCAAGGGCGGACCAGCCGCCTGCACGACCGGTTGCGTTATCGAAGAGACGGTGCGAGGTGGGTGGTGGACCGACTGGCGCCGTAGTCCCTCCGCGCTCCCGGCTGATTGCTGAGTGCCGACCGGTGTGTACATTCTCCTCACATCGTATCATCCTCAAAGCGGCAATCCGCGGAGGTCGTCATGCGCATCCGACGTATCCCTGTTACCCTCCTCGCGCTCGTGGCGCCCTCGCTCGGCGCCCAGGAGCCGTACAAGCAGCCCCCGGACATCGTGCGGCGGATTGTCGACGCGCCGCGCCTGCCGTCCCTCGCCCCATCGCCGGATGGTAAGACGCTGCTGCTGGCGCACCCCACGGGACTTCCCACCATCGCGGATTTCGCCCAGCCGCTCCTGCGATTGGCCGGGCGCCGCATCAACCCGCGAACCAACGGGCCGTACAGCGTGTCCGGATTTCGGGCCCTGACGCTGCGTGACGTGGCCACGGGACAGGAACGGCACGTGACCGCGCCGGAGACCGGACGACTGGGGTCGCCCATGTGGTCTCCGGATGGGCGACGCATCGCGTTCAGCCACACCACCGAAAACGTCATGGACCTGTGGGTCGCGGACGTGGCCACGGGCCAGGGCCGCCGCGTGGCCACCGGCTTGAACGGTGCCGCGGGGGCGCCCTGCGAGTGGCTGCCGCGCTCGGAGGCCCTGCTCTGCCGCCTGGTGCCGACCGGGCGGGGAGCACCGCCGGAGGCGTCCCTGGTTCCGAGCGGACCCATCGTGCAGCGGAACGCCGGCCGGGCCGCGCCGGTACCCACGTTCCAGGATCTGCTGGATTCTCCTCATGACGAAGCGCTGTTTACGTATTACGCCACGGCGCAGCTCGCCATCGTGGATCCGGCCGGCGGCGCGCCCCGGTTGGTCGGGCGTCCGGCCATCTTCGCCACGGCCGACGCCGCTCCCGGCGGCGAGCTGATGCTGGTGAGCCGGATCCAGCGCCCCTACTCCTATCAAGTCACGATGAACGACTTCCCGCAGGAAGTCGAGGCGTGGTCCCTGACCGGGGACAAGGTCGCGACCATCGCCTCCATCCCGCTGGGGGAGGACGCGCCCATGGACGGCGTGCGGCCGGGGCCACGCGCCTTCCAGTGGGTGCCCGGACGTCCGGCCACGCTGATGTACGTGGAGGCCCTGGATGGCGGGAATAACCGCCGTCCCGCCGCCGAGCGCGACCGCGTCATGCTCCTGGACGCGCCGTTCACGCAGCCCCGGGAGCTGACCCGGTTCGCGTTCCGATTCCAGGGAGGTGGCTTCGGGGGCGGGGGTACGGCGTTCGGCCGTGACGGGCTGGTGCTGCTCACCGAGTCATGGCGTCCGACGCGACAGACCCGCACCTGGAAGCTCGATCTCGACGAGCCCGGGGCCGCTCGTCAGCTGGTGTGGGATCGCTCCTCCGAAGATCGCTACGGCGATCCGGGAAGCCCCGTGCGGACCCGGGACGCGGCCGGGTTTTCGGTGTTGCGGCAGTCGCCGGACGGCAAATGGATCTATCTCGGCGGCAGCGGGGCCTCGCCGGCGGGGGAGCGGCCGTTCCTCGACCGGATGCACCTCGACACCAAGAAGACCGAGCGCCTGTGGCAGTCGGCCCCGGACGTGTACGAAAACGTGTCGACGGTGCTGGATGACGCCGCGCGGATGGTGATTACCCGGCGGGAGAGCCGCACCGCGCCGCCCAACTTCGTCCAGCGGGACCTCCGGAGTCGCCGCGAAACGCCGGTCACCGCGCTGGAGAATCCGGCGCCGTCGCTCTCGACGGTGCGGCGCGAGCTGATCACGTACGCGCGGGCCGATGGCGTGAAGCTCTCAGGAACGTTGTACTACCCCACCGACTACGTCGACGGCCGCAGGGTGCCGGTCGTGTTCTGGGTGTACCCCCGCGAGTTCGCCTCGGCGGACGCTGCGAGCCAGGTGGTCGGCAGCCCCAACCGCTTCGTGTTGCCGACCGGCGCGTCGCACTTGTTCCTCCTGACGCAGGGGTACGCGGTGCTGGATAATCCCACGCTCCCGGTCGTGGGCGGCGATTCGGCCAACAACACCTACGTGGAGCAGACCGTGGCCGGGGCCAAGGCGGCTATCGACTATCTGATGACCACGGGCGTCGCAGACGGCAACTTCGGCGTGGGGGGGCACAGCTACGGCGCGTTCACCACGGCCAACCTCCTGGCCCACTCGGATCTGTTCAAGGCGGGCGTGGCGCGAAGCGGAGCCTACAACCGCACCCTGACGCCGTTCGGGTTCCAGGCCGAGCAGCGCTCGTATTGGGAGGCGCCGCAGGTGTATCAGCGGATGATGCCGTTCGCCTACGCGAACAAGATCAATGAGCCCATGCTGATGACCCACGGCATGAACGACAACAACTCCGGCACGTTCCCCATCCAGTCGGAGCGGATGTATGCCGCCTTGAAAGGGCACGGGGCCACGGTGGAGTACGTCCAGTTGCCGTTCGAGGCGCACGGCTACGGGGCCCGCGAGAGCGTGATGGACGTGGTGGCCCGGATGATCGAGTGGTATGACAAGTACGTGAAGCCGAGGGCCGCGGCGACGCAGCCGTGATCGGGCGGTGACGGTCGCCGAAGGCGGTCCCCGGCAGGCCACCTGGACCTTCGCCCTCGAGGCGGAGTTCGGTCACCGCGACATCACGGCCGAAGTGACGGAGCTGGTGGCCCGCTCGGGGGTCCGCACGGGGGCCGCGATCGTCTCGCTTCAGGGCTCCACCGGGGCCATCACCACCATCGAGTACGAACCGGGCGCGCTGGCGGACCTGCGCCGCGCGCTGGACCTGGTGGCCCCGGTGGACATCGAGTACGCGCACCATGCCGCCTACCATGACGGGAACGGGTTCTCCCACGTGCGGTCCGCGCTCCTCAAGACCAGCATCTCGGTGCCGGTGATCGCCGGCCGGCTGGCGGTGGGGCGGTGGCAGCAGATCATCGTGATCAACCTCGACAACCGCCCGCGGCAGCGGGAGGTGGCGGCGGTGGTGGTGGGAGCATGAGGTGGAAATCGTTCGGCGCCTCCGGCCTCAAGGTCACGGAGCTCTGTCTCGGCACCATGACCCTGGCCGGGCAGGCCGATCGCCAGGCCAGTGACGCCATCCTCGACGCGGCGTTCGCGGGCGGCATCCGGTTCTTCGACACGGCCGACGTGTACCCCATCCCCATGCTGCTGGACACGTACGGGGACACGGAGAGGTTCCTGGGTCGGTGGATGGCGCTCCGGAAGAACCGCGCGCAACTGGTGGTAGCCACCAAGGGATATTTCCCGTCAGGCACCCTCCCCATTCATCGTGGCAACTCGCGCCTCCATCTGATGCGGTCCTGCGAGGCGTCACTCAAGCGCCTCAAGACGGACTATGTGGATCTCTTCCTGTGCCACGGGTGGGACCCCACCGTCCCGGTCGAAGAGACGCTGATGGCGCTGGAGCAGCTGCGGCGGGATGGTAAGATCGTCTACGCCGGCCTGTCCAACGTGCGCGCCCAGGAGGTCGCCGAGGCGCTGGTGGCGGCGGCACAACTGGGCATCACCGGAATCGACGGCCTCCAGCCGCGCTACAACGTCTTCCAGCGCGAGGCTGAAGAGTCGCTGTTCCCGCTGGCGCGCCGGTTCGGGCTCGGCACCATGGTGTACAACCCCATCGCGGGCGGCCTGCTGTCGGGCAAGCACCGGCCCGGGAAGCCTCCCGCACGGGGGACCCGGTTCGCCATGCCCCAGACGGGCGAGGTGTACCGGAAACGCTACTGGGACGAGCGGTTGTTGCGGGAAGCGGTGGCCCTGAAACGGGAAGCGGAGACGCACGGGCTCTCCCTCGTCACCGCGGCCGTCGCCTGGGTGCTGTCGAACCCGGACGTCAGCTCGGCGATCATCGGTGCCAGCCGGCCGCAGCAGCTGGCGGACCACCTGCGCGCCCCGGGCACCACGTTGCCGGCCGCACTGGCCCGGCGGCTGGATCGCTGCTGGTTCGACCTGCCGCGCCGGCCCCCCGACCTGGACACGCCGCGCATTGCTGATTGGTACGGAGCCTGAATTATCGCTTCGTCTTCCAGACCTCGATCCTGGCCCGATCCCCCACGTAGGCGTTGGCGAGCCAGCCCGTGAGCCCCACGATCACCGATGCGAGGATGGCGCTGCCGAGGCCCGCGAGGTGGAACGACGGCATGAGCCACGCCACCAGCATCACCATGGATCCGTTGACCACGAGCAGGAACAAGCCCAACGTCAGCAGCGTGATCGGAAGCGTCAGCAGAATGAGCAGCGGACGGACGAACGCGTTGATCACGCCGAGCAGGAGCGCCGCCAGCCAGAGGGAGAGGGCGCCGTCGAAGCGGACGCCGGAGAGCAACAGGTCAGCCAGCAAGAGACCGAGGCCGGTGATGAACAGGCGAGCCAGAAATCCCATCAAGGTAAGCTAACGTGCCGGACCTGATTCAGTTCCGCGAGGCCGCCTACCGTGTCAACGGGCGCGTCCTGCTCGGCCCGCTGAGCCTGAGCGTGTGCCAGGGCGACCGGGTGGTGCTGCTGGGCAAGAGCGGCGCTGGCAAGACCACGGCCCTGCGGCTGATCAACGCGCTGTTGTTACCCAGCGCGGGCGAGGTGCTGGTGTCCGGCCGGAGCACCAGGGACTGGGACCGTGTCCGGCTGCGGCGGAGCATCGGGTATGTGATCCAAGAGATCGGATTGTTTCCGCACCTGAGCGTCGAGCGCAACGTAGGTCTGGTGCCTCGCCTCGAGCGCTGGCCGGCCGCGCGGGTGCGGGAGCGCGTGGCCGAGCTGCTGCGGCTCGTGGGACTGCCGCCGGGCGACTTCGCCCGCCGCCTGCCGCACGAGCTGTCGGGCGGTCAGCGGCAGCGGGTGGGCGTGGCCCGGGCCCTGGCCGCGGACCCGCCCATCTTGCTGTGTGACGAACCGTTCGGGGCGGTGGACCCGCTCGCGCGGCAGGAGCTGCAGGTCGAGTTCAAGACGCTGGCGGAGCGGCTGGGCAAGACGATCGTATTCGTGACGCACGATGTGCGGGAGGCCGTGGCGCTGGCCAGCCGCATCGCGCTGCTGGATCAGGGACGGCTGGTGTTTGCGGGGACCGTGGAGGAGTTCAACCTGACCCCGGACCCACAGGTCACGGCGCTCCGGGGGCTGCTGTGAGCTTCTTCCGGTACGTGCTCCTCAATCGCGCGGAATTGCTCACCTCCACCGTGGAGCACATTGGACTGGTGGCGGTGTCGTCCGGTCTGGCCATCCTGATCGGTGTGCCCGCCGGTATCCTGCTCACGCGGAACCCCAGGCTTCGCGCGCCGGTTCTGGGGTTGGCCAACGTGGTACAAACCATTCCCAGCCTGGCGCTCTTCGGCTTCTTGATCCCCATCCCGTTCATCGGGGGCATCGGGGCGCGCACGGCCATCATCGCGCTGGTGCTTTACGGAATGCTGCCGCTGATCCGGAATACCTACACCGGCATCGCCTCGGTGGACCCGGCCGTGCGGGAGGCGGCGCGGGGGATGGGGATGACCGACGCGCAGGTGCTGTGGATCGTCGAGCTGCGGCTGGCGGCGCCGGTGATCCTCGCGGGCATCCGGATCGCGGTGGTGCTCGGGGTGGGCATCGGCACCATCGCGGCCGCGATTGGCGGTGGCGGACTGGGTGAATTCATTTTCCGCGGCGTGGCGATGGTGAACAGCGCGGTCATTCTCGCCGGCGCCGTCCCCGCGGCGCTTCTGGCATTGATCGCGGACGGGGGATTGCACCTGCTGGAACGGCGGCTGGATTGGCGACGCTGAGCCACGGCATGAACGGCATGAACGGCATGACGGCACGGCGGCCCGAAGGCGGCGCGGCCATCCATGCCGTGATGCCGTTATGCCGTTATGCCGTGCTCGCCCTGCTGGCAGCCGGTTGCGGTCGCAGCGACGCCATCATCGTGGGCAGCAAGAACTTCACCGAATCCGTCCTGCTCGGGGAGATCGTGGCCCAGCAGCTCGCGCGCTACGACCTGCCGGTCAAGCGCAAGCTGTTTCTCGGCGGCACGTTCGTGTGCCACGAGGCCATCAAGGCGGGCCAGATTGACGTGTACGTGGAATACACCGGTACCGCCTATTCGGCCATTCTTTCGTTGCCTGCCACCCATGATGCCGTTCTGGTGCGGCAGGTGGTCGACAGCGCGTATGCCCGGCGGTGGCAGCTGGTGTGGACCGAGCCGCTCGGCTTCAACAACACCTTCGCGATGTTGATTCGCCGGCGTGATGCCCTGCGTCTGGGCATTCGCACGCTCTCCCAGGCGGTCCCGCACGCCCGCTCCTGGCGTCCGGCCTTCGGGTACGAGTTCGTGGAGCGGGACGATGGATATCCGGGGCTCCTCCGAACCTACGGCCTGGCGTTCGCCGGGCGGCCGGCGGTGATGGACTTGGGTCTCACCTACCGGGCTCTGGCCGAGGGTCGCGTCGACATCATCGCCGGCAACTCGACGGACGGTCAGATCGCGGCGCTGGACCTGTTTCAGCTCGCAGACGACCGGGGGTACTTTCCGCCGTACGAAGCGGCCCCGGTGGCGCGGACGGATCTCTTCACCCGGTTCCCGGCGGCGCGGGCCGCGCTGGCAAAGCTCGGGGGCACCATCACCGACCAGAAGATGCGGCAGTTGAATCATCAGGTGGACGTGCTCCACCGGCCGGCCGTCGAGGTGGCCGAAGAGTTCCTGGCGGCCATCCCCAAGTGAGACCGCTGCTGCTCGGCCTGTTCGCGCTGCTGCCCACGCTCGCCCAGGCGCAGTTCGTTCCGATCGAGCTTTCCCGTTTCAGCCGGCAAAGGGCGGCGTGGCTCCTGCGTGAGCGGCTGCCCTGCCTGGGCTGCCACCGCCTGGAAGGGCAGGGCGGGATCATCGGGCCCGAGCTCACCGGCGTTGCTGATCGCCGCTCGGCGGACTTCATCTTTCGCATGATCACCAATCCGCAGGCGACCCTGAACGGCTCGCGGATGCCCCGCGTCCCCATGCCCCCAGAGTGG
>DATECF010000279.1:0-10306 GCA_035287045.1 Gemmatimonadales bacterium | reverse complement strand
CCAGCTCCCGCAGCCGGCGCACCCAGGCGTCCACGTCGAGCCGGGCTTCGTTCGCCAGCAGGCGTCGCAACACGTCCGGCACATCCTCTAACGCGTCCAGGAGGTCGCCGGCCGCCTCCAGGACTTCCTGCACCCGCATGGCCTCGTCGCTCGCGATCGCCATGTCCTGGAGGATGGCAGCCTCGCTGCGCGATGCCACGATGGGGTGGTCCAGCGTCGCGGTGTACACCTGGGTCCGCCGCCCGGGGCCGCGTTCCGCCTCGATGGGCATCAGCCCAACAATGGCGTCCGACCGCCAGTACTTGCCGTAGCCGAGGTAGACCATCCGATCGGGTTTGATGTCCATCATGGCCGCCCCCGCTTCCCCAGCTTCCGCTTCATGACCTCGAGCTGTTGCTCGGCCGCCGCTTCCTGGGCCGCGCGATCCAGGCGCCCCTTCAGCAGCTCGTCTTCCGTATCCACCGGCCCCATCCCGGCCCGCGCCGCGGCCGCGTGGCTGCTCGCGTCCGCCGCTGCGCGATTTCGATCGGCGGCCTTCAGTTGCTCGGTCATGTCCACCAGCTCGTGTTCGGCCAGGGTCAGCTCGTCCCGCAGCGCCGCGAGCTTCCGCTCCAGCACGCTCACCCGATTGGTGTGTTTCGCCGCGAAATGCCGCGCCACCGTCACGGTCTCCTGGTCGCCGATCTCGCCCGCCAGCCGCCCTCGTCGCTCAGCATCGAGCAGCTGGCGGCGTTCGGCGTCCAGCTCGCGCTCGGTCGCACCGATGTGATCTCGCATGACGGCGAGCGCGGACCGTGCCGCGATGACCGCGTCCCGCATGCGGCTCAGATTGGACACTCAGCTCTTTTTGACCGTCTTGGCGTAGAAGGCCGAGAAGACCTGCGTCACCTTGGCGGACTTGCACTTGGGGCAGGCCGGATGGCGACGCCCGTGGGCCGAAATGGATTCGAGGCGTGAGAACCGCTTGCCACACTTGGCGCAGCGGTATTCGTAGGTCGGCATGTGTCGTTCCCTCGAGGTGGTGACGTTCCCCTGGCCAAACGATACGGCTGGCCCCGAGGAGGGTCAAGCGACATGCGCCTAGGCACCGCCGCGCCGTCGCAGTACTATTGCCTCATATGAAGCGCCGCCTCATGGTTCTTCCACTGGTTCTGGTTGCTTGCGAAGGCAACCCCGAGAACAGCCCCTCGTGCGGCCTGGCCAGCATCGCCGTCGCGTCCATGGTGATGCAGTCTTTGCAGGACCTGAGTCACGCGGTGGCCACCCCACCCGCGAGTGTCCCGGACTCGCTGCCCGCGAAAGTGGTGGGCCACGGTACCGTGCGGAGCACGGTGAGTCGCGGTCCCGAAGGCCTCGCCCTGCGGTATGAGGGCCAGAACCTCCCGACGCTCCCCGGGTTCGGGATGTTGCTGGTGGACGATTCCCTGGAAGTGGTGCGGGGCGTGCTGATCTTCGAGCCGGAGCCGCCCCCGGGTTTCGCCAAGCTCGGCACCATCGCGACTGACAACACGGCGCTGCCGCTCATCGGCCTCCGGGTGCACTGGCCATCGCTCAACGCGCCGCGGTGTCCCATGTTCCAGCCGCTGACGCGGGATTCGGCCGGGGCCTGAAAACCGCCTCTGTTAGTTGTCCGCCAACCCCAGACGAAACGTATCAGCCACCTGCCGCATCAGGCGGTCCGGGGTCGAGAGCGCCGGGAAGAACACGAAATCCGATAGCCGGTTCAATCCGACGCGGAGCCGCTCGAACGACTCGGCCGCGCGGTGGTACACCCCGGTGAGCTCCCACTCGCGCGCCAGCCGGTGGTCGGACGCGAGGCGGAAGCCCCGCGCACCCATCTCCTCGTAATAGCTGAGGTCCGGGCCACCGTGACGCTCCCGCCGCGCCGCGATGTAATCGGGGAAGACGCCGCTGAGCCAGAGGCTGAAGTTGCCCAGGTGCGCGCGTAGCAGGAACGCCCGCCGCGCATCCGCCACCAGCTCCAGGTCCGCCACAATGTCGCTCACGTACCGATACACCTGATCGTCCGCCGGGGCGATGCGCAGCGCGCGGTCCCTCGCGCCGAATTCCAGCAACAACGCGCTCAGGTAGTCGCTCAACTCCCGATCGTCGAGTCCAACCCGCCGCAGGGCGCGGCGCACCCCCACATAGATGAAGAGGGCCGCTGACGGCGCCGCGATTCCCGGGGCGTGATGCAGCAGATCGAACAGCGACGGTTCATCCAGCAAAGCGTCCAGACCCCGCTCGGCCAAACGCCCGCGGTACCCGGCCTCCCGAGCCGGGGTGCCCTCCGACAGGAGCCGGACCACCAGGTCCAGATCCGCCGGCGTCAAGCGCTCCCGAACGTTCGCGAGGATCATTCCCCAAACCTCTGGTCGGAGCTTGTCCCTATTATTGTACCCCTCGAGGCCGCAATCCACCCCGGAGCGCTGTTATCCACCGAGTGGGACGAGTGCTGGTGGAGGCGCTCTGTCCACCGCCACTCCCGCTTCGGCGGCCGCACGGCGAAATTGCGCGGAATGATCTATGTCTGCGTCCCCTCGCATAACCACGGGGCCACGCTGGGACTGCTCCTGTGGAAAGTGCGTCAGGTATTCCAGGCGTTCTCCCGGGAATACCAGTTCCTAGTGGTGGACGACGCTTCCACGGACGGGACTCGGGAAGTCCTGGACCTGTATCAGCGGGCGCTGCCCGTGACCGTGCTTCGCCCGCCCGCCCGCGAAGGCTACGCGGCCAGCCTCGAGCGGGGGCTGCGCGAGTCGGTTCGCCGGACCGACCGCCCCAAGCGCGACTGCGCGATCACCTTGCCGCCGGACTTCGCGGTTTCCCCCGAGGCGCTCCCCGACCTGGTGCGCCGCCTCGAGTCCGGGGCGGATCTGGTGGTGGGTGAGCTCAACGATGCCGGCGCGCCGTGGCTGCTGCGGCTGGTCCGCCGCGGCGCGCCGTGGCTGCTCAAGCCGGGGCTATCGGTACCGGGTGTGCGGGACCTGTTCTCCGGCTGCTATGGGCTCCGGCTCGCCACGCTCAAGCGGTGCTTGCGCGACGGGCAGGCGCTGCTCGAGACCGAGGGGTGGTGCGCCAACGCGGAGCTGGTCGCCCGCGCCGCCGTGCACGCCCGGCAGATCGCGACCGTGACCGTGGCCCAGGGACGCGTTCCCGTGCCGCTCGGGCGCCCGCAGCCCGCCGCCCTCGCGCTGGCGATGCTCCGCGCCGGCCGCCACCTTCGGATTCCGGCACCGGGCGCGCCGGTAGAACGGACGGCCTGACATGCGTCGCGTGGCGCTCACCACCTTCGCCCTGGCCTCGTTGGCCTCGCCTGCCCGTGCCCAGAGCAGCGACACGTTGTCGCTGCCCGCGCGGTTTCCGGTGGGCGAGACCCTGATTTACGACGCGCGGTTCGGGATCCTGAACATCGGACAGGCCGCGATGCGGGTCGTGAGCCAGGACACCATCCGCCGCATTCCCACCCTGCACATTGAGTTCCTGGTGCAGGGCGGCACGTACTTCTTCCGCATCAACGACCGGATGGACTCCTGGATCGGCCTCGCCGACTTCGCCTCCCGGCGGTTCATTCAGGACTACGACGAGCCCAGCGGGAAGCGATACAACGCCTACGAGATCTACCCTGACTCGGGCTTCTACCGGCAGGCGGGCGTGGATAGCGCGATCGCCACCTCGGAGCTTCCGCTCGACGACGTGGCGTTTTTCTACTTCGCGCGGACCGTGCCGCTGGAGGTGGGGAAGCGCTACGAGTTCAACCGGTACTTCCGGCCGGACCGGAACCCGGTCGTGCTGGAGGTACTGGCCCGCGACACCATTGATGTCCCCGCCGGCCGGTTCCCCGCGGTGGTGATCCAGCCGACGATCAAGGGACGCGGCATCCTGGCGGAGGCCTCCGAGCCCCGGATGTGGTTGTCGGACGATGACCGGCGCATCATGGTGCAGCTCAAGACCCGGTTTCCGTTCGGGGTCATCACGTTCCGATTACGATCCGTCGAGCAACGCGGACCGGAAAGGCGCGGGGACCGAAAATGATCCGCCCGCTGGGGCTGGGTTTCCTCCTGGCGCTCGGGGCGTGCGCCCGCAATCCCCAGCCGGTGATGGTGGCCTCGGCGGTCCTGGAGCACCAGCAGGTGCGCGCCGTGATGGATGCGGCGTTGCGCGCCGCCGCCACCGGGCAGCCCAGCGACACCCTCTACATGGTCGGGGCCACGATCGTGGCGGATGGCGTGGCGGGATCGGTGCCGGTGCGGTTCGCCGGCGTGCGACCGGGCGGCACCGCCACCGCCAGCGGCGCGACCGTCGAGGTGACCCCATACTTCGCCTGGGGCGTGATGGAGTATCGCTGGCTCCCCACCACCGGCGGACAGCCGACCTACGGGCGGGCGACCTTCGTGCTGGAGCAGGTGGGCGGGAGCTGGCGCATCAAGCATGTGCACACCAGCTCCCTGCCAGCCGGCCGCTGAGTTGTCTACGCCGCCGGCCGGTGCCGTCCCGAAATCGTCTCGTGTACTCGGCGCGCGAGGTCCGGACTGATAAGTTTGAGCAAGGCGTACAGCAGAAAGCCGGCCGCGGCCAGGATCACCAGATTGATCAGCAGGGTGATGGCGAAGCCGAGTAGGCCGAACAGCAGCTTCAGGACGAAGTAGCCGATGACGGCGAGAATGGCGTATCCTACGAGTGTCCGCAGCATGGATTCCTCCGGCGGAGGTCCGATACTTCTGACCCTACGAAGCTACGCGGTCCCGGGTTTCGTCACAAGACGAGCACCATGACGCACGCGGACACCCTGATCGTCGGCGGCGGCATCATCGGCGCCGCGTGTGCCCGGGCGCTGGCCGTGGCCGGGCAACACGTGGAGCTGGTGGACGCGGGCCCCACGCCGGGCGCCGCCACGGCAGCCTCCGCCGGCATGCTCGCGCCCCTGGCGGACACCCACGGCCAGGACCCGCTGCTGAGCCTCCGGATCCGGGCACGTGACCTCTATCGCGAGCTGGTCCCCGCCCTGGAAGACGAAACCGGGATCGAGATCGGCCTGTGGACCGACGGCATCGTACAGGTCGCGTTCACCGCGGCCGACGCCGACCGGCTGAAGGGCGACATCGCCTGGCAGCGCCAACAGGGTTTCCCGGTGGATTGGCTGGCCGCCGACGAGCTTCGCGAGCGCTGCCCCGGCATATCCCCTGAAGCGGTGGGCGCCCACCTGTCGCCGGAGGACGGGGCGCTGGAGCCGCCCGCCCTGATCGACGCGCTCATTCGCAGCGCCACCGCGCACGGGGCCACCCTGCGGCGTGGCGAGCGGGTCGAGGAGGTGCTGATCGAGGCGGGCCGCGTGGTCGCCGTACGCACCACGCGTGGCCGCATCGAGGCCGGCCAGGTGTTGATCGCGGCGGGGTGCTGGTCCGGCCGTGTGGGCGGCCTGCCGCGACCCCTCAGCGTGGAACCGGTCCGCGGCCAGATGGCGGCGCTCGAATGGCCCCCGGGAGAGCCGCGCGCCATCGTGTTTGCCGACCATGGCTACGTGCTGACCAGGGGTGGTGAGGCCATCGTGGGCAGCACCATGGAGCACGCCGGCTTCGATGCGTCCGTTACCGACGACGCCATCAACCACCTCCTGACCACCGCCCGCCGGATCTATCCGGCGTTGGACCTGACCTCCGAGCGGCGGCGGTGGGCCGGGTTGCGTCCCGCAACGCCCGACGGCCGCCCCATGATCGGTTGCGACCCGCAGATCCCCAATCTGTGGTACGCCACCGGCCACGGCCGAAACGGCATCCTGCTGGCCGCCATCACGGGACAGATCATTGCCGCGCTGGTTACGGGACAACCCGTCGAGTACAACCTCGTGCCGCTCAGCCCCGGGCGGTTCTGGACCGAACCCTAGCCGAACCTCGTCTCAACCGGCCGGTTGATCGCCACCCGACCGGCGCTGGTATCCCCTCCCCAGGCGGGCTATGTTTCCCACCCCCATGAGAGAACTGGTTCAGCTCACGCGCGGGCACCCGGCTCCCGAAGCGCCGGCGGCTCGGAAGCCGGCCTGGCTCAAGGTTCGCGCACCGGGAGGCGCCAACTATGCCGAGGTCAAGCGCCTCATGCGCGACCTCAAGCTCCACACCGTGTGCGAGGAAGCCCACTGCCCCAACGTGGGCGAATGCTGGGAGCATCGCGCGGCCACGTTCATGATTCTGGGGGATGTGTGTACCCGGAATTGTGCCTACTGCGCTGTCGCCCATGGGACGCCGGCGCCGTACGACCCCGAGGAGCCCGCACGCCTGGCCGGGGCGGTCGAGGTCATGGGGCTCAGGCACGTGGTGATCACCAGCGTGGACCGGGACGACCTTCCCAACGGCGGCGCGGAAATCTTCGCGCAGTGCGTGGCGGAGATCCGACGGCGGCTCCCGGACACGTCGGTGGAAGTCTTGATCCCGGATTTCAAGGGGTCCCACCTGGCCCTGGAGCTGGTGGTCGCCGCCGCGCCCGAGATCCTGAACCACAACCTGGAAACCGTCGAGCGCCTCTACCCGGTCGCCCGGCCGGGCGGCCGATACCTCCGGGCCCTGCGGTTGCTGCGGCGCGCCAAGGCCATGGCACCGGACCAGGTCACCAAGTCCGGCCTCATGTGCGGCCTGGGCGAGGAATGGGACGAGTTGCTGGGCGCCATGCAGGATCTCCGCGCGCACGACGTCGAGATTCTGACGCTGGGCCAGTATCTCCGTCCCTCCACCAGGCATCTGCCCGTGGCCCGGTTCTACACGCCGGACGAGTTCGCGCAGTTGCGCGAGGCCGGCCGCGCCATGGGGTTCCGACACGTTGAGGCCGGTCCGCTGGTGCGTTCCTCCTACCATGCGTGGGAGCAGGCGCAGCGGGCAGCCGCGGTCTAGCCCCGTTCATGGCCCAACCCGCCACCGTCACGAAACTCGACCCCGCCCGGCAGGAGTTCTATCACCGACTGCTGCGGCAAATGCTCCTGGTCCGCCGGTTCGAGGAGAAGGCCGGGGAGGCGTACGCGACCGGCAAGATCGGCGGCTTCTGCCACCTCTACATTGGCCAGGAGGCGGTCGCGGTCGGCACCATCGCGGCGCTGCGCGACGACGACTACCTGTTCGCCAGCTACCGCGAGCACGCGCACGCGCTGGTGCGGGGGATCCGCGCCCGCGCGTGCATGGCCGAGCTGTTCGGAAAGGCCACCGGGTGCTCCAAGGGCAAGGGCGGCTCGATGCACCTGTTCGACGCCGAGCGGCGGTTCCTGGGCGGCCACGCGATCGTGGGATCCCATTTGCCGTTGGCCGCGGGCGCCGCGTTCGCCGCCAAGTACCGCGGCCAGGATCAGGTGATCGCCTGCTACTTCGG
The DNA here is from genome assembly GCA_035287045.1 of Gemmatimonadales bacterium. GTDB lineage: Bacteria > Gemmatimonadota > Gemmatimonadetes > Gemmatimonadales > GWC2-71-9 > JACPAP01. Next base: position 2,956 of record DATECF010000279.1, on the reverse strand, counting down.
CGAGGCGGCCGCCAACATCGGCGCGTTTCACGAAACGCTGAACATGGCCGCGCTGTGGACCCTGCCGGTCGTGTTCATCTGCGAGAACAACCGCTACGGGATGGGCACCGCGATGGAGCGCGCTTCCGCGGTGTATCACATCGCCGAACGCGCCTGCGCCCACGAAATGGACGCCGAGACGGTGGATGGCATGGACGTGTTGGCGGTGTACGACGCCATGGTGCGGGCGGTGGAGCGGGGCCGGGATCATCAGCTGCCCACCCTGCTCGAGGCGCGCACCTACCGCTATATGGGGCACTCCATGGCCGACCCGATCCACGGCCACTACCGCACCAAGGAAGAGTTGGAGGAGCAGAAGAAGAAGGACCCGATCGCCGGGCTGCGGCACCGCCTGCGCGACGACGGCCTGCTGGACGACGCCGAGTTCGAGACCATGGACCAGCAGGTGCACGAGGAGGTCGAGGACGCGCTGGCCTTCGCGGAGGAGAGTCCGGATCCGGACGCGAGCGAACTCTTCACCGACGTGTATAGGCAATGACGGCACCACGGCATCCCCGCCCCGCCCCGCCCCGCCCCACGGCATGGACGGCATGCGCTCATGCCGTCATTCCGCCATGCCGCGATGCCGCTATGCCGCCATGCCGTTAATCACCTACCGCGACGCCCTCAACCAGGCGCTCCGCGAGGAAATGGAGCGCGATCCGGACGTGTTCCTGATGGGCGAGGAAGTCGGCGTCTATCAGGGGGCGTACAAGGTGAGTCGCGGGCTGCTGGAGGCTTTCGGCGAGCGGCGCGTCCTGGACACGCCCATCGCGGAGCTCGGGTTCGCGGGCATCGGCGTGGGCGCGGCGATGGTGGGCCTGCGGCCGGTGATCGAGTTCATGACCTGGAACTTTGCCCTCCTGGCCATCGACGAGGTCATCAACTCCGCCGCCAAGATGCTGTACATGTCGGGCGGGCAGATGCCCATCCCCATCGTGTTCCGCGGCCCCGGGGGCGCCGCCCTCCAGCTGGGCGCGCAGCATTCGCAGGCCTTCGAGTCCTACTACGCCCACGTACCGGGGCTCAAGGTGGTGGCCCCCGCCACCCCCCATGACGCGAAGGGGCTGCTCAAGACCGCCATCCGCGACGACAACCCGGTGGTCTTCCTCGAGGGAGAGATGCTGTACAACACCAAGGGCGAGGTGCCCGAAGGCGAGTACACCATTCCCCTGGGCCAAGCCGACGTGAAGCGCGAGGGCGGCGACGTCACCATTATCTGCCACTCGAAGACCGTGGCACCGGCGCTCAAGGCGGCCGATCAGCTGGCGGAGCAGCTGCAGATCTCGGCTGAGGTGGTGGACCTCCGCTCCATCCGCCCGCTGGACGTCGAGACCATTCTCGCGAGCGTCCGCAAGACCAACCGGTGCGTGATCGTCGAGGAGGGATGGCCTTTCTGCGGCGTGGGCGCCCAGGTGGTGCATGAGATCCAGCACGCCGCGTTCGACGACCTCGACGCGCCCATCGAGCGCCTCACGGGCGCCGACGTGCCGATGCCCTACAACAAGCACCTCGAACGCGCCGCCAAGCCCGGCCCCGAGCAGGTGGTCGCCGCGGTCAAGCGCGTCACCTACCTCGACTGAGCCTTGCGCAGCGAATCATGGCGACCAAAGTCGTGATGGAAGCGCTCTCCCCCACCATGGAGGAAGGGCGCCTCGTGAAGTGGCTCAAACACGAAGGCGACGCGGTGGACGCCGGCGATGTGCTCGCCGAGGTGGAGACTGACAAGGCGGTGATGGAGCTGCCGGCCCGGGGCGACGGGTTGCTCCGCAAGGTGCTGGTACCGGAGGGTGCGACGGTTCCGGTGGGTCAACTGGTCGCCGTGATCGCGGCGAAGGACGAAGACATTTCGGCGCTGGTCAGGGACGGAGCCGGCGCCCCAGCCCCGGCCAAGGCGCCCGCGGCCGGGCCGGCGAGCCAGGCGCCGGCCGCGACCACACCCCGTGCCTCACCCGCGCCTCAGCCGCCCCCCGACGCGACGCCGGGAAGGGTCAAGGCCTCCCCGCTCGCGCGTCGGATCGCCCGCGAGCGCGGCGTGGATCTCGCCGTGGTGCGAGGCTCGGGGCCGGGCGGGCGGATCATCAAGCGGGACCTGGAAGGCGCTGCCGCCGTTTCTGCCGTGCCTGCCCCTTCTGCCACTGTTGCCGCCTTCCAGGACGTCCCGCTGACCCAGATTCGCAAGACCATCGCCCGCCGGCTGGTGGAATCGCTGGGCCCAATACCGCACTTCTTTCTCACCGTCGAGATCGACATGGAGCGCGCCTGGGACGCCCGGGAAGCGCTCAACCACCTCGGTGAGGAGCCCAGGATCTCCTTCAACGACATCATCGTGAAAGTGGTGGCCCAGGCGCTCCGGCAGCATCGGGAGTGCAACGCCTGGTGGCAGGGTGACTTCATTCGGTACTTCGGCGACGTGCATCTCGGTATGGCCGTCGCGGTGGACCAGGGCCTGATCACGCCCGTGATCCGCTACGCCGACCAGAAGAGCCTACGGCAGATCGCGCTCGAGACCGGCGACCTCTCCCGGCGCGCCCGCGAGCGCAAGCTCACACCCGAGGAGTACACGGGCAGCACGTTCTCCGTATCCAACCTCGGGATGCTGGGGATTCACGAATTCACCGCGGTGATCAACCCGCCGGAAGCCGGCATCGTGGCGGTGGGCGGCATCACCCAGCAGCCGGTGGTGGAGGACGGGGCGGTGACCGTCCGGCGGCGGATGCGCATCACCATGAGCTGCGACCACCGGGTCATTGACGGCGCGACGGGGGCGAGGTTCCTGCAGACGGTGAAGCGGATGTTGGAGAATCCCCTGGCGATGGTGTGGTGAGACATGGCTAACCAATTCGACGTGATCATCCTCGGCGGCGGCCCCGCCGGCTACGTCTGTGCCATCCGCGCGGCCCAGCTGGGGCTCACC
>DATECF010000278.1:0-8613 GCA_035287045.1 Gemmatimonadales bacterium | reverse complement strand
GTCTGGGTGAGCGGGCGCCGGCCGCGCAGGACGCCTTGAGCGCGCGCGAGCGGGAGCGGGAGACCCGGGTGCAGGCGCGCGCCACGGCGGAGGCGCGCCGTGCCGAGGTGGAACGGCGGCTAGCGGCGGCCCAGCTGGACGTGGAGCGGCTCGAGGGCGACGTGCGGTTGGCGGGCGAGCGGCTGGACAACGCCGCGCAGCGACAGGCGCGGGCGCAGGCCGAGCGGGACCAGGCGCGCGACGCGGCCCAGCAGGCCACGCGGGAACGGGATGCGGCGGCCCGGGAGCGGGCCGCCGCCGAGGCCGCGCGACAATCGGTGCAGACGGAGCTGGACCTGCGCACCGCCACCGAAGACACCACCCGCCACCGGCTGGCCGAGCAGCGCGACGCCGTGCGCCGGCTGGAAGACGCGCTGCAGCACCATGCCGCCACCGACCGGGCGTTGCACGCCGAGCAGGGCGTGGTGGAGCGCGAGACGGCGGATCTTACGGAGCAAGAAGGCGACCTGGCGGAGCGGCTGGAGCAGGCGGAGCGGGAGTGTGCGGCGGCCCGTGCGCGGGTGGACGAAGCGCGCCGTACCCTCTCGACGCGGGAGCGGGAGCAGCACGACGCGACAGGCGAGCACCAGCGGGCCCGTCACGAGCTGTCGTCCCGCCGCGAGTCCGAAGCGGCCCTGCGGGTCGAGCTGCGCGCGGTGGACGAGGCGCAGGCCCAAGCGGCCGCTCGTCGCGACGCGCTGGCCGAGTTGGAGCGGGAGCGGGTGGGGTTGGCGCCGGCGGCGCGGCAGTTGATGCACGTCCGGGACACGTTCGGGCCGGGCGCGGTGCTGGGACCCTTGAGCGACTTCGTCCGTCCCTCCACCGCCTCGGCGCGCCTGGCGGAGCGGTTGTTGGCGGAGTGGCTGCACGCGGTGCTGGTGCGGGATGAGGCCGCCGTGGAAACGGTGCGGCGGTGGCACGGCGAGGCCCGACCCGGGCCCCTGGTGTTGCTGCCGGTCCATCCGGGACCGCGGTCGAGCGGCGCCCGGCTGCCGGTGGGGCTGGACGCGGCCGAGCCGGCGGCGCTTTGGGTGGCCGCGCTCGTCGCCGGCGACGTCTTGCTCGACGCCGAAGGCACGTCCATCCGGCGCACCAGCGGCGCGGTGTTCCTCTCCGGCGACGGCGGTGGCGGCGGCCTGCTGAGCCGCCGGGCGGAGCTTTCGGCGCTGGAGGAGGAAAACACCCGCCTGACCGCCCGTCGCGGCGACTTGGATCAGGCCGTCGCCGCCGCGCAGCGGGCCCATGGCGAGGCGGAGACCACGCTGGCGAGCGCCGCGGGGCAACTGGAGCGTGCCCGCATCGCGCTGCGGGAGACCCAGGCGGCTAGCGACGACGCGGATCGCCAGCTCCAGCGCCTGGAGCGCGAACGCACTGAAGCGGACGATGCTTTGAGCCGCACGCGGCACCATCTGGACGAACGGGCCCATCGCCTCCGCGAGATCCAGGCCGGTCGGAGCGCCGCCGAGCAGGAGCGGGCCCGTCTGGAGGAGCAGGTGCAGGCCCAGCGCCTGCTGTTGGCCGATCTCGAGTCGCAGCAGGATGCCGCGCGCGAGCGGCGGGTCCACTGGCAGGTGGAGGAAGCCCAGGTGTCGGCGCGGGAAGCCGCGGCCCGCGAGCGGGAGACCCGCGCGTCGGGGGGGCTGGCGCAGGCGGAGGCCGCCATTGGGCGCCTGGACGCCGAGCTGGCCGAGATCGCCGGCGAGACCGCGGGCCTGGCCCAACAGCGGGCGCAGTGGACCGACCAGCTGGCCGAGCGCCGCGTGCAGGTGCAGCAGCTCCAGGCGGCCGCCCAGCAGGCGGAGGCGGGGGTCGGCGCGGCCGAAGAGTCCCTCCGCACCGCCGAGGCGGCCGTGGAAGCCAGCCGGACGCAGGCGTTTGAGCTTCGCGAAGAGACCCACCGGCTCGAGCTCCGGGAAACCGAGACCGCGGCTCGACGACGGGCGTTGGTGGAACGGGTGGAAGGCGAGTGGCACAAACCCATGGACGAGCTCCTGGCGGGCGCGCCGGACGTGGCCGGCGACCCCGAGGCGCTTCGCGCCGAAGCCGAGCGCCTGGCCCAGGCCATCGAAGCGATGGGACCGGTCAACGCGCTCGCCGTGGAGGAGCACGCCGAGGAGGTCAAGCGCCTGGACTTCCTCACCGCCCAGCGCGACGACCTGGTTCACGCGCGGGACACGCTGCTCCAGGCGGTGCGCGAGATCGACCAGACCGCCCGCGCCATGTTCCTCGAGACCTTCAACGCCATCCGGGACCACTTCCAGTCGGTGTTCGACACCCTGTTCGAGGGCGGCGAGTGCGAGGTGCGGCTGGCGGACCAAGACGACCCGCTCAACAGTGACATCGAAATCCGCGCGGCGCCCAGAGGCAAGCGGACCCAGCGGATCCACCTGCTGTCCTCGGGCGAGCGGACGCTGGTGGCCATCTCGTTGCTGTTCGCCATCTACCTCACCAAGCCGAGCCCGTTCTGCCTGCTGGACGAGGTGGACGCGCCGCTGGACGACGCCAACGTCGCCCGGTTCGTGCGCTTGCTCAGCGAGTTCAAGTCGCAGACCCAGTTCATCGTGATCACGCACAACCCCCGCACAATGCAGGCCTGCGACGCGGTGTACGGCGTCACCATGCAGGAACCGGGCGTCTCCACCATCGTCGGCGTTCGTTTGGGCGAGGTCGAGACGGTCTAAGAACCGGCGTGAGACCCCTCGGCATAGCGCTCGCGCTCCTGGCGTTCTCCAGGGCGGCTTGGGCCCAGCAGCCAACCGTCTCACCCTCAGTGGAGCGGCTCCTCCAGCGCGACAGTACCGTGGGAGTCTGGCTGTTCGTCAGCCCGGCCTATCCGCTGGACGAGGTCGCGGACGCCGTGACACGCGCCGGCGGCACGCTCCGCCGCCGCTCCGAATGGCTGCACGCGCTCTCCGCCAACATCACGGGAGCCGCGTTCTCCGCGCTGCGACGCGATCCCAGGCTCGCGCGGATTCAGCCGGTCGCTCGGTTCCGCCGGCCGCCCCTGCCGCCTCCTACCACGCTCCCGCCGATACCCCGCGCCCCCGGTGCGACCGCCCAGGATTCCCTGTACGGGCCCTCCGCCATGCCCTTCCGCCGCTTGAAGCTGTTCCCGCTCGTGGACCTCGGGTTCCGCGGCAACGGCGTGCGCATCGCGATGCTGGACACAGGCTTCGAGACCGGGAACGCGGCCTTCGCGTCCGCCAACGTGATCGCCCAGCGGGACTTCGTGTTCAACGATGACGTCGTCAGCAACCAGCCCAACGACGCTCCGGGGGCCTCACAGCATGGCACCGCCACCTGGTCGCTCCTGGCCGCGAACGTGCCGGACACGCTGATCGGCATAGCACCCGACGCTCAGTACATCCTGGCGAAAACCGAGGACGTTCGCTCGGAGACCACCGCAGAAGAAGACAACTTTGTCGCCGCGCTCGAGTGGGCCGACTCACACGGCGCCAAGGTGGTGTCGGCCAGCCTCGGCTACCTGACGGGGAGCGATTTCGGCTACACGTTCAGCCAGCTGAACGGCGACATCGCGGTGACCACGAGAGCGGCCGATATCGCGGCCCAGCGCGGCATCACGGTGGTCGTTTCGATGGGCAACGACGGCCCGGCCCAGCGAACCCTGAGCACGCCCGCCGACGGCGATTCGGTGGTCGCCGTCGGCGCCGAAGACTCCACCGGCGCGCTCGCGACCTTCAGCTCCCGCGGCCCCACGGCGGACGGCCGGATCAAACCGGATGTCACGGCGCCGGGAGTCCAGGTGTGGGTGGTGAACACCCAGGCCAGCGGCGGCTTTGGCCGCCTCAACGGGACGTCGTTTGCCGCACCGCTGGTGGCGGGCGCCGCCGCGCTGCTGCGCGAGATCCACCCGCAGCTCACCGGCGTCGAAGTGCGGGACGCGCTGCGCCGCGCGGGCAACGGCGCCTCCCGGCCTGACAACGACCGCGGCTGGGGACTGCCGGATGTGCTCGCGGCCGCGACCTTTCCCTACGGGATCGTGGTCTCCGACCCCAGGGATTCGCTGCTGACCGCGGTCACCCCGACCTTCGCCTGGAGCACTCCCGGGGTTCCCAGCTTCGGCAGCCCGGTAACCTTCCGGCTGACCGTGACCCGGGCGGACACCAGCCCGCAGGTCGTGCTGTTGGATACCGCGCTGTCCGGCACGCAGGCGACGCTCACCCAGGCGCAGCGGCCCGGCAGGCGGTTGGGGTTCGTCCTCCAGGCGACCGGGGCCGACTCCGCGGTGCTGGCGCAGGCCGGCGACGCCCAGTACGTCGTTCCCGCCTGGGCGGACCTGCTGACGCTGGACCACCCGGCGGGCACCACGGTGCGCGACGTCCGGCCGGTGCTGCGGTGGACGGCACCCTCCGTGGTGAGCCCACCCGGCCCGTTCTCCTTCGACGTGGAAATCTTCCGGACCGACAATCGCGAGGTGGTCATCCGCAAAACCGGGTTGGACACCACCACGTTCACACCGCCCAGCGATCTGGAGCTCAACACGCCCTACCGCTGGCGGGTAGTGTCCCATCTGGGGGGCGATACCGCGACCACCGAGAGCCAGGGAGCCTTTGTGGTGGTGGACGGCAGCGTCCCCCCTGTGACCCTGCTGTTCCAGAACTTCCCCAATCCCTTCCCCAACCGGGCGATTGGCCTCTCGGCGACCTGCATCTGGTTCGATCTGGCGACCTCCGGGAGCGTCCGGCTCGAGATCCTCGACCTGCGCGGCCACCGGGTCCGCACCCTGGTTCCGGGGGACGCGTTTCCCGACCCGCTACCGGCCGGGCGGTACGGGAGGCCCGGAGGCGCCGCGGGCGGGCGCTGCGACGCGAACCTGGAGTGGGACGGCCGCGCGGAGGATGGCACGCTGGTGCGGCAAGGTGTGTACCTCGCCAAGTTGGCGACGCCGGACGGGACCTTCTTCAAGCGGATCGTGTTTCTCGGAGCCCCGTGACCATGGAGTTGGTGGTGCTGGGGAGCGGCACGGTGGCGCCGTCCGCCCGGCGCACGGCGCCGGCCCATTGGGTGACCGCCGGTAACGTTCGCCTGTTGCTCGACTGCGGCGCCGGTGTGCTCCACCGGGCGGCGGGGTTCGGGATGCCGTGGCCGGATGTGACCCACGTGGCCCTGACCCACTTCCACCCGGATCACTGGGGTGAGCTGCCCATGCTCCTGTTCGCGCTCAAGTGGGGCACGCTGCCGGCCCGGAGCGCCCCGCTCAGGGTGATCGGACCGGCCGGCCTGCGCACCCGTATGACCGTCCTCGCAGGGGCGCTGGGGGACTGGGTGCTCGATCCGGGGTATCCCCTGGAGATGGTCGAGTTGGCAGCGGGCGGAAGCCTGGAGCTCTCCGGAGGAGTGGTGCTCGAGGCGTGGAAGACGCCGCACACCGACGAAAGTCTGGCCTACGCGGTGCGGGACCCGCGTGCCCGGCTGGTGTACACCGGGGACACCGGCCCGAGCGACGACCTGGCTCGCTGGGCCGGGGGCTGCGATCTCCTCCTGGCCGAGTGTTCGCTCCCCGACGAGGGGGCCATTACGATACATTTAAGCCCGACCCAGGCCGGAGCGCTGGCACGCGCCGCCGGAGCCCGCCGTCTGGTTCTCACACACTTTTATCCGGCCATCGAGGGTACCGATCCGGCCTCGGTCGCCGCACGCGCCTTTGGCGGCGAGGTGATCGCCGCCAACGACGGCGACCGGTTCGCGATCGGGGTGGACTGACGATGCTCGTGGTGATGCAACACGGCGCGACGCCTGGCGATATCCAACGCGTCGTGGACACCATCGAAGACATGGGCTACCAGGCCCGTCCCATGCCGGGTGCCCAGCGGACCGCCATCGGTCTCGTGGGGAACGACGGCATGGTGGATTCGTCGCGGCTCGCCGCGCTCCCCGGGGTCAAGGAGATCATCCTCGTCACCCAGCCCTACAAGCAGGTCTCACGCGAATGGAAGCGGGAGAACACCGTGGTCCGGCTGCCGGGCGGCCTGGCCATTGGCGGAGACGAGGTCGTGGTCATGGCCGGGCCCTGCTCGGTGGAATCCGAGGAGCAGATCCTGACGGCGGCCCGGACCGTCCGGGAAGCCGGTGCGGCCATCCTCCGAGGTGGGGCGTTCAAGCCCCGAAGCTCTCCCTACACGTTCCAGGGGCTGGGTCTCAAGGGCCTGAAGCTCCTGGCCAAAGCCCGCGAGGAAACCGGGCTGCTGGTGGTCACCGAGGCCATGGACGTCGAGGGCGTCGCCGCCGTGGAAGAGTACGCGGACATCATTCAGATCGGCGCCCGCAATATGCAGAACTTCTCGCTCCTGAAGCGCGCCGGGCGGGCCCGGAAGCCGGTGCTGCTGAAGCGCGGCCTGGCGGCCACGGTGACCGAGCTGCTGCTTTCCGCCGAGTACCTGCTGGCCGAAGGCAACCACGACGTCATGCTGTGCGAGCGCGGGATTCGCGGGTTCGACAGCGATACCACGCGCAACATTTTTGACCTGTCGGCGGTGGCGGTGGTGCATGAGCTGTCGCACCTGCCCATCATCGCCGATCCCAGCCACGCCACCGGGCGGCGCGACAAGGTCATTCCCATGGCGCGCGCGGCGGTGGCGGCCGGCGCCGACGGCATCCTCGTGGAGGTCCACCCCCAGCCCGACCGGGCGCTGTCGGACGGGGCGCAGAGCCTCTACCCCGAGCAGTTCACCGAGCTGATGCACGAGATCCGGGTCATCGCGGAAGCCATTCATCGCCGCGTCTCCGAGCCGCTCCCGCTCCCCGTGGGCACATGAGGCGGTCCGCGTTGCTGGGCGCTGTGGCATTGGTGGTCCTGGTGGGTCCCGCGGGGTCTCTTTCGCGCGCTGCAGTTCCGCGGGCGCCCCAGCCGGAGGGGGTCTCCAAGGCGCGCGCTACACTGACGCGCGCTCCAGAGACCCCGCGGAACCCACGGCACGGCCTCCGCGGCTCCGCAGCGCAGAGCGCCGATTCCGCGCTCGCCCGGGCCCAGCGCGCCTACGACAGCATGACCACGCTCAAGGCCGCGTTCTACCAGACCATCACCAACCCCATGCTGGGAGGTCCGGAGGAGTCCCGAGGGGTCCTGTTCCTCCAGCCACCGGGCAAGTTCGCTATGCGGTTCAGCGAGCCTGACGGTGACCGGATCGTCGCGGATGGCCGGTGGCTGTGGATCTACACGCCCAGCAGCGTCCCGGATCAGGTCATCCGCCAACCGGTTCCCACCTCGGGCGCCAACACGCCCAATCTCTTTGCTCAGTTCGTGGACCGGCCGCTGGAGCGCTATCGCGCCACCTACGTCGGCAGGGATACCGTGGCGGCGGAGCCGGTGGATCTGGTCCGGCTGGTTCCCAAAGGGGAGGACGTTCCCTTCCGCGAAGCCGTGATCGCCGTTTCCACCCGTGATGGATGGATGCGCCGCCTGTCGCTGGTGGAAGCGTCCGGCCAACGCCGGGTGCTCACCTTCCAGCGGCTGGATGTCAATCAGCTGATTCCGTCGGGCGAGCTGCGGTTCGCCGTCCCGCGCGGTACCAAGGTCATCACGCAGGGTTAGGCGTGCGGGTCGCCGTCGGGACCAGCGGGTATGCGTACAAGGAGTGGAAAGGGACGTTCTACCCGGAGAAGCTTCCGCAGGACCAGATGCTCCGGTACTACGGCGAGCAGTTCCCCACCGTCGAGATCAACAACACGTTTTACCGCATGCCGTCGGAGAAGGTGGTGCTCAACTGGGCCTCCCAGGTGCCCGACACCTTCCAGTTCGTGCTCAAGGCCTCACAGCGGATCACCCACCAGAAGCGGCTGCAGGACGTGGGCGAAGAGCTGGGATACTTCCTGAAGACCTCGTCGGTGTTGGGGGCGAGGCTGGGCCCCACGCTGTTCCAATTGCCGCCCAACTTCAAGAAGGACGTGGCCCGGCTGGAGGCGTTTCTCGCCCTGCTCCCCTATCGCTGGCGGGCCGCGGTGGAGTTCCGCCACGCGTCGTGGTACGACGACGAGGTGTTCACCGCGCTGCGGAACCGCGGCGTGGCGCTGTGTGCGGCGGACACCGACGAGGCCGAGGCCCTGGTTGAGCCCACGGCGGACTGGGGCTACCTGCGGCTCCGCGGCGAGCAGTATCAGGAGGCCGATCTCAAGCGTTGGGCCCAACGGGTCCTGGCGCAGCCCTGGCAAGAGGCGTTCGTGTTCTTCAAGCACGAGGACGCCGGCACCGGGCCGGCGTTCGCGCGCCAGTTCATGCAGGCGTTGGGGCGCGGGGAGACGCCCTAGCGCCCGGTCTTCGAAGCCTGGTCACAGCACGCACGTCACCGTGGCGCTCGGGTTCCCCATGCCGGCCTTGTTCCGCGCCACTACCCGATACTCCAGGTCCACGCCCCGCGGCTGGCCGCCCAGCAGGCGATACAGCGTGGTGCACACGTGCACGTCCTTCCAGGGGCTGCCGCCGCGCTTGCCCTGGATCTGGTAGGCGGCGACGGCTCCACCGTCCACCGGCGGCTTCCACGAGAGCAGGACGTAGGTCTCCCCTTGGGCTTCGATCTTGATGTTGCGGACTTCGCCGGGGGGCTGAAGCGGCCTTGG
>DATECF010000277.1:0-32691 GCA_035287045.1 Gemmatimonadales bacterium | reverse complement strand
GTACTGACCCGGCAGCACATACGGACCCTGGGTTCCGCCGCCGCCGAACCCGCCCCCGCCCCCGCCCTGGTCTCCCTGCGGCGCCGGGAGCGGCGCCACCCGGAGGTCCCAGTGCACCACGTTGATGCCGGCTTGGGCCTTGTCTCTGGTATCCTCGCCGGCCAGCTCACGCACCACCTGCCCCGCGCCATCGCGGATCGTCAGTTTGACGTCCTGGGCGTCGGTCTTGAGATGGTAGGCGATGGCGCCCGGCCGCGGGTTCTCGCCCAGGAATCTCAGGTCACCCTGGAATCCCCGGTTGCGGTCACCGGCCGGGCGGTATTGCACCGCGGGCGGTGGATCGAACAGAAACGCGTCCGCCGCCACCGCCTCCCCGTAACGCTGAAGCGGCGTGAGATCGTCCAGAATCCACACGCCCCGCCCATGCGTCGCCAGGATCATATCGTTCTCGCGCGGGTGGAGCGTGATCTCGTAGATCGGGACCGTGGGGAGGTTCCCCTTGACCCGCATCCACCGGCGGCCGCGGTCCGGCGTGAAGAACAGGCCGGTCTCCGTGCCGAGGTACAGGACGTCGGCGTTTACCAGGTCCTCGCTCACGGTGCGCGCCACCTCGCCCCTGGGGAGATCCGCGGTGATGGAGCGCCAGGTGTTGCCGAAGTCGGTGCTGGCATAGACGTAGGTGCCGAAATCGCCGGAGCGGTGGCCGTCGAACGTGGCGTAGACGGTGCCCGCCGCGAAGCGCGACGGCGCCACCTCGGAGACGTAGGTGCTTGGCGGAAGGCCGGGGACCCTGGTCGTGACGGTGACCCAGGTGGTACCGCCGTCGCGCGACACGCTCAGCCGCCCGTCATCGGAGCCGGCGTAATACAGGCCGCGCTGCACCGGAGATTCCGCGAAGCTCACCAGGTTGCCGTAGCTCTGGACCCCGTCGTTGCGCGCGATGCGGGTATCCCGGCCCTTCACCCCCATCAGCGCCAGCGTGTCGCGGTCCGTGCCGGTGGTGAGGTCCGGACTGATGGCGGTCCAGGAGTGGCCGCGGTCGGTGGACTTGAACACCTGGTTCGCCGCGACGTAGACCGTCGCGGGATCGTGAGGGGAAAGCACCAACGGCGTGTCCCAATTCCAGCGATAGGGCGGCGCGCCGTCGGCGGGCTCCGGCCGGATGGGCTTCCGCTCATTGGTGACGCGGTCCACCCGGTTCATGCGTCCGTCCTGCGACTCCGCGTAGAGGATGCGGGGATTGGACGGGTCCATCTGCGCCTGGAATCCGTCGCCGCCGTTGATGATGAACCAGTTGTCGTTGGCGATGCCGTCCTCGGATCGCACGGCGCTCGGCCCGCACCAGGTGTAATTGTCCTGGAGCCCACCGCACACGAAGTACGGAACCTCCAGGTCGTAGGTGATGTGGTAGAACTGGCTCACCGGGAGGTTGCTGAGCCAAACGTAGGTTTCCGACCGGTCGTACGAGATCCCCACCCCGCCGTCCCCGCCGATCATGACGTGGTTCGAGTTGCTGGGATTGATCCACATGGCGTGAAAATCCACGTGGATGTTGCGGGCGCCGTCGTTGCGGAACGTCCTGCCGCCGTCATCCGAGACGTGCAGCTGCACACCGGGGACATAGACCCGGGAGTGGTCATTGGGATCCACCCGCATCTGGCTGAAGTACATGGGCCGCGGGTTGACGGAGCTGAGTTTCCGCCACGAGGCGCCGCCATCGTCCGACCGGTACACGCCGCTTTCCGAGGGGTGCTCGATCCGCGCGTACACCACGTTGGGGTCCTTGCGATACACGTCCAGGCCGATTCGCCCCTTGTCGCCCTCGGGGATGCCCTCGGTCAGCTTGGCCCAGGTCCGGCCGCCGTCCGCGGTCTTGTAGATGGCGCTCCCGGGGCCGCCGCCGTTGAATCCCCAGGTGGCGCGCCGGCGCTGGTACAGCGCCGCGTAGATCACCTGGCTATTGCGCGGGTCGAGAACCAAGTCGGTGGCGCCGACGTCCGGACCATCCGAGAGCACGTTGGTCCAGGTGAGACCCCCGTCCGTGGTCTTGAAAACCCCTCGCTCCCCGCCGGGGCCCCACAGGTTCCCCACGGCGGCGACGTACGCCACGTCGTAGTTCATGGGGTCCACCAGGATGCGGGCGACGGCCATGGTCTGCCGGAGCCCCATGTGCCGCCAGGTCTTGCCGCCGTCGGTGGACTTGTAGACGCCGTCGCCCCAGGACGAGCTTTGCCGGTTGTTGGCCTCACCGGTACCCGCCCAGACGATGTTGGGATCCCCCGGGGCGATCGCGACGGCGCCAATGGAGGCGTTCGGCTGATCGACAAACACCGGCTCGAGCGTGGTGCCGTTGTTGACGGTCTTCCAGAGGCCGCCGGTGGCGGTGGCGATGTAAAAGATGGCCGGGTTGTGCTCGAAGACCGCGAAATCGTCAATGCGGCCCGACGGCGTCGCCGGCCCGATGTCGCGGAAATGGAGCCCGTCGAACGGGGACCTCGCCGGGGCCGGCGCCGCGGCCGCCTGCGGGGTACGGGACGCAGGCCGAGCCTGCGCCAGCGCGGCGCCTGAAGCGCCGGCCGTCCATCCAAGCGTGGCGAGCATCGTCACGGTGCAGAGGGGGGTATGCACGGCGACCTCCTGAGGTTCGCGTTCGGGACTTGGAAGCGTGGATATGGCGTATCTTTGGCACCGATGCAAGGCCTCGTGACGGTGCTCGCCGACGTCCGGTCCGTGGTGGCCGGTGTGGTCACGCTGGCCGTCGCCGCGATCGCGTCGGCGCACGTGGTGCTGTACAAGCGGGACAGCCGCGCGGCCGTCGCGTGGGTGGGCCTGATCTGGCTGGTGCCCCTCCTGGGCGCCCTGCTGTATATGCTGTTCGGCATCAACCGCGTGCGGCGCCGCGCGGCGTCGAAGCGCGGCGGTCGGTGGCCGGGAAGCACCCTGGACATGGAGCGGCCCGTAGCGGTGCGCAGCGAGCAGCTCCTCCCCAAGCACCTCCACCGGCTGCACTCCCTCGCCGAGCTGGTGGACCGGGTGACCGGACGCCAGGTGATGGCGGGAAACGCCGTGACGCCGCTGGAAAACGGCGATTCGGCCTATCCCGCCATGTTGGCTGCGATCGAGGGCGCGCGACGGTCGGTGGCCTTGGCCACGTACATCTTTGACCACGATGAGGCGGGCGAGTTGTTCGTGAACGCCCTCGACCGCGCGGCGCGGCGCGGGGTCGCCGTCCGGGTGTTGATTGATGATGTGGGCGCCCGCTACTCATGGCCCCCCGTTGTGCGACGACTGCGGGGCCGCGGGGTCACCGTGGCGCGCTTTGGCCGTACGATCTTGCCCTGGCGGCTCGCGTATATGAACCTCCGAAACCATCGCAAGTTGCTGGTGGTGGACGGGCAGACCGGGTTCACCGGCGGCATGAACATCCGCGACGGGCACCTCCTGGAGCGCCACCCGCGGCGCCCGGTGCAGGACCTGCATTTCCGTCTCGAAGGGCCGGTGGTCCGGCACCTGAGCCAGGCGTTCGCCGACGACTGGCAGTTCACCACCGGCGAACCCCTGGGCGGCGACACCTGGCTACCGTCCCTGGACCCCAGGGGCCCGGTCTTCGCGCGCGGCATTACCGACGGCCCGGACGAGGACTTCGACAAGGCCCGCCTGGTGCTCCTCGGCGCGCTGGCCTGCGCCCACACGTCGGTCCAGATCGTGACGCCCTACTTCGTGCCGGACTCCGGCCTGATTACGGCGCTCTCCGTGACGGCGATGCGCGGCGTGAGCGTGCAGATTCTGCTCCCGGCGGTCAACAACCAGGCCCTGGTGCACTGGGCCGCCACGGCGCAACTGTGGCAAGTCCTGAAGCGCGGCTGCCGGGTGTACTACAGCCCTCCGCCGTTCGACCACACCAAGATGATGGTCGTGGACCGCGGCTGGGCCCTGATTGGCTCGTCCAACTGGGACGCGCGGAGCCTCAGGCTCAATTTCGAGTTTGACGTGGAATGTTACGACGAGGAGCTGGCCGAACGGCTGGGCGGCCTCGTGGACCGCAAGCTGGCGGCGGCGCGGGAAGTCACCGCCACCGAGGTGGATAACCGCAGCCTGCCGGTAAGACTGCGGGACGGGGTGGCGAGACTGGCGGCGCCGTACCTGTGAGACGGGGGAAACTGCGTAAGGGGTGAGGGGTAAGGGGGCCACTCCTCACCCCTTACCCCTCACGCGGTCGCCTTTACGCTTTTATCGAATGCCCGCCTGCACCCCGTCGGGCCCCTGCCCCTGCCACGGCGGCGTGGGCAACGGCCGTTGTCTCGGCCACACTTCGTTCAGCGTCTCCCCCTCGTACAGCCGGCCGTTCTTCATCACGTACCGGAGGCGCGCCACGTTCCGCAGGTTCTCCAGCGGATCCGCATCCAGCACCAGGATGTCGGCCAATTTCCCGGTCTCGAGCGATCCGATGTCGCTCCCCAATCCGATGGCCTCCGCGCCGTAGATGGTGGCGGCCCGGAGCGCGTCGTGGCTCGACAACCCACCTGAGGCCATGGCCCACAGCTCCCAGAGGTAACCCACGCCCTGGATCTGTCCGTGGCTGCCCACGCCCACCCGCGCGCTGTCTTCCACCATGCGCTTCACGAACTCGGCGTGCTTGGGAAACACGTACTCCTCATCCAGCGCCCAGCGCACGCGCCGCCGGCTCCGCGCGTCAATGCTCTCCTCCGGCGTGAAGCGGCGCAGCTTGGGATCGTCGTGCACTTCTTCCTTGGCGTAGAAGTAGTTCTCCCCGAACGGCCCGCCGTACGAGACCACCATGGTGGGACTGTTCGTGGTCTGGGACGCCTTGAACAGCTTGACCACATCCTCGTAGATGGGGGCGATGGGCAGTGAGTGCTCCACGCCGGGGTACCCATCCATCACATGGGTGAGGTCGAGCTTGAAGTCCAGGCCCCCTTCCGTGGTGGGCATGAGCTCCAGATTCTTGGCCGCCTGGATGATCCACTGGCGCTGCTGCCGGTTGCCCGACATGTACATCTTGAGCGTCTTGGTATCGTAGTACCGGCTGTAGCGCTGGAGCACGCTCATGGCGTGCGCCGAGTCGCGGATGTTCTCGCTCAGGAACACGCCGGGGCCGGTAGAGTAGACCCGCGGTCCCAGCATGCCGCCCGTCGCGACGCGGTCCTGGTAGCTCAGGACGTCGGTCCAGCCGGTCTGCGGGTCCCGGGTGGTGGTGACACCGTACGCCAGCGTCGCGAGGAACTGCCACGCCTGGGCCGGATGGATCTCCGGCACCAGCCACTGCGGGTGGTAGTGGGTATCCACGAAGCCCGGCGTGAGCGTCTTGCCGGAGACGTCGATCACCCGCGCCCCGGCCGGCACCTCCACCGAGTCTCGGCGACCGACGGCGACGATGCGGTTGTCGGTGATCACGACGTCGGCATTGTCGATGATCTCATGCCCCTTCATGGTGACCACGCGGCCGCCGCGGAGGACCACGGTGCCCCGAGGGACGTCGCGCGCCATGCGGACCTCGATCCGCATCTCCGCCGGTTTGTACTTCACCGTGTCCGCGCGCACGCTGTCCAGCCCGGTCCGGACCGAGTCCGCGTGGGCCCGGATGGCCTGGGCCCGGGCCCTTATCTGATCCGCGGCGCGAATCAGGGAGTCCGCCTTCGCCTGGACCGAGTCCGCCAGCAGGCGATTGAGCTTGGCGCGCAGCGTATCAGGCACCGGCGCGGGCGCCCCAGTAAGACTGTCCACCGTCTTGCGCGAGGCCCGGAGCGTGTCCAGTAGCTGCCGGACCCGAAGCGCCTGCGCCACGGTGGCGCGGTTCTCGCGCTCGGTGCTGTCCTCGATCGCTTCCACCCGCGCCAGGTCGTACGTCAGGAAGGCGTTGCCAATGGCCCAATACACCTTGTTGCCGTCGGCGCTCCACGCCGGGAACTCGCCGCCAATGTCCGTGAGCTGGCGCACCGGGACCGGTGCGCTCGCCGGGTTGGCGACCGAGATGGTGGGAACCGGACCGCCTACTTCCGGGATGTCCACGGTGTAGATGTGGCTGCCGACCTGTGCCACGGCCCGGCTGCCCGCGGGCGAGATCAGCACCAACCCCGCCGGGGGAGCCTGGGGGCCTTCCTCCGCGACAGCGGGTGCATCGAGCGCCGGAACCGGGAAGACGCGGCGCGGGAGGACCTGCCAGTCTTCCGGATGCGGGTTCCCGCCGCTCGGCGGTGGGGCGCCGCGGACCTGAAGGTGCTGCTTGACGTCGGTGCCGTCCCACCGGAACGACACCAGGCCCTCCTGAAAGCTGTACGCGTAGATCCGGTCGGGCTGGTCCCGCCGGAAGTGGGCCACGTCTCGGGTACCGGTGGGCGCAATCAGCGTCACCGCCCCGCCCGCGGCTGGAACCCACACGAATTCGCCGCCCAGGGGTCCAAAGAACACGTCCGGCGCGCGTTTGAGCTCGCGCGCGGCCCCGCGGGTAGCTACGATGCGCTGGCCGTCCGGCGACCAGGCGAGATTGTAATAGAGGGCCGGGACGCTGGTGAGCCGCTGCGGCGCGCCGCCGCCGTCGGCCCGCTGCTTCACGATATGCCCGCCGGTGGAATCGTCCCAGGTGACGTACGCCACCCAGACGCCGTCCGGCGACCACACGGCGTGGTACTCGCCCACCTCGGCATTGGTCAGGCGGCGGGCTTCGCCGCCCGCAAGATCCTTGATCCACGCGCGATCGAAGGCGGTGAACACGATCCGCTTGCCGTCCGGCGACGCCACCGGGTGGCGAATCTGCCGAGCCGTCACCATGGCCGTGGTATCCACCCGATACGCGAACTTCACCTCTGGCCCGATGTCCACCGAGGCCGCTGCTTCAAACGGGATCTTGCTGGGAGCGCCCCCGCCCACCGGGACGCGCCAGATCTCGCCGCCGTAGGCGATGACGATCGCTCGTGAGTCCGGCGTGAAGCCGTAGCCGGGCAGCACGTCTAGCGTGGCCCGGGATTCCATGTCGTCCCGCTGGACCGGATACGCGAGCCACCGCTCCTCGCCCGTGGCCAGATCGCGAATCCGGAGCCCGGTCTCGGCATCGTCCCGGGTGCCGTACACCAGCCACTGGCCGTCCGGCGAAACCGCCGGACGGAACCCCGACCCATACCGCGCCGACATGCGGGTGGTGGTCCCGAACTCGCGATCGTACACATAGAGCTGGTACTGGGGGAACAGGGCGTTGTATTGCCAGTCGCCGGTTCGCCCGGCGAACCAGAGGTATCGCCCGTCCGGCGTGGGCGCGGCACCCACGGTCTTGAAAGGCTGCGGACCACGGATCACCGGCAGTGGGCTCCGGCGTTTCACATGATACATCTGGAGTTTGGCCGTCCCACCCAGCCCACCGGAGCGGCTCACCACGACGTGCTCGCCATCCGGCATCCACTCGGGCGAGACGTACAGGCTGGTGTTCCCCTGCGTGATCTGCGTGGTATCCGTGAAGTCTAGCCGCATGGTCCAGACGTTGTCCCCGCCGCTCCGATCGGAGACGAACACGATGGACTGGCCGTCCGGACTGAACCGCGGCTGGGCGTCGAACGCCAGGCCATCCGTAATCCGCGTCGCCTTCCCGCCGGTGATGGGCACCGTGTACAGGTCTCCCAGCAGGTCAAACACGATGGTCTGCCCGTCCGGGCTCACGTCCAGCGACATCCACGTGGCTCTGGTGGCGGTGAAGGTGGCCTTGCGGCTGGCCGGCAGCGGCAGCGGCTTGGGCCGGGGTCGCGCGCCCGGGCCGGCCTGAGGGGCTTGAGGGGCGGCAGAGGCCGCCGGGGCCGCAGAAGCGGCAGAGGCGGCAGGGGCGGCAGTGATGGCCGCGACCAGCAGCGCGTTCCTGAGCGCGGTCATCGGGCACCTCCGCGGATACCGGCTTCGACGTTGGGAGCGATGTGCCGCCAGAGCTCATCCGGCGCCGCCCGCTGGCGCGGCCAGATCTCATTCAGCGTATCACCTTCGTACAGGCGGCCGTTCATCATCACGTACCGGATCGTGTTGGTGTTACGGATGTTCTCCAGCGGGTTGGCGTCCAACACCACCAGGTCGGCCAGCTTGCCGGCCTCGATGGACCCCAGGTCCCGGCCCAGGCCGATCGCCTCCGCGCCCAGCAGGGTCGCGACGCGAAGTGCATCGTGATTGCTCATCCCGCCGCTCTGGATCGCCCACAGCTCCCAGTGGTAGCCCAGACCCTGGAACTGGCCGTGGCTGCCGACCCCCGCGCGGCCACCCGCCTCTACCAGCGCCTTGATCCACGCCGCGTGCTTGGGGAACGCGTACTCGTCGGGACGGAACCAGCTGCCGGGCCCCGGCCCCGGGTTCCGCCGCCGGATCTTGGCGTCCAGCTCCTCCTTGGGCGTGAAATGCTTGAGCTTGGCGTCCCCCACCAGGTTCTCCGTGGTGTAGAAGTGGTTCTCGGCCCACGGGGCGCCGTACGACACCAGCAACGTGGGCGTGTTGGTGGTGCCGGAGGTCTTGAACAACTCGATGACGTCGTGGTAGGCCGGGATGATGGGCATGGTGTGCTCGATCCCCGAATACCCGTCCATGGCGTGGGTCATGTTGAGGCGATAGTCCAACCCGCCCTCAGTGGTGGGCATGAGCTGCAGCTCGCGCGCCGCCATGATGAGCAGCTGCCGCTGCCGCCGGTTGCCGGACATGTACATCTTGAATGTTTTGGTGTCCCAGTACTCGCTGTAGCGGCGCAGCACGTGGCGGGCATGCTCCAGGTCCCGGATACCTTCGGTCTGGAACACGCCCGGGCCCGTCGAGTAGATCCGCGGACCCGTCATCAGCCCGGCCTCAACGCGATCGGAATAGGACAGCACGTCAGTCGTGCCGGTCTGGGGGTCGCGGGTGGTCGTCACCCCGTACGCCAGGTTGGCCTGATAGGCCCACGACCGGGACCAGTGGATGCCGAACAGCGCCCGCAGGTGGGCATGCGTGTCCACCAAGCCCGGCACGATGGTCTTCCCGCTCACATCGATGACGCGCGCCTCCGGGGGCCCGGACCCCCGGGGGCCGACGTGCACGATCCGGTTGTTGCGGACCACCACGTCGGCGTTCTCCAGGACCTCGGCGCCGCGCATGGTGATCACGCGTGCGCCCCGCAGCACGGCGGTGCCCTGCGGAATATCCCGCTGGCCGGTGACCCGGACCCGCACTTCCTCGGCGCGGTAGCCGGTGTCGGCCTCGGCGCGGTCCAGCCGGTAGGTCACGAACGCGTTGCCAATGGACCAGTGCACCGTGCGGCCGTCGGCTCCCCAGGCGGGGAACTCGCCGCCAATGTCCGTGAGCTTTCGCACCGGCATCTGGGCGCTGTCCGGCTGGGTCACCAAGACGGTGGGAACGGTGCCGCCCACGATCGGAACCGTCACCACGTAGAGGTCCCGGTTGACCACCGCGAGCGCCAGGTCGCCGCGGGGCGCCATCACCACCAAGCCCGCCGGAGCTTGAGGGATCTGGGGCTCCTCGCTGAAGGTCCGCGGCAGCCGCAGGTCCGAGGTGTCGGAGATCTCCGAGGCCCCGGCGGTGAACGGCAGCCGCCACATGACCCGGAGGTGGCGCTTGAGGTCGGTGTTGTCCCACCGGGTGGAGACCAGCGCGACCGGCGGCGGCTGACCGGGCTGGAACGGCTCGCCCGGTATCACGCCGTAGCTGTAGATCCGGTCGGGATCGCTGGTGAAGTGCGGCCGGGTCCGGCCGTCGGTGGGGCCGATGACCGCGACCTCACCACCCTGCGCCGGGACCCACACGAACTCAGACCCCAGGCCCGCGGCGCCCCGGGCCACCGCGTCCCGCAAGTCTTGAGCGGTGGAGCGAATCCCGACGATGCGTCGGCCGTCCGGCGACCAGGCCGGCTGGCGGTAGTGCGCCGACACCCGCGTGAGCCGGACGGGCGTCCCCCCGGCGGCGGCCACGCGCATGATGTGTCCGTCGCGGTCATCCCACGTCACGTACGCGACGGCGCTGCCGTCCGGGGACCAGGCGGGGAAGTACTCGCCCACGTCCTGGTTGGTGAGCCGCCGCGGCGGGCCGTTGGGCAGGTCGGCCAGGTACAGCCGGTCGAGCGCGGTAAACGCGACGCGCCGGCCGTCCGGCGAGGGGATCGCGTCCCGGATCTGCTTCACGGTGAAGGTGGGCTCCGTGTCCACGGGATACTCGAAGGTCACCGCGGGGCCCACCGCCACCTCGGCGTTCACGGTGAACGGGATCTTCGTGGCCACCGAGCCGTCCAGCGGCACCCGCCAGATTTCCCCTCCGTAGGACATCACGACCGCGCGGGCGTCCGGGGTGAAGGAATAGCCCGGCAGCACGTCCATGTTGGCGATGGATTCCTGTTCGTCCCGCTGGATGGGGTAGGCGAGCCAGCGCTCGTCGCCGGTCTCCAGCTCGCGGAGCACCAGGCCGGTCTCCGCATCGTGGCGGGACCCATAGGCCAACCACTTGCCGTCCGGAGAGAGGGCCGGTCGGAACGCTGACCCGTAACGCGAGCTCATGGTGGTGCGGGTGCCGTTGTCGCGGTCGTACACCGCGATCTGGTACTGGGGAAAGAGCGCGTTGTACTGCCAGGAGCCCTGCCGTTGCGCGAACCACACATAGCGATGGTTGGGCCCCAGGGCCGGCCCCATCATCCGGAGCGCCGGGGGGCCGCCCGCCATTTCCAGCCCTCGGCCACCCCTCACGTGGTACAGCCAGATCTTCTCGAGGCCCGTCAGCGTGCTCTTCGCAACCACGACGTAATTGCCGTCCGGCGTCCAATCCGGCGACAGGTAAGAGACATCCTTGCCCGACGTGAGCGCCCGCGGCTCGCCGCCGGCCGCGCTCACCCGCCACAGGTTGTCGTCGCCGCTCCGGTCGGAAACGAAGACCACCTGTTTCCCGTCCGGGCTGAACCGCGGCTGCATGTCGTGGGCGATGCCCTGCGTCAGGCGGGTGGCGTTCCCACCCGCGATAGGCAGTGTGTAGAGATCGCCCAGGAGATCGAACACGATGGTCTGGCCGTCGGGGCTCACGTCCAGGGAAATCCAGGTTCCCGTACTGGTGGTGAACCGGGCCCAGCGCGCAGGCTCGAGCGGCAGGCCTTTCGCGGTGTCGCCGGCGGTGCCCTGGGCTTGTGCCGCCTGCCGAGGCGAGGCGAGGGCCAGCAGGGCGATGATGGGAACGAGGGAACGGCGCGGGGACGAGCGCATACGGTGACTCCACGGATGCAGAATGAAACGCGCCGGGGATTCGAAGGACACGGCGCCATCTCTTGGATGCGGAGAAACTATCGAGGGTTGCGGGCGCCTGCCACCGCCTCGATGTCGGCCACCGTCTTGGGCGCTGCCGCCGAGAGGTTCTCGTGCCCCGTTGGGGTCACCAGGATCATGTCCTCGATCATGATGGCGATGCCCTGCTCCGGGATGTACAGCTTGGGCTCGATGGTGAACACCATCCCCGGCGCGAGGGGCTGGGTGTAGTCCCGGCTGTCGGTGGCTTCCAGCCCAATGTGGTGACCCAGGTCGCGGACGCCGGTTCCCAGCGCGCTGTAGGCGGTGAGGCCTCCGCCGCGGGCCAGGTAGTGCGTGGGGGACGGCATCACACCCCATACCTGCTCGATGCCCATGCGGTCCACGTCCTCAAACTGCTCCAGCCCGTGCCTGCGGTAGACCCGGGCTGCGGCGCGGATCACCTCCAGCATGGTGACCCCCGGGCGCACCGCGGCGATGGCCGCCTCCTGGGCCTCGAGCACCATCTCGTAGTACTTGCGCTGCTCGTCGCTGAACCGGCCGGAAACGGGGTAGGTACGGCACACGTCGGACGCGTAGGTGTCGTATTCCGCGGCGCCGTAGTCAATAAAGACCAGCTCGCCGGCCTGCATCACACGATCCGTCGAGTTGTAGTTCTCCGACTTGAGCGTGAACAGGCTCACGGCCGAAGGCCCCGACGACACGATGGGGCCAAACGCGGCCCGCGGCGAGCCCTCCCGCTTCCAGACAGACTCCACCAGCCCCGCCACCTCGAGGTCGTTCATGCCCGGCTTCAGGACCCCGAGCACCTCGCGGAAGCTCGCCGCGCTGATGCGGGCCGCCTGACGCAGCGCCGCGATCTCGTGCCGGTCCTTGATCAGGCGCAACTTCGCCACTACCGGAGTCACGTCGGCGAGGACGCTCCCTGGGCGCAACGCCTTCACGCCCTCCGCGAACTGCCGCGCGAACGACAGCGGCGCGGTCATCCCCGGCGGCGCAAACAGGGTGGCACCCATCGGCAGGTACACGGTATCACGCGGCGCCACCAGCGCGCGCAGGCGCTCCGTGAACTGTGTCAGGGGGTAGATCTCGGCGATGCCCGTCGCGCGCTCGGCCTCGGGGCCGGGGAACAGGCGCCGGATAGGGAGATTCCAGGCCGCCCGCCGGAATCGCTCGTCGGCCATGGGATACTGGGCGCCCGCGAACTGAAATCGCTCCGGCAGAAACAGGAGGGTCCGGCGTCCACCGCTGGCCGCCGGCGCCATCACCAGGATCGCGTACGGCGACTCGACGCCGGTCAGATACCAGAACGTGGGATCCTGTTTGTCGTGGCCGCCGTTGGCGATCAGATACGCGCCGGGCACGACCACCGCGCCGCCACCGACCTGTTCCCGGAGACGCTCGCGCCGGCCGGCGTACACCGCGGGCGGAAAGGCGACGTCGCTCTGCGCGAGCGTGGGTGCGGCTGTGACCGCGAGCAAGACGGAGGCCAGCGAGAATGACCGGTGAGGCATAGGGCTCCAACGTGCGGGGGCGCAGCTGCGTGAGCGGTAAGGGGTGAGGGGGCCCCTTACCCCTCACCCCTTACGCCAGTTCTCGCGATCAACGGGTGCTCGTCGCTGCTCCGCCTTTCAGCTTTCGATCGAAGAAAGTCGCCGCAGCGTCATACGCCCGCACCCAATGCCGGTGCAGCAGGAAGTCGTGCACGTCGTCCGGAAAGATCAGCTGCTCGAATTCCACGCCCTGCGCCCGCAGCGCCTCCACCAGGTCCACGGTCTCGCTGAACGGTACGTTGCGATCGTCGTCGCCGTGAATCAGGAGCACCGGCGAGCGCCAGGTGGCCACGGACGACATGGGTGACGACTGGAAGGCCAGGCGGGCCACCTCCGCGCGCGAAGTAGCGTCGTAGCTTGGCGCGAAGTTGCGGATCACCACGTTCCAATCGTGCACCCCGTGCAGGTCCACGCCCGCCTTGAACAAGTCGGAAGAGCGGGCCAGCCCCAAGGCCGTGAGGTAGCCGCCATACGACCCGCCCCACAGGCCGATGCGCGCCGGGTCCACGTCGGCGCGGCTCCGCAGATACAGGCCGGCGCCAATCACGTCGTTGTATTCGCTCGCCCCGTGCGCGCCGTAGTTCAGGGCCTCGCGGAACTCCATGCCGTACCCGATGCCGGACCGGTAGTTCACCGAGAGGACGACGTACCCCCTGCTCGCCAGATACTGATTCTGCGCGTAGCTGTTGTGGTAGTAGTACAGGTAATGCCACCCCAGGAGCATCTGCCGCCGCGACCCGCCGTGGAAGAAGAGGACCGCAGGCCGCCGCTCGCCAGACTTGAGGTCCCGGGGCAGGAACAACTGCCCGTGGATCGGCATCCCATCCGCGGCGGAGAAGACGACCTGCTGCGGCTCGACCAGCTGCGCCGCCGGGAAACCGGTGGGCACGCCGGATCCGACGAGCGGTCGCCGGTTGTCTCCCTCGGCCAGGATCTCCGCGTGGGCCGGCATCCGCGCATTCGAGGCCAGGAACGCGAGCGTCCCATCCTCCGCCACCGCGGGCGACCACTCGATCCCGGTGCCCCGCGTGATCGCGACCGGCGCACCGCCCGTCACCGGGACCCGCCACAGGTGCCGACGGTCAATGTCGCCCTGGTTGGACGAGTAGATCATCTCCCGGCCATTCGAGGCTATCGTCACGTGCTCCACCTCGAACTCGCCGGGAGCGAGCAGCGTCGCGGCACCGCCCGCGACGGGTACGGCGTAGAGGTGCGCCCAACCGTCCCGCTCCCAGGGAAACACGATGCGGTCCCCGGCGCTCCAGGAGAGCTGACGCTCGGCGACGATTTCGTGGAAGACGCTTCCCTTCCCTCGCTCTGCCCGCCAGACCTCGCGGCCGGAGCCCGTGGCCACGTCCGCCACGCGAATGGACCAGGGCTCGCCGTCGCGCCGCTCGATGAACGGCAGGCCCCGTTTGAAGCCGGGGACGCGAACGAACGCGATGCGCCTCCCGTCCGGCGACCAGGAGGGATCACCGTCCCGATCCACCGACGGCTCGAGGTAGCGCACTTGGTTCTTCGCCCGGTGGTACACGCCGATGAAACGGTGATCGCCGCGGCCGGACACGAACGCCAGCATGGAGCCGTCCGGCGACCAGGCGAGGTTCCCCTGGCTGCCCCGGGCCTTGAACAGTTGGGCGGGCTTCGCGGTGGAGTCAGCCAGGGACACCGTCCACACCTCTCCCCGCCGGAGGAACGCGGCCACGTCTCCCGTGGGTGACACGGTGGGCGACGAGCCATCGGCCAGCTTTCGCGGCGTCCCCCCGGCCAGCGGAACGATCCAGATTGCCTGCTCGGTGCCGTCCGGATCGTTGGTGGGGTTGGGAATCTCGCCGGCACGGTTGGGCGGGCCACCCCGCACATACACCAGGCTCCTGCCATCTGGCGTGAACTGGACGCCTGACAACTCCTGCCCATCGTCTTCGGCGTAACGCGTGACCTGGCGCCCCTGGTAGGCCGGGGCTTCCGCCACCCAGAGGTTCCGCATGCCGCGGTCGTCCTGCGCCCACGCGAACCTCCCGCCGCTCGGCGCGGCGACCAGGTCCGACGGAAAGGGCGCGGACATGACCTGTTCGAGGGTGAACGACTGCGCGCCGGCCCGCACCGATACGCAGGCCGCGAACAGGGAAACCAGGCCGAGCAACCGCCGCGTGCGTACCATCCGGATCACCTCGAGGGAGGATTCGCTACTCCACATATACCGGCTTCAATCCCATTTCGTCCAGAAACCGATTGCCGCCGCCCGGCAGGCCGCCACGTTCGAACGCGCGGGTCAGCACCAGGCGATCTCTGGCGCGCGTCATGCCCACGTACAACAGCCGCCGCGCTTCTTCGACCTCGTGCCGCATGACTTCCCGCCCCGGCCGGGCTCCCGGGAGCTGCCCGTCCTCGGCGCCGACCACGTACACGCAGTCGAACTCGAGCCCTTTGGTCGCATGCAGCGTCAGCAAGTTCACGCGATCCGGAGCGACCTCGGGACCCTCGGAGGTGGACAGCGCCACGCGCTCCAGGAACTGCCGGATGCTCTCGTCCAGCGTGTCCGCCCCGCTCGCCTCCATCAACGCCTCGAGCCGCGCCATGGCGGCGGGGTAGCGCCGCACCGGATCCGGCTCGGCCCGCAGCCGCTCCATCCGCCCGCGCCCACCCAACCGCTCAATGACCTGGTCCAGCGCCGGCAGGTCAGCCCGGGCCAACCTTTCGCGCTCCTGCACATACCACTCCAGGCACTCACTGTACCGGCCCAGCGCGAAAGGCGCCGCGACCTCGAACAACGCCGGCCGATCTCCTGCCTCTTCTGCCTCTTCTGCCCCTCCTGCCCCCGTCTCCAGCGCAATACCCAGCCCGACATAGTCAAGCAGATTCGTCAGCGTCGCCGTGCGCGCCCGCTTGAGGCGCTGCTGGCCCAGCCTGGTGAATACCCGGGCCAGCGTCCGGGCATCGTCCAGCGCATGATGCGCGCGGCCGCTGTCGATCCCGAACCGGAGCGCGAGATCGCCCAGGCGGGCGCTGTCGTGCCAGAGCGACCGCGCCAGCGGATAGGTATCGAAGAACGTGAGGCGCTCCAACCCCTCGAGACCGCGGGCCGCGCGCCGCAGGACCGGGACGTCGAACTCCTGGGCGTTGTGGGCCACCAGCACGTCCCGGCCAACGAACCTGAGAAACTCGGGCCATACGTCCGCCAGCGGGGGCGCGTCCTGGACGTCCTCGTCGCGATACCCGTGGACCGCGGTGGCGCGGGGCGAGATGTGGCGCGCTCCCTTGAGCAGGGCGCGGAATTCGTCCACCGGTTCGCCGTTCCGCACCCGCACGGCGCCCAGCTCGACGATGTCGCAGATGTCGGCGTCGAGGTCCGTGGTCTCAAGGTCAAACGCCACGTAGTCCCCAAACCCGGCCTCGAAGTCCCGGGCATGGAGCAGCTGCAGCGCCTTGAACGCGGTCACGGCGAGCCCACCCGCTCCGGCATCGTCGGGGGAAATCTGGAGGTCGGCGAGCTGCGGCTGGGCGTCGCGATCCAGGTAGCGCGCCCCGGCGTAGCCCGTCGCGAGCAGCATGCCGCGCAGGGGCACCTCGACGCCACGCGCCGGGGCCAGCCAGATGCGCCCGTCGGCGGCCAGTGCCCCGGCCAACCGCTCCGCCAGGCGGGAGGCCTCCGGATGTTGAGCCGGATCAATCAACTCCTGGTAGCGCTCCTCCAGGACGTTCTGGTACTTGCCCACGCGCTGCACCAGCAGCGCGGGCACCACGCCCGCCAGCGTGGTATGCGAGCGGCGCAGGGCGGCGAGGTTCTCCACCTGATAGACCAAGCGCCAGGCTTTCTTGGCATCGGGATCGCCGCGCGGCGCTTTCCGGGCGTAGGCCCGAACCGAGTCCACCACGCCGCCCGCCATGGCTTCCGTCCGGAGCTGCTCCAGGAGTTGTTCCGGCAAGACCAGCCCGGCCAGGGCATCCTGTGCGGCTGCGTCGTCCGGCTCCAGCATCAGGCGTACGCAGGCGGTGACGTGCGCGATGACTTCATCGTCGGCGACCGCGCGGCCGTGGGCCAGCCGGCACGGCACGCCGGCGCGCAAGAACCGTTGCTCGAGCCGGGAGCCCACCTCATGCGTCCGGTACAGCAGCGCGTATTCACCAAAGGATCGTCCGGTGCGGGCCCGGTCCGCCGCCAGGTCCGCCAGAATCCACGCCGCTTCCCGGTCGTCGTCCGGAAAGCTGTACGCCAGCACCTCATGTTCCGAGCCGCGATCCGCCGACAGTTCCTTCGCAAAGAGGCTTGGGTTTTCGGCCACCAGACGCCGGGCGGTCTCGAAGATCTGGTGCGAGCAACGGCGGTTCTTGTCCAGCACGATCGGCTCGGCGATGCCAAACTCGTCCTGGAACCGCCGCAGCACCGCCGGCTCGGCACCGCGCCAGGAGAAGATGGACTGCTCGTCGTCGCCCACCACGAACAGGTTGCGGTGGCCGGCAGCGAGACGCTTGAGGATGGCGTACTGCGTGGGGTCCAGGTCCTGGCCCTCATCCACCAGGACGTAGTCCCATTGCCCGGCGATCTCGCGCGCCGCGGCGGCGTCACGCAGGAGCAGCTCGTCCGTGAGGCCGATCAGATCATCGAAATCCACCACGTTGCGATCGCGCAGCGCGCCGATGTAGCGCTGGAACAGCTGCTCGTCTCGGCCGTGCAGCTCCCGGCCCTGGAGCCGCCGCCGCCCGAACAGGGTGAGTATTTGGCGCCGCCGCTTCTTCCACACGCCCAGCCGCGCGAGCACCGAGAGCTGGTAGGGTTCGTCGGCGATCCCGAACCCCGGCCGGAGTCCCACGGGCGCCGGGTGATCACGCAAGATCCCGGCGCACAGCCAGTGAAGCGTGCCCCGCGTGACCGCCTCCCCCTCGCGATCCAGCGTGTCCCGAAGGCGCCCCGCGATCTCCTCGGCGGCCTTGTTGGTGAAGGTGACGGCGCAGATCCGTTGCGCCGGGATGCGATGCACCCGGGCCAGGTGGGAGATCCGCTGGATGAGACAATACGTCTTGCCCGCGCCCGGGCCGGCAATGACCAGCACCGGCCCCAGTGGAGCTTCGATGGCGCGGCGTTGAGCGGGGAGGGGGCGGTGGGTCAAGGCTACCGCTTGGTCCAGATCAGGATGACGCCGCATGACGCACCTGTTCCACCAAACTGCGCCGGCACACCGTTCCCCCTCGGATAGAGCTCCATGGCGTCTATCTCACTCGGGGGCACGAGCTCGTCGATGGTCGACATGTCCAGCCGCGTTCCGTCCAGGACGACAAGGGGCAGGCACGGCCGCCCACTGGTGCCGACAGAGAAGTAGACCACCCAGCCCAGCCTCACCGGGTCGTACCGAATACGAACGCTCGGCTCCATGCGCAGCGCGTCCGACACCCACGTAGCGCCCCGCTTCTCGATTTCCTCCGCGGTCATGAATCGCCCAATGCCCAACTCCCGCCGCCGGTAAAATCCCTCCCTCTCGAGGCGGGAGCGCCTGGGTTTCGTCCGGACCTCCACCGGGGCAAGCAGGACCGCCTCAGGGGTGAGCCGAAACTCGACGTCCAGCACCCCACTATCGGGAACATGCAACAGGGTGCTCGTGGCCGGCCCGTATCCGAGTCGTCGGGCTGCCAACCGGTAGGTTCCGGGGCGCTCCAGGGGGAGCAAGAAGCGCCCGGCCGTGTCAGTTGCAACGGCGCCCCGGCGAGCGCCGGTCGTGTCCAGCAGGATAACCAGCGTTCCCGCGATCGGCTCGTCGGTGGCGTCGTCCAGAACGATCCCTCGGATTGACTGCGCGGCCGCCGACGCCACGAAGAGCGGCAAAGCAACCACCCCGATAACGACCAACTTCATCGCGCTTCCCTTCTCACATCTTACTTCTCACGTCTCACCACAGCCCGGCTTGTAGATCACACCCCACCCTTCCTTGCCACCCATCTTGACCACCAGCGGCCGGTCGAAGCGCAGATGCCGCACGAACGGTAGTTCCGTCTGCGTAGGTTGCGACAACAGCCACTCCCAGTCCACGAACCCTTCACCAGCCTCGGCATTCACCGTGAAATAGCCCACCTGGAACGACGTCAGGTTCTGGAAAAAGTGGCTCCCTTGGGACGGCGTGACCCGCAGATCGTGGAACCCGGCCTCGACGATCACCCGGGCGGCGGAGATCTCGTCCCAGGTGACCGGGATGCCCAGCCACGGGTCCCGCGATCCCCACCGCCCGACGCCGATGAGCAGGTATGGTCGCCCTTCCGTCGCGAGGAGCGCGTTGCACCGCGTCACCTGCTGGGCCACCGCGTGACTCTGGGCCCGGTCGTACCGGTGGACGTCCACCACCACCAGATCACGCAGGTCGGTGACGACGCCGCTGCCCAACACGCGGGGACTGCGGCACACCAGCTGCTCGTCCCGGGCTTCCGCCAGCGCCCCGGCTTCGCTCTCCCGCATCAGCACCAGCGGCCGCACCTGCAGAAAGCCGAACTCG
Organism: Gemmatimonadales bacterium; assembly: GCA_035287045.1. Classification (GTDB taxonomy): domain Bacteria; phylum Gemmatimonadota; class Gemmatimonadetes; order Gemmatimonadales; family GWC2-71-9; genus JACPAP01. The sequence goes on along the minus strand of DATECF010000277.1, from coordinate 13,407 downwards.
GCGGGTTCGCCGGGGGAACGGCTCAGTTGGACGGCGAATTCGATCTCCGCCTCGCGATTCACCCCCTGTCGCCCGAGCCGCAGCAGCTCCGACAGGATCTCCGCGAGCGGAAAGACCCCGTGCTTGAGGATGGGGGCGAACGTCACCAGCCGGACACCGCGGCGCGAGAGCCCGTCGTGCACCGCATGGTTCTCCTCCGAGTAGGTGGAGCCGACCGCGGCCAGCGTGCCGTGGGCCTCGGCGGTCGCCAGCGGGAAGCGCGTTTCCCGCATGGTCTGCTCGGGGTCGATCGCGTCGAGCGCCGGCTCCAGCTCGAGGGCCCAGAACTCGCGCTGGGAGTTGGCGAGAATATCCTCCGCGGACGAGAAATTGAGGATCTGCCGGGGGTGGCGCGGTGAAAAGGTGAGGCATCGCTCGCCTTCCACCACGCTCCGTCCCAGGCCTAACGCCACCGCCGCCACACCGTCTTCCGCTCGCAGCGGCGGTACCGGATAGAAGTTGTGGGTCCGCGCCACGCCCGAGAAATCGGGGTAGTAGCAGGTCCCGTGCCGGGCCCCGACCACCTTCTGGAGGATCACGGCCATCTTCTCTTCCTCCAGCCGGTACGGCGTCGCACGCAGATACGCCTTGGCGTGCCGGCTAAAGGTGGAGGCAAACACCCGCTTGATCGCCTGCTCCAGCTGGGCCAGTCGCTGCTTCAGGCTGGGATGATTGTTGGGCAGCATGTAGGTCTGGTACACGCCGGTGAGCGGCAGGTACTGGGAATCTTCCAACAGGCTTGACGAGCGCACCGCCAGCGGCCACCGGACGTGCTCGAGAAACCGGCGCAGGTCCGCCACCACCCCTTTGGGCAAGGGCGCATCCAGAAAGCGCCCCAGGATCTCGCGGTCGTCGCTCCCGGTCAGGGCCAGCTCCAGCAGGCGGTTTTTGGCCAGGAACTGATCGAAGCAGTCGGTGGCGATCACCACCGCCGGGGGGACGGCGATGTGCACGCCCGGAAACCGGCCCTCGGCGCGATGGTAGTTGAGCAGGAACCGCAGGAAAGCGAGGCCGCGCGCCTTGCCGCCCAGCGAGCCGCCGCCGATGCGCGCGAAGAAATTCCCGGTTCCGTCGAACGTCGGGCGGTCGAAGTCCGCGATCAGGACCTCCCGCTGCTCCCGCCGATACTCGGCGATGGAGTCGATCAGGTCGCGGCGCAGATGCTCGAGGGACGGGAAGTCGGCCAGCTGGCGGGGCCGCAGCTTGTGCGCCAGGGCGAATTCGGTGCGGCTGGTCAGCCACCGGGAGAAGTCGTTCCGCTCGGCATGGTAGGCGAGGCTCGCCGCCGGGACGGTGCCCAGCAGCTTCTCCATGGCCTTCAGGTCTCGGGCACGTCCAACCTCGGCGCCATTGGGCAGGCGAAAGACGAAGTCGCCCAGCGCGAATTGCTCCACCATGAAGCGCCGCACATCGGCGAGCAGGGTGTCCGAGTACTTCCGCAGGAATGGGACGCCAATGGCCTGCGCGCCCGCCGCGAACTCCGGCCGGCCTGACTGCAACAGGATAGGCAGGTCCGGGACCGCCGCGCGGGCCATGCGGGCCAGCTCGAACCCCGCCTCCCGCGAGGACGTGCCTCCGCGCGGGAACTCGACGTCGGAAATGAGCCCCAGCAGATGAGGACGGTACCGGGTGAACAGCTCCCAGGCCTCCTCAAACGTGCTCGCCAGCAGGATCTTGGGGCGCGCCCGCGTCCGCACCAGCTTGTGCGAGAGGTTCAACCCTTCGCTGATCAACCGATGCGACTGGCCAATGAGCTCCGTGTAGATGGCCGGCAGGAAGGAGGAGTAGTATCGGACGTTGTCCTCCACCACCAGGATCACCGGCACCCCCACCAACGCCGTGTCGTGGGCCACGTTGCGCCGGTCCTCGACTCCCTTCACGATGGCGACCAGGATGCGGGCGTTCCCCTGCCACAAGAACACCCGCTCAACATCCGACAGATCGTACCGGGTGACGAAGTCCTTGCGCTCGTTGTTGTCGAACGCCAGCACAACGACCGGCACGTCGAGGCCGGCGCGCCGGACTTCGCGGGCCAGCGCCGTCGCGTCCATGTCGCCCGGATGGGGGGCGGTGATGATCAGGTTGAACCGCCGCTCGGCCTGCGCCAGCCGTAACGCTTCGGCGGCACTCGAGACGTGGGTGAGCCCCGGCGTGTGGTGCAGGGACAGCTCCAGGAACTCACCCAGAATCAGCTCGTTGAGCCGCCCATCCTCTTGCAGCGTGAACGCGTCGTACAGGCTGGAGACCAGCAGAATGTCCTGCACCCGGAAGGGCATCAGGCTTTGGAAGGCCTGATATGCGTCGCCGGTGGCCGGGGTCATCGGGATCGCAGATGATCACCCGGGGATGGCCCGGGATTCGCTTCAGTTTCGCCCGCGCCGCACCCGAACGATGGACGATGGAAGACGATGGAGGACGATGGAGGGGGATGGGTGGGGCATCGTCTTCCATCCCCCTCCATCGCCCTCCATCGCCCGTCGTTTCTCAGACCACGCCCTGATCGATCATCGCATTCGCCACTTTGACGAATCCACCGATATTGGCGCCGTCCACCAGATTCCCGGCCCGTCCGTACTCGTGGGCCGTCTCGAAGCAGTTCTGGTGGATGGCAACCATGATCTCGCGCAGCCGCTGATCCACTTCCTTGCGGCTCCACGCCAGGCGCATGCTGTTCTGCGACATCTCCAATCCGGAGACGGCCACACCGCCCGCGTTCGCCGCCTTGGCCGGCCCGTACAGAATCCCGGCCTTGAGGAACGCCCTGGTGGCGTCCAGCGTGGACGGCATGTTGGCGCCCTCCGCGACCACGAAGACACCGTTCTTGAGCAGGTTGGCGGCATCGATCGCGTTGATCTCGTTCTGGGTCGCGCTGGGAAACGCGCAGTCGGCCTGGATGGTCCACAACGGATTGTAGTCCAGCTTCGGGTCCGCCGGGAGGTACCTGGTGTCCTTGAACTTGGCCACGTATTCCTTGATCCGGCCGCGGCGCAGGTTCTTGAGCTCCATCACCCACGCGAGCTTCTCATGGGTGATCCCATCAGGATCGTGGATCACCCCGTTCGAGTCGGACAGGGTGACCGGTTTGGCGCCGAGGTCGAGCAGCTTTTCCACCGTGTACTGTGACACGTTGCCGCTGCCGGACACGAGGCAGACCTTGCCGTCCAGCGACTGGCCGCGGGTCTTGAGCATCTCCTCCGCGAAGTACACGCAGCCATAGCCGGTGGCCTCGGGACGGATCAGGGAGCCGCCCCAGTTCAGGCCCTTGCCCGTGAGCGTGCCGGTGAACTCGTTGGCCAGCCGCTTGTATTGGCCAAAGAGATAGCCAATCTCGCGGCCGCCCACGCCGATGTCGCCGGCAGGAACATCGGTATTGGGCCCGATGTGCCGCCACAGCTCCGTCATGAAGCTCTGACAGAACCGCATGACCTCCCCGTCGCTCTTGCCCTTGGGATCGAAGTCCGATCCGCCCTTGCCCCCACCCATCGGGAGCGTCGTCAGGGAGTTCTTGAAGACCTGCTCGAAGGCCAGGAACTTGAGGATGCCGAGGTTCACCGACGCGTGGAACCGGAGGCCCCCCTTGTATGGGCCGATCGCGCTGTTCATCTCGATGCGAAAGCCGCGGTTGACCTGCACGTCACCCGCGTCGTCGATCCAGGGGACGCGGAACATGATGACCCGCTCGGGCTCCACGATCCGCTCGAGGATCCGGGCTGACCGGTACTCGGGATGCCGGTCCAGCACCAGCTCCAAGGACTCGAAGACCTCCCGCACAGCCTGGTGAAACTCGGGCTCCGCCGGGTTCTTCGCCTCCACCATGGCCATGACGGCCGCGGCATAGTCCTTCGCGCTCCCCGACCGCGCGGACACTTCATCAATCAGCTTCGTACTCATAGAGCGACTCCTCCAGGCAAGGGATGGGGACACCGTCTCCCCCAAGCGCCCCCAAGTAACCTCGCGAAGTATGAAGAACCGCTTAACGTTGCGTGAGGGGCTGACCCGGAGCGGGCGGGACGCCATACTCAGAGCGGCCCGATGCCCGCGTGCTTCTTCGCGTCTGATCTTCACGGTCGCCCCGACCGGTACGACAAGCTCATCGAGGCGATCCACCGAGAGGGTCCCGAGGCGGTGTTCCTGGGCGGCGATCTCCTGCCCCACGCCCTGACCGCGCCCGACTTTCTCGAGGACTTCCTCGTCCCACGATTGAAGCAGCTACGGGCGCGCCTGGGCGCCGGCTATCCCCAGGTCTTCGTCATCCTCGGCAACGACGATGCCCGCGCGGAGGAGGCGGCCGTGCTGGAGGCGAGCCTCCGTGGCGTGTGGGAATACGTGCACGACCGTCGGATCCCGTGGGAATCGTGGGAGGTCTTCGGGTACGCCTGCGTCCCGCCCACGCCGTTTCACCTCAAGGACTGGGAGCGCTACGACGTGTCGCGCCACCTGGAGCCGGGTTGTAGCGCGCCCGAGGAGGGTTGGCACACCGTCCCGGTGCCGGAGCCCGAGCTCCGTTACGGGACCATCCAGGTGGAGTTGGAGCGGCTCGCGGGCGGGGCGGACCTGCACCGAGCGGTGTTCCTGTTTCACACCCCCCCGTACGCCACGGCGCTGGACCGGGCGGCCCTGGACGGCCAAAGCACGGACCACGCGCCGCTGGACGTGCACGTGGGGAGCATCGCCGTGCGGCGATTCATCGAGGCGCGCCAGCCGCTCCTGACGCTCCATGGACACGTCCACGAGTCCGCTCGGCTCACCGGCCGTTGGGCCGAACGCATCGGCCGCACCCACGCGTTTTCCGCGGCGCACGACGGCCCAGAGCTGGCGCTGATTCGGTTCGATCCGGACCACCTCTCGCGAGCCACGCGGGAGCTGCTCTAGCGGACGCGCGGTCCCTTCAACGCCAGCGGGCGGGCGGCGTCGGTGACCGCGCCGATCTTCACGGTGTAGCTGGTCTGGCGGCGGATGTCGTCGTCGGTCACGTAGTGGATGTCCAGCAGTCCGGTCGTCTTCACGCCCGTCCGCAGGAAGTTGAGCTCCGCCAGGCTCAGGCTCCATCCCTCGAACCATCCCTCCAGCGCGCGCCGGTGTTCCTCGGATCCGTCGTAATGCACCAGGAGGTCAATGTCGCTCCCAGCGCCGCAGGTCGCGTTCTTGGTCGAGCCCACCAGATACATCGCGCGTACCCCGAAGCGGCCGCCGTCCAGCTGCGCCGCGACGCGCTCCGCCATGTGCAGGCGCCACCGCCAGTGGAAATCGCGTGCCTCAGACTCGCGCCGGTGTTCTTGCATCACTTCCGACAGCGCCGCCGGCGCCGAGAGCAGCGCCACCGCGCGATCTTCATCGCCGTTCATGAGCAGCCGGAGCACCAGTCCCCCCGATGCCCGCGGGACGTCGATCACCCGCACGGTCCCGGCGAGACGGGCGTGTTCCGGGAGCAGCTCCAGCAGCGCATTGGGCGCGCCCAGCAAGAAGGCCTCGTTGAAGATGTTGTCGGGCTCGTCAGGGTAGAGGGGGAGGTAGCGAATGGACGCTTCCACCAGGTCCTGGAAGAAATGGGTGCCGAAGGAGAGATCCGGCACGTAGTTCCCATCCTTGCGCGCGATTTCGACCAGCACCGCGGCGTTGTTGATCTCAGAGTAGGTGACGCTCACGCCGAGCTTGATGTCGCCCCGGCTCCCCCAGCGGCCCGGGCCCATGAGCATGAAGCGCCGCTTGGGAAGCTGCTTGTTGAGCTTGCCGACCACGCGGCCCACTTCCCGGAGCGCGCCCAGATCCTCCAGCTCCCGGTAGGCCGCCGGATCCACATACACGATATGGGTGAGGTCCGGGACCCGTCCGTTGGAGACGTAGCGGTTGGCCGTGAACAGGACCCGCTCCCGGGGCAGGTCCGCCGGGATGAGCGCCGGGGCGGCCTCCGCCGCGTAGCTCTGCGGCCGGCACTGGAGGAGATAGAGGTGGCTGCCGTCGTGGGCGAACTCGACGTCCACCGGCACGCCGAGCCGGTCCCGGAGCAGCTTGAGCAATGCCCGCATCTGGATGACGAAGGGCGTCCGCGTCACCAGTCCGTCGAAGGTCACGACCAGATCGTCCCGTTCGAAGTCCACCTGCGGCGCCAGCGTATGGCGGATGGTGCCGTCCTCCACCACCGAGACCACGTCGGCGATTTGCGGATACTCGGTGCCATGGTCCCTGAGCAACTGGCGCAGGCCCACCGACTCGAACGACCGGGTCCGCAGATTGATGGCGTCCACCTGGGTCGGCGAATACCGCACCACCTCGTCGGGCGACACGTTGACCCGGAGCCCCGGCTGTCCCGGCGCGATGAGCACCGGATAGTCGTCGCCCAACCGGTCCACCGCGCGGGTGCCCAGGCCGGGGACCAGCCGTAGCAGGCCGTCGTCCCGCCGGATCCGCGGCGACCAGCGGAACTCGTTCGTGCTGAAGGCGACGCCCGCATACGCCGGTAGGAAGTGGTCGCCCACCCGGGTGCCGACCACCTCCTGGATCATGATCCCCATCTCTTCGTGCAGGTCGAGCAGGCCGCGCTCGGCGCGATACTCGATGGGGTCGGGGGCGAAGATGGACGCGTACACCTCGGCGATGGCGTCCTGGAGCGCGGACCGGCGTTCCTTGCGGGTCCCCAGATTCGCCAAGAACAGGCTCTTGTACTTCCCGGAAAAGGCCGCGCCGATCCGATCTTCGAGGAGGCTGGAGCTGCGTACGATCAGGGGCTGGTCCTCCAGGTCGTCCAGCACCTGCTCCAGACCCTTCATGATCTCAGGTGGAAAGTGTGAGTTCTTGAAAACCTGCACGATGTGGGGGTACTCGCGCCTGACCTGGTCCAGCTCGAGATACTTGCGATCGTAGACGTCCTCGAGTTGGTTATACTGGATAAAGTCCAGCACGCCGTCCGAGGTGATGTACCAGGTGCGGGGAACCCGGATCTCCCGGAGCACGTCGGCGTACTCCGGCGAGCTCTGCACGATCTTGGCGGCGAGGATCAGCCCGGCGCTCTTGCCGCCCAGCTTCCCGTGGCCGCTGGCCGGGCAAATGATGCGCTGGGTGAGCTCGTAGAAGTCGCTCACCTCGACGTGATTCTTCGCGGTGTTGATGAACCCCTGCTCGTCGGAGAAGAACCGGCGCACCAGCCCCACGCGCAACGCGGTCTGGATGGGCCGGGTCAGGTCCTGCTCGTCCACGCCCATGTAGCGGAAGCGCTGGATGGCTTCCGCCAGATCCGTCAGCGTCGTGGCCGGCCGCTCCAGCGCCTCCAGCAGGAAGCTCGACTTGTCGTCCTTGATCCACTTCTGCATCCGGGTGACGATGTCATCCACCTCGAGGTGCGCGGCGGCAATGCGGAAGGTCTCGTCGGTCAAGGTCAGCAGCTCTTGGAGGGTCTTCTTGGCCACCGGCCGGTTGTCCTCGAAGGGAATCCCCCCCTGGCCCTCCAGATGGGGCGCGAACCGCTGCAGCAGCTGCTGCGCTTCCTCGATCCCGCTCCAGCAGAGGTGGTTGAGCATCTTCCGCGCGAGGCGGATCAACAGGTGCCGATCGGTGTGGCGCAGGAAGTCAATGATGACCCACCAGTCGCCTCCTTCCACCACGGTGACTTCCCGGGCCGCCGCCTGCCACTCCCGGATGGCGCCCTGGAGCCGGCGTTGTCCCAGGTAATGCCCGATCCGCTCGGCGATGGTGTCGATGAGCTTCCGCTCCTCCTTGAGGAACGGGCCCTCATCGGACCGGGGCATGGGCTGCGTGTAGTACACCTCGACCCGGCCCAGCACGACTCCCTGAGCCACGATGTCGGCCGTCTGGACCCAGGGCGTTTCCTGAAAACCGTGCGGCTCGTACGCGGTGTCTTCTACCATCAGGCGCGCCTGGCACACGCTGGCGTACTGGTAGCCGGGCGGAATGACCTCGATGACGTCGCGGAAGATCTCGTCGGGGGTGGCGTTGGGCCGGTTGAGCCGCTCGTCCACCCGATACAGGCAGTTGAGCTCTTTGGCGCGCTCCTGGAGCGCCTCCATGATCTTGTCGATGGACTGGTGCGGATGGGTCATGTCAGTCGTTCCGCCCGGCTCCGGCGCGCACGACGCCGTGCCCAGTGCGCCCGTCCACCTTGACCAGGAGGGGGACGTCGAGCCGGACGTGCCGCACGAAGTCGGTTTCCGTCACGGCCCGCTGCCGCGCCAGCCAGGCCCAATCGAGCCGGTCGTCCCCATCGTGGCGGACGCAGAAGTAGCTCACCTGGAAGCTCGACATGTTATGGAAGAAATGCGAGCCCTGGCTCAGATCCACGTTCATGGTCGGAAGGGTCGCCTCGACGATGGCCTTCGCCCCGCAGATCTGCCCCCAGCCGACCGGGATGCCCAGCGACGGGTCGGCGCTGCCCCAGCGGCCGAAGCCAATCAACAGGTAAGGCCGGCCTGCCTCGAGCAGGGCGTCGTTCCGCGCCCCAATCTCGGCCCCCACCAGGCGACTCACGCGGGGCTCGAACGCCTCGGGTCGCGCGTACACGATGTCCCCGAGCCCCTCGACCACGCCGTTCCCCATCACATTCCTGGACGCCACCACCAGCCCCTCGGCCCGGAGGTCCCCGGGCTCGATCGCGACGAACGCGTGTGAGACCACCAGCGGCCGAACCTGCAGGAACCCGAACCGGCCGGCGACCGACGCCTGGTCCCCCAAGGTCATCGCGAACTCGATTTCCACCTTCTCGCCCAGCGCGCGCTGGCTGTCCGCCAGGAGCCGGCGCACCACCGCGTTGAGCGGAGCGACCTCGTGAAGCAGCAGCGGGGCGAAGTTCACCACCCGGGGGCCCGGCCGAGCGGTGCCGGGCGAGAGCCGGTCCGAGCCGGGCTCGTAGGTGGACGCCACGTGCTGTAGCGTGCCGTCGCGCTCGGCGTCCTGGATCCGGGCCTGAACCAGGTACTCGGTTTCGCGTGTCGGATCGTACGCCGGCGGCTTGCCCAGGTTCACCGCCCAGAACTGCGTCTGGGTCTGGTCCAGCGTGTCGCGCGCGGAGGCGACCGGCGGCGCCGCGCGGGGCCACGCGGGCGAGTAGCTCCACGCCAGGCCCCCGTCCACGATGGTCTTTCCCAACCCCAGCGCCAGCATCGCGACGCCGTCCTCCGGCCTGGCGTGGCCGAAGCGATAGAAATTGTAGGAGCGCGCCACGCCCGAGACGTCGGGGTAGAACCGCTCGCCGTGACGCCGGCCAAGGACCTCCTGGATGAGGACCGCCATCTTCTCGTCTTCGATGCGGTGCTCCGTCATCCGGACGTAATTCCTGGCGCTCGCGAAGAAGGTGGAGGCATAGACGAACTTGACGGCCTCGACCAGCCGCCGGAACCGGGTGTCCGGATCCGGCTGGTTGTTGGGGATCATCTTGGTAGCGTAGACCCCGGCGAACGGACGGTAGAGCGCATCCTCCAGCAGGCTGGACGAGCGCACGGCCAGCGGTTGGTGGACCTGCTCCACCAGGGCGCGCAGGTCACCCAGCAGCTCCGTGGGGAGTTCCGCCTGCTGGAACGCGTTGGCCAGGCGGTCGTCCGGCAGCCCCTCGCGGACGACGTCGTACAGCTGGTTCCGCTCCATGAAGGCGTCGAACATGTCCGTGGCGACGACGGTGAGGGTCGGGACGTCCACGGCCAACCCGGGGAACGTCCCGGGCTCGAGGTGCGCGAGCAGCAGTTCGTGGATCCGGAGCAGCCCGGCCCCTTTCCCGCCCACCTCCCCCCGCCCGATGCGGGTGAACCGTTCCTTCCCGTCGAAGAAGCGGCGGTCGAACGGCGGGATGTCGGGAACGGTCCGCTCGGTCACCTGCTTTGTCAGACCCAGCGGCGATCGCGGCAGGCCTGGGCCACCCGGCTGACGCCAATCACGTAGGCCGCGTCCCGCATGAAGAGCTTCCGCTTGCGCGCCAACTCGCTCACGGCGATGTACGCCGACGTCATCTTGAGGTCCAGCTTCCCCAGCACCTCGTCCTTCCCCCAGTAGTAGTTCGCGTTGGACTGCACCTGCTCGAAGTAGCTGCAGGTGACGCCGCCAGCGTTGGCCAGGAAATCGGGGATCAGGAAGATGCCACGCTGGTGAATGACCGCGTCCGCCTCGGGCGTGGTAGGCCCGTTGGCGCCCTCGGCGATCAGGCGCACGCGCCCACTGATCTTGCCCACCGTGTCCGCGGTGATCTGGTTCTCGATCGCGTTGGGCATCAGGATGTCCACCTCCTGCTCCAGCCACGCATCCCCGGGCAGCACTTCGTAGCCCAGGTCCCGGGCCTTCTGCTTGTCGATGCCGCCGAACCGGTCGGTGATGCCCTGCAGCGCGTCCAGGCTCACGCCGTCTTTCTTCCGGAAGGCATACGAGGTCTGATCGGCCTGATCCCAGCAGGACACGCACACGACGTTGCCCCCGATCTGCTGGTAGAGCTTGACCGCGTGCTGCGCCACGTTGCCGAAGCCCTGCACGCTGGCCGAGGTGTCCTTCGCGTTGAGCCCCAGCTCCTTGAGCGCCTCGCGCACCGTGAACACCACGCCGAAGCCGGTCGCCTCCGCCCGGCCGAGGGAGCCGCCCAGGTTGACCGGCTTGCCGGTGATGAAGCCCGGGTACCGGCCGCCATGGATGGTCTCGAACTCGTCCAGCATCCAGACCATGTGCTGTCCCGAGGTCATGACGTCGGGTGCCGGGATGTCCCGCACCGGCCCCACATCCCGGGCGATCTGGCGGACCCAGCCCCGGCAGATCTGCTCCTGCTCGCGCATGCTGAGGCTGTGCGGGTCGCAGACCACACCGCCCTTGCCGCCCCCCAGCGGAATATCCACCACGGCGCACTTCCAAGACATCCACATGGCCAACGCGCGCACGGTGTCGGCGGTCTCCTGGGGATGGAAGCGGATGCCGCCCTTACTGGGACCGCGGGCGTCGTTGTGCTGCACCCGGAAGCCGCGGAACACGCGGGCGGTGTCGTCATCCATCCGTATCGGGATGGAGAAGTGGTATTCGCGTTGGGGGAAGCGCAGCAGGTCTCGCGTGGCCTGATCCAGGCCCAACATCCCCGCCACGTGATCGAACTGTGCCTGCGCCATTTCGAACGAGTTGAAGGCCTTGGTCGCCATCTTGTCACCCCGGTGGGCTCTAACCGCGAAGGTCGAACGGCACCATGATGGCACAATTACGGCCAGGGGCGATGTGGCGACTGTGAAGGCGGGGTGAAGTCCGAACCGTGCGACGAAACGTGGGCCGTCGGCTATCTTCGAACGAATCAAGCGGTTAACAGCCTCCGGAGAGATTCCTCTCAACGGGAGCAGTTTGACCGCAAGAATCGGATAGAGCCTCGCTGGCCGGTCCCGCTACTTTGCGGCCAACGAGGAGGTATCATGACCACAGCACTGGACATGCCCATTCACTCGCTCCCCGACGTCCGCTGGCAGGCGGTGCAGGCCCGCGACCGAATGTCCGACGGCCGCTTCGTGTACGCGGTGCGCTCGACCGGCATCTACTGCCGGCCGTCGTGCCCCTCTCGGCGGCCGCACCGGAACCGGGTCGAGTTTTTCGACCTCCCCGCCCTGGCCGAGCGTGCCGGGTTCCGCCCGTGCCGCCGGTGCCAGCCGAACAGCGTCGCCATGGACGATCCCACGCTGGAGCTGGCGCAGCGGGTCTGCCGGCTGATTGACGAGCGACCGGACGGCGACCTTCGGCTCGAGCGCCTCTCGGCGGAAGTGGGCAAGAGCCCCTATTACCTCCAGCGCACGTTCAAGCGGATCGTGGGTGTCACGCCGCGCCAATACGCCGCATCGCGCCGGGTGGCGCGCTTGAAGCGGGAGCTGCGCGCCGAGGACACGGTGAGCCGCGCACAGTATGCCGCGGGATACGGATCCAGCAGCCGGCTGTACGAGCGGTCGGACCAGGACCTGGGGATGACGCCGGCCACGTACCAGCGCGGCGGGGTTGGAGCGCGCATCGGATACACGCTGGTGGACACATCGCTGGGCCTCCTGCTCGTGGCCGGGACGGAGCGGGGACTGTGCGCGGTGCGATTCGGCGAGCAGGAGGCGGCGCTGGCGCGGGACCTTCGGGACGAGTTCCCCGAGGCGGAGCTGGTGCAGGATGAGCCGCGGGTGAATCTCTGGGCTCGGGTGGTGCAGGCCCAGGTGAACGGGCTCAAGCCCAGCTCGCTGGTGCCGCTCGACGTGCAGGCCACCGCGTTCCAGTGGCGGGTGTGGCAGGAGCTGCGCCGCATTCCGCTGGGCCAGACCCGCACCTACTCCGATATCGCGAGCGCGATCGGCAGGCGGCGGGCCGCGCGCGCCGTGGCCCACGCTTGTGCCACGAACCCCACGGCCGTCGCGATTCCGTGTCACCGCGTGGTTCGCGAGGACGGCGGATTGGGCGGGTATCGGTGGGGATTGGAGCGCAAACGGGAGTTGCTGGAGCGAGAGGCCGCAGGCGGAACTCGGACCGTCTGACCGCCGGACCGTCTGACCGCCTGATCCTAACGGACATCGGACATCGGACTTCGTAATGTCTCAACACAGAGCGCGGCTCCTCTTCGCCTTCGCCGCCGTGTACATCATTTGGGGCTCTACCTACCTGGCCATTCGGTTTGCGATCGAGACCATGCCCACGTTCCTCATGGCGGGGGTCCGGTTTCTGGTTGCCGGAACGGTCTTGTACGTCTGGGGACGTTGGCGTGGCGCGCCCAAGCCCACGCCGGCCAACTGGCGGGACGCGGCGATCATCGGCGGGCTGTTGTTGCTGGGCGGCAACGGCGGCGTGGTCTGGGCTGAGCAATACGTGCCCAGTGGTCTCACCGCGTTGCTGGTGGCCACCGAGCCGTTGTGGGTCGTGCTCCTGGACTGGGCCCGGCCCAGGGGCACGCGGCCCACCGGGGGAGAAATCCTGGGGTTGGTGCTGGGCTTCGGCGGGGTGGTGCTGCTGATCGGTCCGGTCAACGTGGGCGGATCCCATGTGGACCCGGCGGGCGGGCTGGTGTTGATCGGCGCCACGCTGTCTTGGGCCATTGGATCGCTGTACTCCCGGGGCGCCAAGCTGCCCCGGGCGCCGTTCCTCACCACGGGGATGAACATGCTGGCGGGCGGGGCGCTGCTCATGCTGGTGGGGACGATGTCCGGCCAGTGGGGTGCCGTGGACGTGGCCGCGATCTCGATGAAATCCTGGCTGGCCCTGCTTTACCTCATTGGGTTCGGCGCCATCATCGGATTCACCGCCTACCTGTGGATTCTCAAGGAGGCGACCCTGGCCACGGCCTCGACCTACGCATACGTGAACCCGGTGGTGGCGGTGTTTCTGGGCTGGGCGTTAGCGGGCGAGGCGGTCACACCGCGCCTCGTGACGGCGGCGGCGGTGATCGTG
>DATECF010000276.1:0-4398 GCA_035287045.1 Gemmatimonadales bacterium | reverse complement strand
GATCCGCGCGGGCACCGGTGGAGACGTCGTACGTGTAGAATCGATCGTCGTGGAAGTAGAGCAGGAAGCGGCCGCCGGGGCTCGCACCCCGGAAGTACCACACGCCCTCGATCACTTTCCGCCGCTCACCAGTCGCCAGATCCACCAGCCAGATGTCCTGGCGTGGCGTGTCGAACATGTTGTCGAAGGCATACGGCTGCCCATCGGTCTCGGTGGCGAAGCGTTGGCCTTCGAGCACCGTCGCGGTCTCACGGAGATTGGTCCCGATGCGTACGAAGCGGCCGCTCGCCAGGTTCCACCCCGCGAGATACGTCGCTTGCCGGTCCTGCTCCTTGCGCACGCGCTGGATGGGGATGATGCGCCGGTCCGCCGAGTGCCAGACCTCGACGTCCGCGGGCTCGTCCTCGCCTCCGGCGCGCGAGCTGTCCCGGGCGGTGGTGTCGGGCTTGGCGAACCACTCCTGGATCCCGAAGAAGACCCGCTCGCCGTCGTCGGACCAGCTGACCGGCCGGTGCTCGGCGAGTCGCATGGCCGCGGGCAGGGCCGCGGCACCGCGGGGATCGAAGCGTGAGGCGCGCGGCGTCCGGGTCAGGCCCCGCCAGACCAGGACCTCGTGCGTGGGCTGCTCCCACCCGCTCACCTCGAGACTCCGGAGCACGGCCAGGTCATCCGCGTCCTTACGCCAGGCCAGACCGCGGTAGCGTTCGCGCGAGCCGTCCAGCACGCTCAGCCGGCCCGTGCGTGGGGCGTAGAGGTAGACGCCGTTCCCGGCGCGATCAGGCGTCTCGACGGTCATCGCGAGGAACGCGGCGCTGTCCTGCCAGGCGAACCCGGTCACGTTGCCGAAGCGCATCTCCGCTCCCGTCGCCAGGTCGCGGACAATGAGATCGGCCGACTGCACCGAGGAATCGGCGTCCCCGGGGTCCCCCTTTCGTTCCGCACCATACTCCAGGAGCGCCAGGTACCGGCTCGCGCCGAACGCAAAGCGCCGAATCCCGGTGAAGGTCACCGTTTCCCCGGTTTCGAGCTTTCTCAGGCCGGCGCCGTCCCGGACCGGTTTCTTTTCCTTCTCCAGGCGGGTCCGTTCCGCCTCGGACTGCCCAATGGCATAGGCCAGCCAGCGCGAGTCGTCCGTGAACACCGGGTCGCGACCTTCAGTCGCGACGAATGGTGTGGTATCCGCGCCCGCGCGCACGCGGTACACCCGGAGCTCGGACGTGCGTTCCACGCGAGTGACCGGCACGGCGACCCACTCGCCGTTGGGCGAAAGCGCCGGGTCCAGCAGTCGCTCCCAGCGCCCGTACTCCGCGGGTATGAGGAGCAGCCGGTTGGTAGCGGTCTGTTGCGCGGAGAGGTTGCAGGGCGTGGCGATCGCTATCAGCGCGATGGGCACGAGACGGATTCGCATGAGTGGCTCCAGCCGACGAGAGGGCCAATCTACGGCGCGGGGCGAGCGGGATGAAGACGACTAGGGCTCGCTCGGCGGTTCCGCGGCTTTCGCTTGCCGGTGATACAGGTACGCCACGCCCAGGGATACCAGCCCCAGAGTGAACACCGACGCGATGCGATACAGGGCGTCGAGCTCCGAGAGATCGAACACCAGGACTTTGGCCACCGCCAAACCGGAAACCGCGAGCCCCGCGATCCGCACGGCCTTGAGCTTCCGCTGGAAGCCCAGGATCACGAGCCCCGCGGCGAACACCGCCCACCAGGCACTCACCGCCAGCCCTCCCGCCAGGCGCGCGGTGGAGGGAGACAGCACGGCTTGGCGGAAGAACCGCGTCAGCTCCTGGGTGACGCCGACGAACAGCAACGCGCCGGCCACGATCCAGAGCAACGCCAGGACGCGCTCCGTCGCGTTGACCACCTCCACCCGTCGCCACCATCCCACGGCCAACACCACCACCGAAACCGCGAGCAACCAGAGCGTCAGGGCCCAAGCGTCCACGAACGCCGGCGCCCGCGCGCCCCGGGCCGAAAGATCCACCGCGATCAGGTGGATCACCGCGGCGCCCACCGCCACCAGGGCGTACCACCGGCCATCGGTGCGCTGGAGTGGATGATCGAGACCGGCCCACAGGAGGGCCATTGCCAGTAGCGCCCACACGGCGTGGACGCCGGGCCAGGCGGCGAGCGCCGCCACCAGCGCGGCCGTGGTGCCCACTGCGGCAAAGGCGACGCGCGGCCGCCGGTAGCCCGCGGCCAGATAGGGGAGTGACACGGCAAGCGGGGCCGCCCACTCGTGGCGGCCGAACCAGGCCGGCGCCACCTGGGCGATGGCCCACACCAGCCAGAGCGGCGTCGCATAGAAGTACAGGGTCTCGGTCTTGTCGGCGGCCTCCGCCGACCGGTCGGGCCACAGGGCGGAGCTCCGCCATGCGTGCCACCAGATCGGCACCGTGAGCAGGAGGCCCCCTGCGGCCACCAGCAGACCATCCGCTCGCGGATGGGCGGCCACGCTGATGCGCAGCAGGAGCCACCCACCCCAGAACGCGAGGAACCGGGTTTCGGTCCACCGCTCCCGCAGGCCAATCGCCAGCCCGGAGCTGGCGCCGAGGACGGCGTACATCAAGACGTTGGCAGGGACGGTGCGCGAGCTCAGAGACGCCGAGAGGCCCAGGGTGAAGAAGCAGATCCCGATCAGGAAGGTGGCAACGCGCCACCGCTTCTGGGCTACCCCGCCCAGGCCCGCGGCCAGGATGAGGGAATAGAGCAACAGCAGGTTGGGGTTGCCGCTTGGTCCCAGGACCAGCGGCGCGAGGAACGCGCCCAACGCCGCGGACGCCGCCAGGGCTTCGACGTTGATCACCCGGGCCAGCGCAAACGTCGCGACCGAAAGCACCGCCATGGCGCCCAGCCCCACGGGGTCCGGCAGCAGATCGTACAAACGCACCGCGGCCCATACGGCGAGGTAAGCGATGGCCGCGCCGGTCCCGATCAGCGCGGCGCCATACGTGCGCAGCCCGCGCTGGTGCACCCGCCACCCGACCGCGGCAACGCCCAATCCAAACACACCGCCCCCGAGGCAGCGGAGCAGCGGAGAGATCCAACCGCGGTCAAACGCCAGCTTCAGGAAATAGCCCGCCGCCAGGATCAAGAGAAACACGCCGGCCGCCAGCAGCCCACGCTGGCCGAACCATTGTTCGGTACCCAGGGCCGGAGCACGTGCATCGGACGAGCGCCCAACGGCCGGCGCGGGAGGCTGCGGTACCGGTGCGCGCGTCACCACCGGTGCCGCGGCCGGCCTCACCGCCTTCGCCTTCAGGGCCGCCTGCAGACTGCGCACCAGCGCTTCCAGATCGCGCAGGCGGTGTTCAAGGCGTTCGAGGCGCTCGTCGGCGTTCATGGGCCCCCTAAGAGTGGGGCCAAGGTACGAGCCGCCAGGGGTGAGGGAAAGAGGAGCCGGATCGTCCTCCAAAGGGGACAGATGGGCATGGGGTTAACCCCTATCCCGACTCCGCTTATAGCCTTCTGGGACAACGATTTACGCTGCTGGCACGGCCCCTGCTTTGAAGACGGCCAGGGCTCGGTGATCAATGCCGCAGCCCGCACCAAAGGAGGTCGAATATGAACCGGATATTGCAGGGAGTGCTCTTGGCCGGGCTGTTGGGCATCGTGTCACCAGCCGCGGCGCAGCATGTGAGCGTCAGCCTGCGTCTGGGCGACGGTCCAGTCCGCGTCGCCGGTTACTACGCGTCGCGCCCCCAATACGCGATCCCGCACCGCTTCCACTGTGAGCCGGATGGCCCATTCCTGTACTGCTGGGATCAGCGCGCCCACCTGGTGGAGCGGCCGGTGGTGTACGTCTATCCCGCCAATCGGCGATTCGTGGTGGTGGAGCGTCACTATCGCTGGGACCGCGACGGCCGGAAATGGCGCAAGGAAGCCCGGAAGGCCATCAGGCGGTGGCGAAAGTCCTCGCGCTGGCGCGACCGTGACGTCCGCGTCGTGTTGGCCTGGGAACGCTGATCCTGGTTGAGGCTCCACTGGCTCTGCCAATCCGCAACGCGTATCCTTCGCCCTACGACTGTGCGCGGTAGCACAGACGCCTGACCCTCCGTTGCCGATCTTGGGTACGGTCGGCAACGGAGCTTGCCCCGCCTTTGCGGGCGTAAGTTATTCCCATATAGACGGTTAACTCGTGAGCACACCGCGAGGTCCAGCCATGGTTAAGTGGGTCCAAAGGCGCGTGAAGTTCGCCGGCACCGAAGTCCGGTCGTCCCAAAAGACGCCCGCGGAAACCGTAAGGGTCAAACTCCAGCGGCGCGGCCGGTCGTTCGTCGGCCGCCACACGAACGGCTCCTCCGCCGTGGTTGACGAGATCAATCACGCGGCGGAGGCGACGCTGGATGCCTTGCGACAGGTGGTGGGAGGGGACACCACGGTCGCGATCAAGAC
>DATECF010000275.1:0-2207 GCA_035287045.1 Gemmatimonadales bacterium | reverse complement strand
GCAACGCGGCCGCAGCTTGCCAGCATCCGCTGCCCGACCGGCGCTGGCTAACACGGCGTTTGCAGCTGCCCGCCGCGCACGTTCAAGAGGAAGGGATTGGGTTTGTGCGCCCGCCAGCATCGCACTACGTTGAACATCGCGCCGCCCGCACCGAAATCGGCGGCAGCTGAAACGCGATTCGTTATGCCGCACGTTCGTCATCTCGCGGTGGGCCCCGAGCTGCAGGCCTAAGCGGGGCTGGGTGCCCCAGGCTTGACTAGGGGATCTTGCCTTGCTACTATTTATTTAGTACATAGTAGGGGACAACGGTGCACCTGACCTCTCGCGAGCTGGACATCATGGCCGTCCTCTGGCGCCGCGGTTCCGCCACGGTCTCCGAAGTGATCGAGGAGCTGGACCAGCACCTCGCGTACACCACGGTCCTCACCGTGCTCCGTGGTCTGGAAGCCAAGGGCGCGGTGCGTCACCAGGAGGAAGGCAGAGCCTACCGGTACCGTCCGCGCATTACCGCATCCAGGGCCGGCGACCCGCGCCTCGACCGGCTGCTCGAACAGGTGTACCAAGGATCCCGCGAGCTCCTGCTGGCTCGACTGGTGGCGGACCGGGACATCTCGCGCGAGGAACTGAAACGCCTCCGGCGCCTGGTGGACCAGCGCTTGAAGGGAACGGATCGATGATCGCGGCCTGGATGGTCTACGCCATCGCCGTGTCCGGGGCGCTTGCGCTCGCGGCGGCGGCCGTCGAGCGAGGCCTCGCGCTGTACCGTCGGCCCGCCCGGCTGGCCTGGCTGGCCGCCCTCCTCGCCGGGTTCTGGCTCCCGCTGCTCAGCCTGGTTGGCGGGCTCAGCCCGGCAAGCGGACACTCCGCCCTGGGCTCCCTGGTGGCCGCGGCGCTGCCCCCGCTGTCGGTGGGGCCGGCAGACGCCTACACCCGGGTCGAGCTGTGGGCCGGGGCCCTGGACGCAGTCCTCCTGGGCGGGTGGGTCGTCGCTTCGGGCGTGATCCTCGGGTTGCTGGCGGCGACCTTCCGGCGCCTGCGGCGAGAGGGAACCGCGTGGGCCCGCGAGGAGCTGGACGGCGTGACCGTGCTGGTCTCGCCGGACCTGGGACCGGCGCTGTTTGGACTGGTTTCGTCCTCCATCGTCGTCCCGCGCTGGTTCCGGGACCTGCCGGTTGAAACGCGGCGACTCGCCCTGTTGCACGAATGGGAGCATCTGCGCGCCGGTGACACTCGCCTGCTGGTGCTCGGCGTGGTGACCGCGGCGCTGGCTCCTTGGAACCCGGCCTTGTGGTGGATGCTTCGCCGACTTCGTGCGGCGGTGGAGCTCGACTGCGACTCTCGTGTGCTGGTGGGCGGCGTCAACCCACGCGCCTACGGTGGGGCCCTACTGGAAGTGAGCGAGCGGACTGCGCCGCTTGATTTCGCCAGGCCAGCCCTGGCTGAACCGAAATCGCTGTTGAGCAGGAGGATTACCGCCATGTTGCCCAATCACACCAGAACCCGATGGCCGTGGGGCGTCGTCTACGGACTGATTGCCCTGACCTTGTTGGCCCTGGCGTGCGAAACACCGCCGCCGGATCGCGCGACGGCCAATCCCACCGGTGTGCCCGCTCCGGCTGCCGCGCTCGCAGGCGTGGTGCCCGAGAACACCCCCGGGCTGGAACTCCCGGAGCGGGTGTCTTTCCCCCCGCTGGCCTACCCGAAGGTGTTGTTGGAAGCCGGCGTCGAGGGCAGCGTGCTGTCGACCTTCATCGTCGGGACTGACGGCCGGGTGGAGCCCGGGTCGATCCAGATCCTCCAGGCCAGCCATGCAGCATTCGAGGCGCCGACCCGCGCGGGGATCGAGAAAGCCGTCTTTCGTCCCGGCAGGTTGCACGGAGAGGTAGTCCGGGTACAGGTGCAGGTGCCCACGAGGTTCGTGCTCGCGCGGTGAGCGCCGTGCGGCCTAACCCGGCGTTTGCAGCTGGGCACGTTGTGAAGGAATTTGAGGTTGTGCGCCTGGTGGCGCCGGCGTACGCACCGGCGGCCGTCTCGCCAACGAGCAGGTCGCCCGCAGCAGATTTGCATTAGGCGCCGGCGATGATAGGTCTTCGTTTCCTCTTCCTGCTGATGTCTGGCCTCGCGATCACCACCTGTTCGTCGCAACGGGAACGCACGCCGGTCACAGGTGACACGACGGCAATGCGAACAGCGACCGGTAACATCAA
>DATECF010000274.1:0-5044 GCA_035287045.1 Gemmatimonadales bacterium | reverse complement strand
CGACATGTCGGGCGACTACCGGTTGCGGAGCGGCGCGCTCGCCATCAACGCCGCGACCCTGACGTGTGTCGCGGGCGTGAGCCGCTGCGTCCCAGCGCTGGACGTCGCCGGCGTCCCCCGGCCCCAGGGGCCCGGCCACGACATCGGGGCCTACGAGTGGCGCTGATGCTCCGACCGGCCCGGGCCCGCCCCGGGCTGGGCGCGACTTGGCGCGTTCAGCGTAGCGGTGTGACGGACGCCAGGCACGCAACGTCCCCAGCGGGCAGGGGCGTTGCGTGCCGCTCGTTGTCGGAGCCCGGCCGCGTGGCCCACTCGCCACACTTATGGCGGCGAGGGAGCAATCGCGGGCGCGGTGCGCCCTCACGCCAGCTTCGCCTCTAGCCACCCCGCCATGTCGCCAACGCACCACGTCGCACGAAGTTGCATTCAATGATCCTGATGAGCGCCCGCTCTCCCTTCCGCGGGCGCGAGAATTGCACTCCCGGCTCCCGGCATGCATCCCTTCGGCGATTGTACGGCGCTGCGCCACCGGCGGAGCGCACACGCGTTCGCGTTGGTATCGGTCTTTCTACTTACCTCCTGCGCGCCGGCGGATCCGACTGGGACCTTCGAAGGCCTTGAAGCACCGCGTGTCAGCGGGCGTCATCCCTGGGGTCCCGCGCCGGCGTTCTTCGTGTCACCGGCCGGATCGCCTTCGGGCGACGGTTCGTTCGACAATCCCTGGGACCTGGCGACCGCCCTCGACGCCCCAGCCGGCGTAACCCCGGGCAGCACGATCTGGCTGCGGGGCGGCACGTACGCGAACGGCCCGCACTTCGGCCACGGCTACCTGAGCAATCTGGTCGGTACGGCTGAGGCTCCCATCGTGGTGCGCCAGTATCCCGGCGAGCGCGCGACGGTAACCAAGTTCCTGGTGATCCGTGGCGGGTACACCTGGTACTGGGGATTTGAGGTCGTGCACCCCGCCCCGCAGGCAGGTGTCGCCTTCGGCATCGACCTGGGCGGGCCCGGGACCAAGCTCATCAATCTGGTCGTCCATGACGCGAGCGCGAGCGGGATCTACGTCAGGCCGGAAGCCGGCGACGCCGAGGTCTATGGGGCGATCGTCTACAACAACGGGCGCACCGATCGGTTCGACCACGGCGTCTACTGCCGGAGCCAGACCAGCCTGCTGCTGCAGGACAACATTGTCTTCGACAACTGGGCGTACGGTATTCATTGCTTCGCCCGGGAAGAGGGAGCGTATCTCCAGAACATCACGCTCGAAGGCAACGTGGCGTTCAACAACTATGTCTGGGGGGTTCCGGGTGCGGACCTGCTCGTGGGCGGTCACGTTCCCGCGTCGGGCATCATCATCAACAACAACTACACGTACCGGACCAGTTTCACCAACACCATGGCCGCGGAGATTGGTCACGGCGCCTGGACGAACCAAGACCTGGTTTTCACGAACAACTACTCCGTTGGCGGGTGGTGGTATGTGGGTGATTGGGTCACCGCCAAGGTGTCGGGGAACACGTTGTACAATTTCACGACCGGCGGCATGGTGTGGAGCATCGGGAATGTGCGCGGCCACACGTGGAGCGACAACACGTTCTTTGGCGACTCCACGGCGCAGGCCTGGCGCCACAACGACTCCAGCGTGACGGCGTTCAGCGATTGGCGGGCGCGCACCGGGTTCGCCGATCCGGGCAGGTACGCCGGGAGTACGCCCACGGGGCTCAAGGTGGCGGTTCACCCTAACCGGTACCAGCCCGGCCGAGCGAACATCATCGTCTACAACTGGGCGCTGAAGGGCTCCGTGAGCGTGGACCCATCCGGGATCCTCGACCTGGGCGACCGCTACGCGGTCCGGCACGCGCAGGACTTCTACGGGACCCCAATCGCCAGCGGCGTCTACACCGGCGGCCCGCTCGAGCTCCCAATGGTCAGCATCGACCCACCGGCCCCGCTCGGCGTCGTACTGACGGGACCCGCTCCGACCACCGGGCCGATCTTCAACGTGTTCGTGCTTACGAGGGCCGCGCGTCCGGCGGCACCGTATCCCGGAGGAGCCGGTCCACAAGGGGCGCGATGGCGTCGTAAGTGATGGGCACGGAGCACGTAGGCCGCTCAGAGGATCCGTTCCGCCACAGCCGCTCCAGGACGCAGGCAATGCCCTCCACATCGGCGCCGTCCCGCACCAGGGCCCCGACCCGCCGTCCCTCAACCGCCGCCGCACTATCCTCCGGCGCGATGACCAGGGTAGGAACCCCCATTCCAACCGACTCATAGAGCTTGGCGGGGATCTGGTGCTCTTGCTCCTGCGCCAGCACCACGGCCAGGCGCGAGCGCGATACGACGCCGAGAGCCTGGTCCCGGGGGAGCGGACCCAGCACCTCGACGTACGGCCCTACGGCAGCCGCCGCGACGGCGTCGTAGAACGCCCGAGCATGACCCGGCTCGGCCTCACCGGCGACGCGGATCTGGGAGCCTGCTTGAACGGCTTCCCGGTGGCGTTCGAGAAACATTCCCAGGGCCCGCACCACGGGGCCGAGATCGCGGCCGGTGTACAGGGTCCCCGCGTACACGATGCCCAATCCCGGATACCGATGCGGAGCGGGGACCGGCAAGCATTCGGGATCCACTCCGTTGGG
The DNA here is from genome assembly GCA_035287045.1 of Gemmatimonadales bacterium. Classification (GTDB taxonomy): domain Bacteria; phylum Gemmatimonadota; class Gemmatimonadetes; order Gemmatimonadales; family GWC2-71-9; genus JACPAP01. The sequence goes on along the minus strand of DATECF010000274.1, from coordinate 2,408 downwards.
CACGCGCACGACCCGCAGGCCGGGGTATTTCTCGGCCAGCGCCGCTGTCAGCCCGTCGGTGTTGGCAATCACGCCGTGTGCCAGCCTGAAGGTCAGACGTTCCAGCCGAGGGGACAGCGCGCGAAACGTCCGGGTGCCCACCCGGAAATGCGACCGCCAAATCCCTGGAAGCGGCCCGGCCCACGGATCGCGCAGGTCAATCCACCACCGCACCCCGCTCCCGATGGTGGACAGCGCCGCCACCAGGTGGGCGGAGTGGGGCGGGCCGCTGCTCACCACCACCTCCGGCTGGAACCGCCGGATGATCCGCCGCGCGTTCCACGCCGCGCGCAGCACCCAACCGCGGCCCTCGTCCGGGAATGCCAGGAGCGCCGAGACCTCTCTCTCGAGCCAACGCAGCCTGCCGGGTGGCGCGGGCGGCGTCGCCGCCCGCACGCCCCGGTACGCCGGCCCCTGAACCAGCCGCCGGAGTGAACGGTAGCCGTCGCCCAGGGTCGGGAACCGCGGACACTGGTCCGCCCGCACCCCGATGGCCGCGTCCGGCGCGTCCGGGAGCGGAGCGGTCAGGACGCGGACCTGCCAATCGGAGCGCGCCAGGTATTTCGTGATCCCAGCCCAGCGAAGGCCCCCGATGGGGCCGTTGGACCCAAAGCAGTACGTGATGACCAGCAGCTTGCGGGCAGGGCCTCGCGCCCCGACGTCCGGGGGACTCACGACGCCACCTCGGATCCGGGGCCGGCCCTGACGAGCTGGAAAAAGGCGCTCAGCCGCTGCCGGTGCAGGAGCAGACAGACGAGCCCATAACTGCCGGCCCCGGCCGCGACTTGCGCGGCCAACCGGGCGCCCGCGGTCCATTCCCGGCCGCTGAACGCTTCGATACCGAGCACCACCGCCGCCATCACGGCCGTCCCGCTCAGCGCGGGCCACAGGGCCGCGAGGTATTCCCTGGCGGACAATCCGATGCTGGAAAACACGCGCCGGTACATGGGCAACAGGAGAAGGGGGTCCAGCACCATCCACGCCAGGGCGATGCCCGCGGTTCCCCATCGCTGTCCGCCGACGTAAAAGGCCGTGGGCATGACGGCGGCCGCGGCGACCATTCGCCACATCTCGAACCTGGCCTGTCGCAAGACGTGGAGCACCTGCGGCAGGATCGGCGTGATGGATCGAATCGCCGCGTAGGCCGCAAGGAGCCGAAGCGGTACCACCGTCGCCTCCCACCTGGCGCCGAGGACCACGAGCACGAAGTCCCTCGCCACCAGCGCGAGCCCAAGCGCGAGGGGGAATGTGACCAGGGCAATGCCCTCGGTGATCCTGAGCACGTACCGCCGCATGGCCGGCGGGTCGTGCTGCACGGCCGACAGGATGGCCGGCGCCACCTGCCCGACCAAGGTGGTGACCTTGTCCACCGGAACGCTGGCCAGCGTCCAGCCGAGGCTGTAGAAACCCAGCGCGGCCTTGCCCAGCATCCTCCCGGCGACCAGAAAGTCCGCATTGGCGGAGAGGTACCAGCACAGGCGCGCGACCACGATGCGGTAGCTCAGGGCCATCGTGTGCTTGAGCGCGCCGAGCCGCGGCCAGGCGAACGCCACGGGACGCAGCCGCCGCACGGCTCCCGCCGACAGCAACGCCGCCAGGGCCGCGCCCAGCACCAGGGTCCAATAACGAAAACCGAGGACCGCCAGGCTGATCATGCTGATGGCCGAGATCAGCGCCTGCGCCAGGTCAACCAGGGCCAGCGCCCTGAATCGGAACTCCCGCTGCAGCAACGCCAGGGGCACGGTCTTGAACGATGTGATGACAAACGTGGCGCTCATGGCCACCACCACCAGCGGTAATGGCGGGGCGCGGAAGAATCGTCCCAACGGGATCGCCAGGGCGCACGACGCGAGCAGGCCGGCCAGTCCCGCGAGCGCGGCGAGCCCGTTGAGCTGGTGGATCTGGTCCACGCTGAGCTCCCGGACGGCCAGCACCGCGGTCCCGAGACCGAACTCCGAGAGGAGGGTGACCAGCCCGAGGTAGATCGCGGCCATGCCCACGAGACCGTAATCCTCGGGGGTGAGCAGGCGCGCGACGATCAGCCAGGAGGCCCAGATGAGGACCTGGCTGGCCCACTTGGCCGCCGCGGTCCAGGCGACGCCTCGCACCAGGGAGCGATCCAGGGCCCGGGACTGGGCCTGCTTCCGGGACGCCGTGTCGGGAAGCGCCGCTACGTCAGGCATCGCCTGACCTCACAGCAAGAGCGGGACCAGACCGAGCCCCGGCCGTTTCGTTCCCGCCTCACGCTTACACAGGGTCCGCGGGTTCGCCGCGACGCCACAGTGGGGCGATCGAGCCACGCCGAGCGTGGCTCGGTGCCAACAGTTTCCCCGCCGGATCTACCGATGGCGACCGGCACCGCCCTTGCA
>DATECF010000273.1:0-9527 GCA_035287045.1 Gemmatimonadales bacterium | reverse complement strand
GACGCCTTCCATGAGGTCGCCGTCGCTGGCCAGGAAATAGACCCGGTGGTCCAGGATCTCGTGGCCGGGGCGATGGAAGTGCGCGGCGAGGTGGGCCCGCGCCAAGGCCATGCCCACGGCGTTGCCCAGTCCCTGCCCCAGCGGGCCGGTGGTGGTCTCCACGCCCGGGGCATGGCCGAATTCCGGATGGCCGGGCGTCTTGCTTCCCCATTGGCGGAAGTTGACCAACTCTTCGAGCGGCAGATCGTATCCGGCGAGGTGGAGCAGGCTATAGAGCAACATCGAGGCGTGGCCGCAGGACAGCACGAACCGGTCGCGGCCCGGCCAGGCAGGGTTGGCCGGGTTGTGGCGCAGGTGCTTGGTCCACAGCAGGTAGCACAGCGGGGCCAGGGCCATGGGTGTGCCGGGGTGCCCGCTGTCCGCCTTCTGGACCGCGTCCATGGCCAGGGCGCGAACGGTGTTGATGCAGAGCTGGTCGAGCAACTTCGCGGGGCCGGCGGCGGCCTTGGGCATGGACGCGGTGCTCCTGCGAGGCATGGACGGGGGAAGAAGATAGCAGGAATGCGTCTCCCCTGGCACGCGCCGGCGGGTTCCGTCGGGCGCTAACGGTGCGGGGTGGACTCGACGCTTGGGCGCGGCGGGGTATGGGAAGTGAACCCCGGTGGGTCCCAGAGGGAGCGTTAGGACCGGCGGTCTCGGCGCTGGGGAGCACGGCGATACGGGAAAGCCGGCGTGCCATGGCGCCGGACCGCCGGGACTACCAGCGACCGACGGGACCCACCGGGGTTCACTCCGCAAGAGTTTCCCATAGCGCCCTGCGCGCCGTGACCACGCCCGCACCGACGCGCCCTCTGCAACCCGCCGACGCGTGCCAGAGGAAGCGCGCGACGCTTCACACCGCGCTCATGCCGCCCCGCCGCCGTTCGCGTTAGTTTTCTGCCCATGACCACCAACCCATTCGGCTCCCGCGATACGCTCAAGCTCCCCGAAGGCAACGCCACCATCTTCCGCCTCGGGGCCCTCGAGAAGCAGGACGTGACGGACCTGGCCAAACTGCCCTTCTCTATCCGTATCCTGCTGGAGAACGTCCTCCGCCACGCCGGCAACGGTGTGGTGACGGAGAACGACGTGGCCTACGTGGCCGGGTGGAAGCCTAGACCCGATCGTGGCCGCGAAGTGCCGTTCATGCCGGGCCGCGTGATCCTCCAGGACTTCACCGGTGTGCCGGCCGTGGTGGACCTGGCCGCGATGCGCGACGCCATGGTGCGGCTGGGCGGCACGCCGGACCGCATCAACCCGCTGGTCCGGACGGACCTGGTGATTGACCACTCGGTCCAGGTGGACTTCTTCGGCACCACCATGGCCTTCCGGCTCAACGTCGAGCGCGAGATGGAGCGAAACGGCGAGCGCTACGCGCTGCTCCGCTGGGCCCAGAAGGCCTTCCGCAACTTCCGCGTGGTTCCGCCCGGCACCGGCATCGTCCATCAGGTGAACCTGGAGTACCTGGCGCACGTGGTGATGGTGGAGCAGCAGGGTGGGACGGCGGTGGCCTACCCCGATTCGCTGGTGGGGACCGATTCCCATACCACCATGATCAACGGCCTGGGCGTGATGGGCTGGGGCGTGGGTGGGATCGAGGCGGAAGCGGTGATGCTGGGCCAGCCTTATTTCATGCAGCTCCCCGAGGTCGTGGGCATGCGGCTCTCGGGCCAGCTCCCGGAGGGTGCCACCGCCACCGACCTGGTGCTCACCGCCACGCAGATCCTCCGAAAGCACGGCGTGGTGGACAAGTTCGTGGAGTTCTTTGGCCCCGGGTTATCCACCCTGGGGCTGGCGGATCGGGCCACCATCGCCAACATGGCGCCGGAGTATGGCGCCACCATGGGCTTCTTCCCGGTGGACGCCGAAACGCTGCGGTATCTCGAGCGTACCGGCCGGCCCAAGGACCTGGTGCAGAGGGTGGACCGCTACTGCAAGGCCCAGGGCCTGTTCCACGCGCCGGGGGGCCCCGAGCCCTCCTACACCGATGTTCTGGACCTCGAGTTGGGCAAGGTGGTCCCCTCGCTGGCCGGGCCACGGCGGCCGCAGGACCGGGTGCCGTTGGCGGAGGTGAAGGCATCGTTCCGTCAGGTACTCTCCAATCTGCTGCCCAACGCCCGCCGCGCCGTGGGGGAGAAGGAGGGAGCCCGGTGGGCCGGCGAGGGCGGCCAGTCTCCCGCGACGGCCGTCGCCGCGGCGCCGGAAGTCGCCGCCACCGCCGAATGCGAATACGAGGGGACCCGCTTCCAGTTGAGCGACGGTTCGGTGGTGGTGGCGGCCATCACCAGCTGTACCAACACGTCCAATCCGTCGGTCATGATCGGCGCCGGGCTGCTGGCTCGCAACGCGGTCCAGCGCGGCCTCAACCGCAAGCCCTGGGTCAAGACCAGCATGGCGCCCGGGTCGAAGGTGGTCACCGAGTATCTCACCAAGGCCGGCTTGATGCAGGACCTCGAGACCCTGGGCTTCCACCTGGTGGGGTATGGCTGCACCACTTGCATCGGCAATTCGGGACCGCTGGCCGAACCCATCGCCACGGCGATTCAGGAATACAACCTGGTCACGGTGGCCGTGTTGTCGGGCAACCGGAATTTCGAGGCCCGGATCCACCCGCTGGTGCGGGCCAATTACCTGGCGTCGCCCATGCTGGTGGTGGCGTACGCGCTGGCGGGGCGGATCGACATCGATATCACTACCGAGCCGCTGGGGACGGATCCCAACGGGCGGCCGGTGATGCTGAAGGACATCTGGCCCAGCCCGGAAAAGATCCGCGACGCGATGGCCTCCGCGCTCAAGCCCCACATGTTCCGCGAGGAGTACGCCTCGGTGTTCGAGGGCGACGACGCCTGGAAAAAGCTTCCGGTGCCGGAGGCCGCGGGCGGCCGCTTTGCGTGGGATCCCCAATCCACCTACGTGGCGGAGCCTCCCTACTTCCAGCATCTGCCGCGCACGCCGGCCGCCCTGGCGGACATCGCGGGCGCGCGGGTGCTGGCCTGGCTGGGCGACTCCGTGACCACGGACCACATCTCGCCGGCCGGCGCCATCCCCAAAGACAGCCCGGCGGGCCGCTGGCTCATGGAGCACGACGTCAAGCCGGTGGACTTCAACACCTTCGGCTCCCGCCGCGGGCACCATGAAGTGATGATGCGCGGCACCTTTGGCAACATCCGGATCAAGAACAAACTGGTGGAGCCGAAGGAGGGCAATTGGTCGGTCCACGTCCCCTCCGGCGACGTCGCCAGTATCTACGACGTGGCGGCCCGCTACCAGCAGGAGGGCGCGCCGACCATCGTCTTGGCCGGGAAAGAGTACGGGACCGGAAGCTCGCGCGATTGGGCGGCCAAGGGCCCGGCGCTCCAGGGCGTCAAGGCGGCGATCGCGGAGAGCTATGAGCGAATCCACCGGAGCAATCTGATCGGCATGGGCGTGCTGCCGCTCCAGTTCCCGGAAGGCCAGAGCGCGGCCTCGCTAGGCTTGAGCGGACGGGAGGCGTTCACGCTGACCGGGATCGCGCAGGGCTTGAAGCCGGGCGGCACGGTACGCGTGACGGCAACCCGGCAGGACGGCGGTACGGCGGCCTTTGATGCCCGGGTCCGCCTCGACACGCCAATCGAGTTGGAGTACTACCGGCACGGCGGGATACTGCCCTACGTCTTACGCCAGCTCCTGAAGTAGGGGAACGAACTGCGTGAGGGGTAAGGGGTGAGGGGTATCCCTTGCCCCTCACCCCTTACGCAGTTGTCGTTACGCCTCACCCAACAGGCCCTCCATCTCGCCCCATTGCGCCATCGCGTCTTCGTGCCCCAGCTCCATCAAGAGCCCGGTATACTCCGGCTCGAACAGCAGGTAACTCAGGAAATCCGCGCCGCGTTCCTCCCGGCCGCCGATGCTCTTGACGATCAGGTCCATGAGCATGGGTAGCCGCGGCACGTAGCCCCTGGCCATGGCGCCCAGGTCGCGGGACGGCCGGATCCGGAACAGCTTGATCAGTCTCATGTCCTCGGGAAGCGAGATTCCTGGGGGCAGGGCCTCGAGCAGCCGGTTGACGCGCTGGAGGCGCTCGACGTCGGCGTCCAGCGCGTCCAGGAACACCGAGTGCAGCAACAGCGCCGTCACCTGCGCCGGCGTCGGATAGTCCTGTCCCTCCAGCGTCGAGGGCACACCGGGTAGCGTGGCCGCGCGCATACCGATGGCCAGGACCCGCCGCGCGCCAAGGTGAATGGCCGGTGACAGGGGCGCGGTCTGCCGCACGCTCCCATCACCATAGAACCCGCCGTCCAACCGTACGGCCGGGAAGATGATCGGGATGGCGCAGGACGCGAGCACGTGGGTGATGGAGATTTGCTCCCGGATCGCGCTGCGCTGGGCCCGCTGCCAAATCGGGACGTCGGGCGTGCCGTGCACAAAGGTCACGGTCTCGCCGGTCGCGTAGGAGGTGGCGCTCAGAGCCAGCGCCTTGAGGCGCCCGGCGGCGATGTTGTGGTCAATGCCCTCGAAATCCACCACGGCCCGAAGAAACCGCGCCAACGGCCGCACATCCAGGAGTCCGTGGACGCCTGGCTCCCGGCGCAGGCGCAACCGTCGCCCCAGGACCCGCGCGGTGGCTTTGGCCACGCCGGTGGCGGGCAGCCGGTACACCTGATCCGACGTGAGACGCAGCCACTCGCCCTGGAGTTCCTTCACGGCCCGGGAGAGCGGCCCCCGATGGCCCGCCAGGTACGTCGCGTTGATGGCGCCGGCTGAAACGCCCGTGATGATGGGGATCGAGAGATTCGGCAGGCGCTCGGCGACGGCGGCCAGCACGCCCACCTGGTAGGCGGCGCGGGCTCCACCGCCGGAGAGAACGATCGCGAGATCGAACGCCGAATGGTCGGTCACGGGTGCGAAAGCTGCCAACATGCAGGGCCGCGGCGCTAGGGTCGCACCAGGACCAGAGCGCCGGTAGGTCCCGAAGGGAGCCTACCGGCGCTCTGGTAGGGCGATATGTTCTTCCGGTGCGCTACGTCATCCCCGTGGCCGAGCTCGAGTTCCGCGCCAGCCGGGCCGGCGGCCCGGGAGGGCAGCACGTCAACAAAGCCTCGACCCGGATCGAGGTGCTCTGGAACGTGGCCCAAAGCCCGAGCCTCGACCAGGCCCGCCGACAGCGTATCCTGGAGCGCCTGGCGGCCCGCATTGATGGGGCCGGCGTCCTGCGGGTCGTGGCCGCCGAGCGCCGCAGCCAACTCCAGAACCGGCTGGCCGCCGTGGAGCGGCTCCAGGTGCTGGTGGATCGCGCCCTGCACGAGCCAAAAGCCCGCAGGCCCACCAGACCGCCGCGCGCCGTGAAGGAACGGCGCCTGGCAAGCAAACGGCGGCGCGGCAAGGCCAAGAAGCTCCGGGGACCCCCGCGGGAGGAGGACTGAGATGCTGACACTGACCAGCCCGGCCTTCGAACGGTAGGAGGCACGCATGAGTGGCCTGTACCCCGTGGTGGAGGTCGCCGTGGTAGCGGCCAGCCTCGCCGTTCTGCTATTCGCGTTGGCCGTCCTGGCCCCGCGCCGGGGGCTCTGGCCCTCGATGGCGTGGACGGCCGTGGGACTCGGCTGGTTTCTGGTGCTCTGGGAGCTGGCGCGCGCGGGGGCCTTCGATGGAACCCGCGGCTCCGGACGCGCGGCCGGGATCATGGCGTGCCTGGGGACCCTCGCCGTGGCGTGGGCGTTGCTCTCAGCCGCTCGGCGGCCCGGGCCCACCGTGGGCGATCTGATCGCCATCCAGGCAAATCGGGTGGTGGCGGTGGTCGTCCTGCTGGCCCTGGCGGGCGAGGCGCTGCCGGCGTGGTTGGCGCTGCCGATTGGGGTGGGCGAATCGCTGGTAGGAGTACTGGCCCTTGGCGTGGCCCGTCTCGTCCCAAGCAACCCGGGGGGAGGCCGGGCCGTGGCGGCGTGGAACGCGGCGGGTGTGGCGCTCGCGGTGTTCACCATCGCCGCGCCGATCGCCTCGGCCCGATCCGCCGGCTACTTCTTCAGCCTCTACCCCCTGGTGCTGTTTCCCACCTTCCTGGCGCCATGCGCGCTGGCGCTGCACGCCCTGACGCTGAAGGCGCTCAGGCCGCCTTCACCTCCTGGATCAACTTCTTGAGCGAGTCCTTGGCGTCCCCGAAAAGCATGGACGTCTTGGCATCGTAGAACAGCTCGTTCTCGACGCCCGCGAACCCGGGCCGCATGCTGCGCTTCATCACGATGATGTTGTGGGACTTGTCCGTATCCAGGATCGGCATGCCGTAGAGCGGGCTGGACGGCGTATTGCGGGCCGCGGGATTGACCACGTCGTTGGCCCCGATGACCAGGGACACGTCGGTCCGCTCAAACTCGTTGTTGATCTGCTCCATGTCGAACAGCTTGTCGTACGACACGTTGGCTTCCGCCAGCAGCACATTCATGTGGCCGGGCATGCGTCCCGCCACCGGGTGGATGGCGTACTTGACGGTGACGCCCTTCTTTTCCAGCGCGTCGGCCAGCTCCCGGACCTCGTGCTGGGCCTGGGCCACCGCGAGGCCGTAGCCGGGCACCACGATCACCTGCTGCGCGTACGACAGCATCATCGCCGCGTCCTCGGCGGTCACCTGGCGCACGCCGCGCGCCGCCAGCGCCTTTTCTTTCTCGCCGGCGATCACCGGGGCGCCGAAGCCGCCGAACAGCACGTTGGCCAGCGAGCGGTTCATGGCCTTGCACATGAGTTGCGTGAGGATGAGCCCCGACGCGCCCACCAGCGCGCCCGTGATGATCAGGCCGTGGTTGTGAATCACGAAGCCGGTCATGGCGGCCGCCAGACCGGAATACGAGTTCAACAGGCAGATCACCACCGGCATGTCCGCCCCGCCGATGGGAATCGTCAGCAGCACGCCCAGCATGAGGGCGATCGCGATCAGGGCGATGAACACCGCCGGCACCTGCGCCACCGCCGAGAGGTACACGGCCACCCCCACCACGCCCAGGGCCAGCAGCAGGTTCAGCGCGTGTTGGCCCCGGAACAGCACCGGGCGGCCCGGGATCCATTCCTGGAGCTTCCCGGCGGCCACCACGCTTCCCGAAAACGTGACGCTGCCGATCAGGGCGCTGGCGTAGACGGTCACCGCCGTCGCCCCGTCCAGGGTCGCCCCGGGCTGCACCAGGCGGTGCCACTCGCCCGCCGCCACCAGCACCGACGCCCCGCCGCCGAATCCGTTGAACAGGCCCACCATCTGGGGCATCGAGGTCATCGCCACGGCCCGGGCCATCCAGGCCCCCACGCCGGCGCCCACCAGGACCCCGATGATGATCCACTGGAAGCTCAGGATCTGGCGATCCAGCAGGGTGATCCCGATGGCCAACAACATCCCGACGGCCGAGAGCAGATTGCCGCGGCGCGCGGTGGAAGGATGCGACAGCCGCTTGAGGCCGACGATGAACAGGATCGCCGCGACCAGATAGACCAGCTCGGAGATCGCGGTCATCGCTTGACCTCATCCTTCTTGTGGAACATCCCCAGCATGCGGTCGGTCACCAGGTACCCGCCCACGACGTTGACCATCGCGAACACGATGGCGACGATCCCGAGCACCGCCGCCAGCCGCGTGGCGCCCATGCCGGTCACCACCACCGACCCCACGATGGTGATGCCGGAAATCGCGTTCGATCCCGACATCAACGGCGTATGCAGGATGGGCGGGACCTTGGTGATCACCTCGAAGCCGACGAACATCGCCAGCACGAAGATCACCAGCAGAATGACCAGTTCCTCGAGCATCAGCTCCCTCCGGCCGCAACCAGCGCCCGCGCGCCTTCATGCCGGATTTCTCCGGCATGCGTGATGCACGCGCCCGCGGTCACTTCGTCCGCAAAGTCCAGTTTGACGTTGCCGTCTTTGATGAGGTGCTGCAGGAAGGCCTGCATGTTCCGGGAAAACATCTGGCTCGCGTGCGTCGGAATACTGGAGGCCAGGTTCGCCGCGCCGATGATGGTGACGCCGTGCGCCTCGACGTCCTGGCCGGCCTTCGTCAGCTCGCAGTTCCCGCCGCTCTCGGCCGCCAGGTCCACGATCACCGACCCGGGGCGCATGTCGCGCACCATCGGCTCCGTGATCAGCACCGGGGCGCGTTTCCCGGGAATCGCCGCCGTGGAGATGACGACGTCCACCAGCTTCAGCTGCTTGTGAATCAGCTCCAGCTCGCGGCGATGCTGTTCCGTCGACAGCTCCTTGGCGTAGCCGCCGGCGCCTTCCGCCTCCAGCCCGGTCATGTCCGCCGCCAGGAACTGCGCGCCGAGGCTTTCGACTTGTTCCTTCACCGCGGGCCGGACGTCGAAGGCCTGGACCACGGCCCCCAGCCGCCGCGCGGTAGCGATGGCCTGAAGCCCGGCCACCCCGGCCCCCAGCACCAGGACTTTGGCCGGCGGAATGGTGCCCGCCGCCGTCACCAGCATGGGGAAGAACTTGGGGCTGGCCGCGGCCGCCAGCAGCACCGCCTTGTAGCCGGCGGCGGTGGCCATCGCGGAAAGGACGTCCATGGGTTGGGCCCGCGTGATGCGGGGCAAAGCGTCCAGGCTGAAGCTGGTGACCCGTCGCCGGGCCAGGGCCTGCACCAGTGACGCGTTGGTGGCGGGCTGCAACATGCCGACCACCACGGCTCCCTCTTTGAGGTCGCCGACCTCCGCCTCGGTGGGCCGGTGCACCATGACGAGCACATCAGCCCCGGTGCGGACCGCGCGCCCGTCCGCCACAATCTCCGCGCCCACCGCGCGGTACTCCTCGTCGCTGAACTTGGCCGCCACGCCCGCGCCGCGTTCCACGCGCACCTGGACAGCACTACCGCTCAGCCGCTTGACGGCGTCCGGGGCGAGCGCCACTCGGCGCTCGCCGGGCACCGTTTCTTTGGGGACCGATATGATCACCGCGACTCCTGAGTCCTGGAATTGGGGTTGGGAAGGAATCGCCACACGATGGCACGGCGCCGGTGAAGCAGCCGGTAGGAATTCTTTAACGTTCTGGTGGACATGCTCCAGTGGCCGAGCCCGTCGTGCCGCGCCGGGCGCTAGTCGTTCCGCCTCCGGTTCCCGTCGGTGTAGCTGAGCAGCGACGCGAGCTGCGGGTTCCACTGCGCCATGGGGCCAAAGACCTCCGCCGCCGGCAGCGTCAGCGTCTGCGCCCGCGGGCCTGGCACGCCGTAGGGACCTTGGGGGCCCGCCGCGCCACTGGCGCCGTCGGCACTCGGTTTCCCGGCTTCACAGCGCCGGTCCGCGGGGGAACCCTGGGGCAGCTGCGCCGCCCCGCCGGCACCGCCCGCTCCACCCTTGCCGCCGCGTCCACCGGGTCCGCCCTCGCCACCAACGCTCTGCCCTTCCGCCAGTCCAATCAAGTACTGCTCGTTCTGGGGGCCAATCACGGTGATCCGTCCGCCCCGCCCTCCGGCGGTGCCCGGCCCGCCATTGCCACCCGGCCCTCCCGGCGCGCCGGCGCCTCCCGGGCACCCGGGA
>DATECF010000272.1:0-2104 GCA_035287045.1 Gemmatimonadales bacterium | reverse complement strand
CTCCCGACCCCGTGGGGGCATCGGAGCGCATCGTGTCGCGGGACTGAGTCGGCGCCGCCTTTCGTAAACCCGATGGTGGGACCGGTGGCGCCTGTTCCGCCGCACTCCCCTTCCTCTCGACAGCTCCGGGGACGGTGAGGCCGGAAACCCCAGGCGCCGCGCTCGGCGTCCGAGCTGGGCCGGCTCCCGGTGCGACAGCAGCATTCGTCGACGGAGGTACCGGCCGAGGCGAAGGCACGAGCCGGGGTGGCGCTGTCGGAGGGACCGCAGGCGCCGAGGCAAGACCCTGGGCCTGGAGCGCCGGCCGGACATCGTGAGGCGCACGCGTTGCCAACACCGGGCGCGCCTGTATCGCCGCCGGTGGCGGAGCCGCAGAGCTGGCCGCCGGCTGCACGCTGGCCGCGATCGGCCGGACCGCGAGCGCGCCACGCACCGGTGTAAGCTGCTGCGCCTGCGCTTGACTGATCCGCGTCGGCTGCACGTGGCCCCGGCCGAAGCGCTCGGCGGGCACGCCGACGACGGCATTGGTGACGTGCACGTTCCGGTAGACCGTGATGTTGGTCACGTTGATGATCGTGGTGCGGTTCACGACCACGTTGTTGACAACGCGCGGGCCGGCCCAGCCGCCCCACCACGCCACGCCGACGAAGCCATGGCGTCCCCACCACGGGATCACCGGCTCGCCCCAGCCGAGCGGCGCCCAGTAGAGCGGACGGCCCAGGGTCACCGCCACGCCGCCGCCGAGGAAGACGACAAGCGCCGGGGCGTAGGCAGGGCGGACGACCACCGGCCCGGGGGCCCAGGCCCAGTAGTTGTGAAGGAAAACCCAGCGACCGTAATGATAGGGCGCCCAGCCCCACGGCGCGTCATCGAGCCACGTCCAGCCGAAGCGCGGGTCCCAGATCCAGCGGCCCGTGCTGTAAGGCACCCAGCCTGGACCGACGCCGCCGGGGACCCACACGGATCCGTACGTTTCGATCGTGCGCCAGCTCCCGTACTGATTGAGCGCCTCCGCGCCATACCCGGCAGGCAGGACGTTGGGCGTGCTCGCGGGCTGGAGGAGATAGTTCGTGCGCTGGTAGTTCCAGCGATCCCACGCGCTCAGCGCCGGGGCGGCAGCCATCTCCACGCGCGGCGAGTCCGTCCCGGCGATGATGACTCGCTGATTGGCCGCAACGGGCGTGGCGGCGCCGCCCGCCAGTGTCACGGTGGCGCTGCCGCCGCGGTGAGTGTCGAACGTGGTGGACCCCTGCGTCACCTCGGCATGGTAGTAGCCGGTGCGCTCGACGGTGAAGGCCCCGTGCGGGGTGTCGAGCTCCACCGTTTGCCCCGCCGTGAGCTCGCGCAGGTCAAGAGCGGCATGACCGGCCGTCACGCGGAACTGGACGAAGTCGGGCTCCTGGTTGTCGAGGCCGACGTGCGTGCCATCGGCCGCCCGCAGGAAGGCGCGCGGACCCAGCTGGATCTCGACGTTGCCGCCCTGTCCCGTATAAAGGATGTCACCCGGGGCCAGGGGCATGTTGACCTTGGCCGGCGTCCACTCCTGCCCGCCGGGGCGCCAGAAGGACACTTCACCGTTGAGGTAGCTGACCCGCGCCGGCGTGACTTCATTGGTCGGCGCAGGTACTGGCGCGCCCGGCGGCACTGGAGGGGCGGCCGGCGCCGATGGTGCGGGCGGAGCAGGTGGCGGATTGACCGCCTGCGCCACGCCGGGGCCGCTCATCATGAGCAGTGCCAAGATCGCTGCAACCGCTCGCCGTGGGGTCATAACTGACTCCTATCTGTCCCGGGGGTCGACTATGGCCGGTCGGTCACGACGCAGGCTGCGATCCCCTCGAGGACACTCAGCCAATCAGACGGAAGAACCTGGTGGGATATTTACAGGCCTTGCCGAGCGGTCGCAGGCATGGCGGGCAATCGGCATGCTGGGCGGCGGAGACTATTTGGAGCCGGTGTAAACGCCGCGCGCGCGGGGTGCGTCTCACATGGGCGGAATGCGGGACCTCAACGGCTTCAGGCTCGGACCCGAGGGACGCTCTTCGAGGTAGCGCAAGAGCATTCCTGGTCGTAGGCTGGATGTGACTGGCAAGCGTTCGTCAAGGAG
>DATECF010000271.1:0-6296 GCA_035287045.1 Gemmatimonadales bacterium | reverse complement strand
GTCCGCCGGCGGCGGGGACAGCACGGCCCGCAACGGATCGCCGGGAAGACGCTTCAACCCCAACCCGGCCAGCTTCACCCACCAGCGGCCCCACGGCTCCTTCTCCATGACCTTCCGCCAGCGCTGGCCCACGAGCTGGTGACGTGCCAGGTCCGCCCCCATGTAGAAGAACCCGGCCAAGGCCCCGAGGACGGCGCCGCCCGCCATGCTGATCATGACCGGGGCCTCGGGGAGACTGGGCGCGACGATGGCCGCCACGAAGCCCAACAGGAACAGGACGGCGCAGGTCTGGGCCGCGCGGAGCCACAGGGTGGCCCAGAAGCCGCGCGGGCGATCCTTGAGCGGGACCCCCAGCTCCTCCTCCTGGCGGTCCCGATCCATCAGCATGGAGTGGATGATCTTGGCGTGGCCGTAGCCCGCCTTCAGCAGGTTGCGGGTCGCCTGGAACACGCTGACCAGGGGCAGGGCCAGCACCGACGCCAGCAACCCGGCGCCCAGGGCCGCCCGGTCCCAGTTGCCATCCTCTATGGCCTGGCCCAGCACGAGCAATCCCCAAATGCCCAGCCCCACGCTGACGTACCGAGACTGCGTCGCCACCTTCACGCGCCGGAGGAACCGCCGGAGCACCAGCGGCAGGTCGGACGCCAGCTCCGGGGCCAGCGACAGCGCCGCCGCCAACTCGCGCGCGACCTGGAACCGCTCCAGCGGCTCCTTCGCCAGGCAGCGCCCCGCGGCCTCGGACAGCGTGGTGTCCAGGTTCAGGCCCAGCACCTTGAGGGACGGCACCGGGGCTCGCAGCTGCTGCTCCAGGATCTGCTCGACCGTTCCGGTGAACGGCTCCTGCCCGGCGGCCATGCGGTGTGCCATGATGCCGAGCGAGTAGATGTCGCTGCGCTGGTCGGCCGGGAGACCGGCGGCCCGCTCGGGACTGAGGTACGCGGCCGTGCCCAGCGGGTACCACCCCTCGGCGGGCGGCGCCTCGGTCAGCAACCGGGCGATGCCGAAGTCGGTCACCAGGACCCGGTCGCCCGGCTCCTCCAGCAGAATGTTCTGCGGCTTCAAGTCGCGATGGAGGACGCCCTGCTCGTGTGCGTAGTCCACGGCCCAGGCCACCTCGCGCAGGATGCGCGCCGTCTCACCGGGGCCCAGCGGGCCCCTGGTGAGCACCCGCTGGTGCAGGTTCTCGCCGTGGACGTAGGCCATGGTGTAGAAGAGCCACGGCCCGGCCTCATCCACGGTGTAGATGGGTACGATGTTCGGGTGCGACAGCCCCGCCGCGATGCGCGCCTCCTTAAGGAAGCGCTGGCGGAGCTCCGGGCTGGCCCCTGTCGCCGGCAGCATCTTGAGCGCCACCATGCGCTCCAGGGCGCTCTCCCAGGCCTGGAACACGACGCCCATGCCGCCCTGGCCCAGCTTGCGCTTGAGCACGTAGCGCCCCTGGAGCGCCCTCTGCAGGGCGTCCGCGGACTCGCCAGGACGGGGTGGTTCGGGGGTTGGGGCCGGCGGTCCGGGGGGGATGACGACGCCCATGCTACCTCCTCCTGGGCCCGTCATCGTCGGGCCCGGCGATGGAGAACTCCGCGTAAACCGGGAAGTGGTCCGAGACGGCCCGGACCAGGACGCGCGATGAGATGCCGAATATTCGGTCGTAGCGGAAGACCCGGGCGGACTTGGGGACCAGCTCGTGCCCCACGGTCGCGTCGGTCAGGACGATGCGGTCGTAGGTGCACCCGCTCCTGACCGCAGTCTCCGTTTCATTCGCGATGATCCAGTGGAACCGGGGCGCCTTCAGCGGATGCCGCTGGTCGGTCTCGTTGAAGTAGCCGCAGTCGGCGTTGAAATCGCCGAGCAGGATGACGTCGCGCTCGGTCGAGTCGGCCACCGCGTGGGCCACGCGGGCCAGCGCCGCCAGCTCCCTCGCGGCATCCGCGGGCTTGATGTGGGCAACCACCAGCCGGAAGTCGAACTGGCCGGCGACGAAACCGGCGACCAGCGGGGGGCGCTCGAACCGGTTGCCGCGTCTCGACACCGTGAAGCTGTCCACGAATGTCACCACGCTGGGCCGGTAGTAGATGGCGTACTGTTCCTTGCTCTCCGTGCGCCCCAGCCGCGGCCCTACCACCATGGCGTAGCGCCCTGTTCCCTCCTGGTTGATCCGATCCAGGAAGAGTTGGGGCGCCTGGCCGGTCTCGTCGCGGAACTCCTGGACCGCCAGGACGTGGAACTGCCGGGCGATCCGGCTCAAGACCGTCATCACCGCCTCGTTGGCCGCCTTCTCCGTCCCGAAGACCTGGATGTTGAAGCTCGCGATCTTGATCTTCTGCGGCCCCCGGGCCTGTGGCCAGAGGCCCGCCACGCCAAGCGTCACAAACGTCCCCAGCCATAGGGGACCTCTGCACCAGTCCCTCGCGCGCTGCCGTTCCGCGCGCGCCATGCACGGAGAGAGAGCCAAGGCGCGCGCTCCACTGACGCGCGCTATGGGACTGGTGCAGAGGTCCCTGAGCTTCCCCCTGCGCCAGGACGACATGACTAGGACTCGGCCCGCGATCCGCTGGCGATCGCCGTGCGGACGCCGTACAGCAGATCCAGCAGGTCGTGCCAGAACTTGGACCCGAAGGCCACGGAGACGCCGGTCACCATGGTGCCGGCGAGCGCCTGGAGGAACCGGCTCGCGGTCCAATCATCCTCTGGGGGTCGCACCCAGCCCAACGTGTCCCATGGAGCGTCGAGGTGCGAGAGGATCTCGAAGAAGTCGGCCTTCATCACGACGGCGAGCAGCAGCGCCGCGGCCAGGGCGCGCTCGGCGATGCGGCGCTCGCGCGCTTTCTCCTCCTTCGCGCCGGGTTGCTTCTCACTCAGCTCCGGGTCGCGGAGCTTCATCGCATTCGCCATGCGTTCCGCCGCGATGCTCAGCGCGCTCAGGAGCACCAGCAGGTTGATCAGCGGCTGGAACGCGTCCATGACGCCTCCTTGGGATGCGGGCGGTACTCGAGCTGCTGGCGCAGGCCGGCCATGAACGTGATCCGTCCCCCGGCGCTATGCCTCAGGAGCGCCGAGCACGAGCCGGTATCGGGGCTGATGACGACCTCCAGCCTCCCATTCACCAGCAGGTACCTGACCAGCAGGGAGAAATCACCGTCGCCGGTCACGATCACCGCCCGCTCGTAGGCGCTCAACTCGGCCATCACCCGGAACACCAGGTCCACGTCCACGTTGCACTTGATGCCGCCCCTTCTCATCCGGATCACGGGCTTGAAGACCAGCACGAATCCCGCGTGCTGCAACGCCCGGTGCAGCACGTGCCTCTCCGGGAGGAACGCGATGAAGAGGTAGGCCCGGGTGCTTCTCCACGTTGCCACCTCCGTCACACCGAGACCGCGCGCCGGGAATCGAACCCGGAGTCGAGGGATTCGTGGTTGGCCATGCCGGCTGGCCCCTCGACCCACCGTGGGCGAAATGGTCCCACCGTGGTCACCTGACCGAACGCGCGGTAACAACACCTGCGGCTACAGCACCACCGTGACCGTGGCGCTCGGCTGCCCGGCGCCCGCCTTGTTCACGGCGATCACCCGGTACAGCAGCTCCACGCCGCGGGGCTGATTGCTCACCACGTGCTGCGTCTCCGTGGCGGTGGCAGCGTCCTCCCACCCGCTGCCCTCCCGCTTCCGCTGAATCCGGTAGAACCCGGGCGCGCCGCCATCCACCGGCGAACTCCAGCGGAGCACGACCCAGGTGTCGCCTTCGGACACGATCTGGATGTCCCGGGTCTCACCCGGCGGCTCCAACGGGGAGCCGTCGCGCCGCGGCCGCCAGCCCAGCGCGGTCAACTTCTCAGGCCGGTCGCGCACCGCCATCTCAGCGTACGTCAGATCCGCCTTGGTGCCGTCCTCCATGTCCTCGAAGGCGTCGTCCTTGATGGCGTGCTGTTCCAGGTACGCATCCTTGGCCGCCACCGTCGCCGTGTCGGCGGCGTTGAACCGCTCCCACTTCGCCTTGAGGTCCGCCGCGGAAACCGGCGGATTGGGGAAATCTTCCGGGTGTTTGGCGAGTCCGTCGGCGACCCGGAGCGCCAGCGCTCCGAATTCGTGCTCAGTTCGAGGATACCGCTTCGACATGGTGAACTCCTGGTTGATGAGAATGGTGATGGGAACACCGCCGCTCGGCCGCTGACAGGGATCCGCTGCCAGCCTCCCAGCCACGGGTGAAGCCTGCCGAAAGGGCAATGTCCGCGCGTTCCCGCTGACGGGCCGCCACCGACCGGCAAAAGGCCAGGGACAACTGGCTCCTGGCCGCGGACAGGAGGCGGATGTCCCGGGACACCAGGCTAATGTCCCGGGACAACTGCCTGTGGGCCGCGGACAGATGCCTGCTGTCCCGGGACAACTGGCTGTTGTCCACGGACAAACCGCTGTTGTCCGCGGACAAGTGCCTGGTGGCCGCGGACAAGGGCCTGTTGTCCCGGGACAAGTGCCTGATGTCCAGGGACAAACGCCTGTTGTCCCGGGACAACCGCCTGTTGGCCCTGGCCGCTTGGCAGCCGTATCTGGGCTTCCAGCACAGGGTTGGGCCGATTCGCTCGGGGCACGCCATCATCACGGGAGCAGCCTGCCAACGACTACGCCGACGGCCATGGCACCGAGCACCCCCACGGCCGATGCCAGCTTGATCCGGGGCTTTCTCAACTCGGCGACATGCCGTCTCGACAGGTCCTGATAACCGGCGTACGCCGCCTGGTATCCGGCCTCGTAGGCCAGGCGCTTGGCGACCTCCAGGTGGGTGATGGAGTCCTGGAGCGCGGCCACGACGACGCGGAGCGAATCCACGGCGAGGAGCTGATCCTTCTGCGTCCGCCACGACTCCGCGTTGGCGTGATCGATCACGAAGGTCTCGGCGAACCAGGCCGGCACCATCAGGTACTCAATGCCGAGCGTATCGCCGTCCTCGAAACGAACGGTGGTGACGCCCCATCCGGATGCGCCAAGCTCCGGGAAGGCAGTGCGGAGCTGGTGCTGGAGCGCCCCCACGGTGCGAAGCTGGCGGACCGAGAGCTGCGCGGCGGCACGGCGGCGCTCGAGAACGATCACGGAATCGCGGAGCCGGGTGACCTCGGCTTCATGGGTTTCGCGCTGGATCGTGAGCGCCGCCTGTTGCCGCTCGCGGTCGTGAACCACGGCGATGAGGGAATCGCGTTGGGTGGTGAGGCGCGCC
Source organism: Gemmatimonadales bacterium (assembly GCA_035287045.1). Classification (GTDB taxonomy): domain Bacteria; phylum Gemmatimonadota; class Gemmatimonadetes; order Gemmatimonadales; family GWC2-71-9; genus JACPAP01. Next base: position 1,088 of record DATECF010000271.1, on the reverse strand, counting down.
GCCTCGGCCTGAGCCGCGGCGACGGCCTTGCCGTTGCCGCCGGACAGCCAGGCGATCATGCCAACAGCCGCGATCAGGGGGAGCAGAAGGGACAGAGGGGACAGGCGGACCGGCCTACGCATGGTGCACCTCCAGCACGCGGTCGGTCACGCGCTTGAACCCCAGCGCCCGGGCCAGTCGCGCCACATGACGGCCATCCCCCTGGAGCACTTGGTACTGGATGGTGTGGCTGTTCCGCCCCGTTTGCTTGAGGAAGACGTACACGCCGCGACGAGCCAGCTCCGTGAGCAGGGTCTGCACCGGACTGCCGGCGGCCAGGTGCTTCTCATCGAGGTAGATGGCGTTGAACATGGTCATGACCTGCAGGTCTCCCTCGGTCAGGCACCTGCCACCGGCATGCGCGGCGGGCGTGACCGGCACCGGTCGAAGGTTGGCCCCGTCGCGCAGGGTCTGCCACAGGCGGGGGTCGGGCGCCGGGTCGCTCTTGCCGGGGCGGACCATGGCGTGGCCGATCACGCCTTCGAACGAGGCCAGGGCGTCGCCGTAGTACAGGAACGGTTTGTCCGGGTAGACCCGCGGGATGGCGAAGCGCTGGCACAGCTGGTCCACCAGCCGGCCCAGCGCGTCGAGCTGCTCCGGCTGGTAGCGATCGAACCAGCGATAGCCGCGATAGTCGGTGCCGCAGTCCAGCGCCTGGCTCACCGGTTTCACGGTGTCCTCCTCCATCCTGCCGAACGCGCGGAGCTTGCCGTCCTCCTCCTGCAAACCGCCTTCGCTGCAGAGCTCGATGCCGATGAACCGCTTCTCGAACGGGAGGCGCAGCCGGTCGGGCCAGGAGAGGCCGAACTGCCAGGCCCAGCAGGCGGGATCGAAGGCCTCGTAGATGGTGCCGTCGCGCTCGATGGCGTAGGCCGTGGCCACCATGCGGCGTTCCCCATGGCGGGTGTGGTCGCGCACCCAGATGGCCACGGTGGTGCGCACGCTGTCGCACACGGTGTGGTGGATGGCGATGCCGGTCTTCGCCTGAGGTTCGGCGAAGTACTCGGTCGCGGGCAGCCGCGGGACCGGCCTACCCATGGTCCACCTCC
>DATECF010000270.1:0-4774 GCA_035287045.1 Gemmatimonadales bacterium | reverse complement strand
GGCCCGGATGCGCACGGCGCAGGAACAGGGAGCCGATGCGGCCCTCGCCGAAGGCATCGCCATCGCACGGGAAGTGAAGGAGGCGGTGAAAGGCTTGGTGCAGGGCGTGCAGATCAGCGCGCCGCTGGGCCGGGTGGACGTGGCGCTTCAGGTCGCGGCATAGGCCGGACCAGCTGCCGCCTAGCTGTCCCGGTGTCTGATCCCGTATCATAGTCCGGGCAAGGCCATGGATTCCTTCGATCGTCTCAAGGCAGCCCTGGCCCATCGCTACCGGCTGGAGCGTGAGCTTGGTGCGGGCGGGATGGCCACGGTGTACCTCGCCGAGGACCTCAAGCACCACCGCAGGGTCGCCATCAAGGTCCTGAAGCCGGAGCTAGCCGTCGTACTCGGTCCCGAGCGCTTCCTTCGGGAGATCGAGATCGCCGCCCAGCTCACCCACCCTCACATCCTGCCGCTCCACGATTCGGGGGAGGCGGGTGGCTTTCTCTACTACGTGATGCCCTACGTCGAGGGCGAGTCACTGCGCGAGCGCCTTGGGCGGGACCTCCAACTGCCGATCCCCGAGGCGACGCGGATCTTGAAGGAGATCGTTGACGCGCTGGCCCATGCCCACGCGCACGGCGTGGTCCACCGCGACATCAAGCCAGACAACGTGATGCTGGCCGGTCGCCACGCGTTGGTGACCGACTTTGGCGTCGCGAAGGCAGTGAGCGAAGCGACGGGTCGTCACGAGCTGACCTCGGTAGGTGTGGCGCTCGGCACGCCGCGGTACATGGCCCCGGAACAGGCCGCTGCCGACCCTCACATCGATCACCGAGCGGATATCTATGCCGTCGGGGTCGTCGCGTACGAGCTGCTTGCCGGCCGCCCTCCGTTTCTCGGCAGCAACACGCAGGAAGTGTTGGTCGCCCACATCAGCGAGGCACCGGAGCCGGTCACTCGCCGCCGCGCGGGCATTCCGGCGGCGCTGGCAAGCGCGGTGATGCGGTGCCTCGCGAAGAACCGTGAAGATCGCTGGCAGAGCGCGGCTGACCTGCTCGCCGAGCTGGAAGACCTCATCACCCCCACCTCCGGTGTCACGCCGGTTCTCAGCCGGCCCGTCCAGCGCCTGGTCACCGATCGGCGGCTTCAGCTTTCGGTCGGGGGCGGTGCCGTCCTCGCCGTGATCGCCGTGGCGTGGGTCGCGGGAATGTTCGGCTCCCCCAGAGACGAGCGGTGGCTGCGGGCCGAGGCACTTCCGGAAATCCGGCGCCTGGCGGACGAGGAGAAGTTCTTCGCGGCCCACTTGCTAGCCACCGAGGCTGACGCGGTCACCGAGAGTGACTCGCTGCTCTACGAGGTCTGGAAGACGTTTGCCCGGCGTGTCAGCATCACTTCCGACCCTCCGGGGGCGCGGGTCTATTGGCGCGAATACGGGGCGGCCGATACCGCCTGGTACCAACTCGGTAAGACCCCCCTCGACAGCGTGTGGTTCCCCAGCGGCCTCTATCGCCTGCGACTCGAGCTGGACGGGTACCGTCCGTATCACGCCGCCGCGCAGTACTGGTGGTTGTCGGCCGATAGGCGATTCCCGCTCAAGAAGACCGGCGCGATCCCGGAGAGCGTGGAACGCGTCCCCGGGGGCGTCGTTCGGGTCGAGAGTCCAGGCCTTGAGAACCTCGAACCTATCCAACTGGGCGACTACCTGATTGACCGGTACGAAGTCACCAATCAGCGCTACCAGGCGTTTGTCGATGCTGGAGGATATACAACGCCGGACTACTGGCGGCATCCATTCCCCAAGGACGGTCGTCAGCTCACGTGGCAGGAGGCGATGACCGAGTTCACCGACCGGACCGGCCGTCCCGGGCCCAGTACCTGGGAACTGGGAGACTACCCGGCCGGTCAGGACGACTACCCGGTGAGCGGGGTGAGCTGGTACGAAGCGGCGGCCTATGCGGCATTCGAAGGTCGGGACCTGCCGACGGTCTACCATTGGAACCGTGCCGCCGGTGCCGCTGCGACGAGTTGGATCGTGCCGGCCAGCAATTTCGCCGACCGCGGCCCGACGCCGGTCGGTCAATACGCCGGTATGAATCGGTTTGGCGCCTACGACATGGCGGGGAACGTCCGGGAGTGGTGCTTCAACGAAAGTGTCGGCGGCTTCGCGGGGCGGTTCATCCTCGGTGGCGGGTGGAACGATGCCGCCTACATGTTCGTGGACCCGTACACGCAATCGCCGTGGGATCGTTCGGCCACCAACGGGTTCCGTCTGGTCACCTATCTGGGCGTCGACGACAACCTGGAACGCGCCAAGCAACCCATCCGGCGGCCGTTCCGGGACTTCCTGAAGGACAAGCCCGTCGGCGACGTAGAGTTCCAGCTCTATCTCCGCATGTATGCGTACGATCCCAGACCACTCAACGCCGTGACTGAGCGCGTCGATACCACCGATCAGTGGATCCGTCAACGCGTGAGCTTCGACGCCGCGTACACTGGCGAGCGCGTCATCGCGTACCTCCATCTCCCGAGGAGGGTCACACCCCCGTATCAAACAGTCGTCTACTTCCCCGGCTCGAACGTGATCTTCTCGAATACGATCAACCAGGACTTCCAGGCCGCCTGGGACTTCATTGTCAAGGGTGGTCGCGCCCTCATGTACCCGGTATATCGAGGTACGCTGGAGCGGCGCACCGACCTCAACACCGACCAGCCGAGCGAGACCGTCGCGTACAGAGACTATGTTGTCCAGTGGGCGCGCGACCTTGGCCGATCCATCGACTACCTCGAAAGCCGCGACGACATCGACGCTGACAAGCTCGGGTATTTCGGTTTCAGCTGGGGCGGGCGCATCGGTGGGCTGATGCTGGCGGTCGAAAAGCGCCTGGACGTTGCCGTGTTGCATGTCGCCGGACTGAAGTTTCAGCGGGCGCTGCCCGAGGCCGACCCCTTCAACTTCGTGCCGCGGATCAGGATTCCCGTCCTCATGCTGAACGGTCGGTACGATCAGTTCTTCCCACTCGAAACCTCCCAGATCCCCATGTTCCGGCTGCTGGGCACGCCGCCGGAGCACAAGCGTCATGTGGTGTATGAGGCCGGGCATTTCGTGCCGAGACTGCAGCTCATCAAGGAAAGCCTGAATTGGTACGACCGGTATCTGGGACCGGTGAAGTGAACTCACACCGGACCCCCTGGGCGGACCCTGGCCGCCGGGGATTCAGCTGGCGACGACAACCTCCAGCAGCTTCCGGTATTTCTCTTCCGGACGCTTGAACCCCAGATTGCTCACGTACACCTTGTCCACGCCCACGTCCCGCAAGGCGCGGATGGACCGGGCGCAGATCTCCTCCGGCGACACCCCGGACGCGAACTCGCGGGCGACCTCTGTGGCGGGCACCGGGAAGAACTGCCGCAGCTTGTCCAGCGTGGCCGGGTTGGCGCTCCGGTACATGAACACGCCGAACACGCCGGGCTGCGGGACGCCGCGGCGGCGCGCCTCGGTCACGAACGCTTCCACCGCGCGCAGGCTGTGGTGCGAGACCACCTGGGTGAGATAAAACTCGGCGGTAAACTCCGACCGCAACAGAAAATCCACTTGTTCCGACGCGGAGCGGTGCGGGTTGGCCCAGCCACCCAGTACCAGCCCCGGCACCCGCGCGCGGATCAACTGCCGCAGCATGTAGGCGTACTCCAGGCACCGCGGCGGCCCCACCGTCCGGTCGCCACCCAGCACGGTAAGCGCCTGGAAGCCGTGCGAGGCGGCCCGCGTGGCGTACATCAGACAATAGTCCAGAGCGTGCTTGGACGTGAGGAACGGCACCAGCTTCGCCGGCTGGACCTCGCCCGCCAGGTTGGTCGTCAGGTGCTGGAGGTTCTCTTCCTCCGCCTCGCCCACTGCGTTGTCGGTGAGGAAGACCAGGGTATCGGCCCGGGTGAGCCGCCGGAGCGAGTGATACATGTCGATCCAGGTGTCCATGCCCTCGCGCCCGGAGAGGCCCGCCCGCGGCGGGCGTAGCTCCACCGCGACCAACGGCCGAGGGTCCCGCAGCCGCTCCGGGACGCTTTGGAGCGCCGGCGTCGGCGAACTCACGCCCTGCGACCCTCTCCGCCCTGCGCCGAGGGCGTGAGCACGCCCTCCGGCTCGGCGTCCGCCTCGTGTCGGTACCAGCGGAAGAACATGACCGACATGGTGCCGAACAGCAGGGCTCCCCCGCAGGTCTTCATCAGGAGTCCGGCCACCCGCTGGTCGGCCACCGCCGAGATGCCGCTCACGCGCGGCGCCAGCTCGTACAGCGCGTAGACGGGGTATTGGGAAAACGTGAAAAACGACGCCGGCACGGTGGGTAGGAACACGTTGAGCCCCAGGTACCCGATCCGCGCCCCGTAAGACATGGGACTGAGCTCCGGCAACCGCCCCAGGGCGGGCCACCAGAAGATGAACCCGGCCGCGATCACGACGAGGTCCAGAACAAAGGTCCACAGCTGACTGCCGGAGAGGTTATCCACCACCACCGGCAGATGGGTCGCCACCAGCACGCCGTTGGCCACCGCCAGCGGAATCAGCGGTCGGGTCAGCGCGCGGGCCACCGCAAAGGCGACGCGTCCCCGGATCATCCGTCGGAGCAGCCAGCGCGGAGTGCCCAGCAGCAAGAGCCCCGGGCCGATGTACCCGATGAGGAGGTACTGCACCGTCTTCACGCTGAGGAGGTAGCCGGCGGCGAGGACGCCCACCGGCCAATCGGCTCCCGCCCACAGCACCGCGAGGCCAAGACTGAAGAGCGCGATCTCGCGCGCG
>DATECF010000269.1:0-5359 GCA_035287045.1 Gemmatimonadales bacterium | reverse complement strand
CCGCCCGGTGACGCTGCTGGATGGCGACCTGGTGCGCAAACATCTCTCCAGCGAGCTGGGCTTCTCCAAGGAGCACCGCGACATCAACATCCGGCGGATCGGCTTCGTGGCCGGCGAGATCACCAAGAACGGCGGGATCGCCATCTGCGCGCCCATCGCGCCCTACGACAACATCCGCAAGGAGAACCGGGCGCTGATCGAGAAGGGTGGCGGCTACATCCTGGTCTACGTGGCCACGCCGATAGAGGTGTGCGAGCAGCGGGACCGCAAGGGCCTCTACGCCAAGGCGCGGGCCGGGATCGTCAAGGAATTCACCGGCATCTCCGACCCGTACGAGGTGCCGCCCGACGCGGACCTCACCATTGACACGACCGACGTGACGCCGGAGGAAGCGGCGCAGCAAGTGCTGCTGCACCTGGAGAAGGAGGGGTACATCGGGGCTGAGTCGGGCGACTCGTAGCGCGCCCTGTGGCTACCCGAGAATCTCGTCCGCGGTGATGGCCGCCTCCGGCAGCAGGAGCGGCCGCAGGGTCGCGCCCCGAGTCACCGTGCCGACGTCACGGTACCCTTCCGGCCCCGGCTCCCGGCACACCTTGATGGCGTCCCCGTCGAGATCAACCAGCCAGGCTTCCGGGATGCCCGCGGCGGCGTAGCGCGGGATCTTCAGGTCGCGGTCACGCTCCAGGGATGTATCAGCCACTTCGATCACCAGGAGGACGTCCCGCGCCTCGGGAAGCCACGCGCCCGACGCCGCGGGGGGCCGGCGCAAGACCGCGAGGTCGGGCTGAGGTTCCCAACGCTCGGCCAGGACCACGGGATTCTGCGTGCTCACGCCCGTGTTCGCTCCCATACGGCGTGACAACAGGTTGCTCAGACGATACACGCAGGCCGAGTGGCGACCGCCGATGGGCGTCATCTCGACGATCTGCCCGTCGAGGAGTTCCACCCGGTCGTCCTCGTCGAGAATGCCCAACTCCGCCAGCCGGTGGTACATCTCCACCGTGAAGGGGCCTGGGAGCAGCTGAACCGCCATGGGCACAATATGGGCTCGGCGAGACGGACGGGTCAATTGACTGTAGCGTGAAGGCTCCAGCTCGGCCGCCCGCCTTCCGAGGCCTCGGCACACCCCAGGACTAATCGCCGTAACTCACAACGCTTCATTGAGTTAACCTCGCAGCGCCTAGCGCCGAACCGGAGCCGTCGCCGGGCACGCGCATTGCCCCTTCAGGTTCCGCGCTGACTGCTACGGGAGAGCTCACCATCAATGACCCCTGATCTGGGGGCTGGCCTCTGCAAGTGCTCGGTGGCGGTATGACGCCGGGCCACGCGCCAGATTCTTGGCCATGATCTGTCCCCGCTGCTCCGTCGCCGAGATCGCCGAGAGCGGCCACTGCGCCCTGTGCGGCTTCTCGCCTGCCGCCAGCGTGATCCTCCAGGAGTCGGTGGTCAACGAAGTCCAGGAGGTGGTGCAGCGGGTCACCGCCGACCGTTTCCTGATCCACTCCCTCCTCCGACTGGGCGAGCGATCCCTGGTCTTCCTGGCGCACGAGGTGGCGCACGATCGCCAGGTCGCGCTCAAGGTCATTCCGGCGCGTGAAGGCGTGAGCCAAACGCTGGTGCACCGGTTCGAGCGCCAGGCCGCGTCGTGCCAGGCGCTGCGGCAGGCGCATATCGTGGCACTCCACTCGTTCGGCACCGCCGCCACCTTCCTGTGGTACACGATGGACCTCATGAAGGGACAGTCCTTGGGCGACGTGCTGCGCGAAAGCGGTCCGATGAGCCTCGATCTCTGTCTCAACATCGCCGATCAAATCGCCACCGCGCTGGACTACGCTCACCGCCGAGGCGTGCCGCACGGCAACCTGAAACCGTCCAATGTGTTCCTGGACGACCGATGGGTGCGGGTCGCCGACTTCGCTATTCTGGAGGCCTTCGGTCGCCAGGCGGCGTCGGGCACCGGCCCCTGGCTCCGCCTGCCGGAGTACATGGCGCCGGAGCAGTTCTACGCGCGCGCGCCCGCCGCCGGCGCCGACCAGTACGCGCTCGCGGTCATGATCTACCAGTGCCTCAGCGGCGCGCTCCCGTTCATCGGAGATTCGTTCGAAGAGGTCGCCCGCCGGCAGGCCCAGGATCCTCCCACCCCGCTGACCGAGACCCGCAAGGACATCCCGGTGCCGGTGAGCGAAGCGGTGAACCGGGCCCTGAGCAAGCAGCCCGCCCAACGATTCCCTTCGGTGCTGGATTTCGTTACCGCGCTCGCCGCCGGTCAGGCACTGCCCGCGAGGCGGTCACCGTCCCGCGGCCGGCCGGGTACTCCGGCCAGGCGGGCTACTCCTGGGCCGGTCGTGCTGGTGGTCGAGCCGGAGAAGCCTTCCCGGCGAAGGCGCTGGGAACCTTGGGCCCTGGGTGCAGTGGGGCCCGCCGGCGTGATCGTCCTGCTGGTCCTGGCCGGCTGGTGGCTCGGCTTGATTCGTCTTGGGGGCGTGACCCAGTCCGCCCCGGTGCAGGAGGCGCCGCCGGAACCGGCCGCTCCGTCGTCTGGTCCGGCGCCTGCCCAGGCGGATCCGGCCCTGGTCCGGTTGGACCGGCTCACGGACGCGGTGTTGGACGCCGTGCGCGTCTATGGCGATCGCCGGGCGCGATTCCGCGGACCGGAGAACTGCGCCGCCCTGGCCCAGGCACTGGTGGCGGTGGAAGGTCACTGGATCGCCTACAACGCGCGCGGCAAGCCGCACGATCTGGCGCTGGATGACCCGCGAGCGGCGCGGGATCAGTCCCTGTACGCTGTCGTGGGCACCGTGGAGACCCACTTCGACCAGACGGTCTGCCCGCGGCCCTGACGACCACGCTTCCTCGCCTCGGGCAGGCCACTGTAGCCTCCAGGCTCCACCCAGGGGTTTGGAGGGTGCCCGCCGGTGATCTCACGCCGTTCGGGGCGATGGTAAGCCCATATGCCCCATCGTGTTGTGCCTGCAACAGCCGGCCCTACACCTACCCCCCGCTAGGGGCATGGCCATTGCCCGCTCTCACCCTGCACTCGAACCACGGGGCGCGCCTCGTTGGATGGACCGGCTCAGGACTCCTCTGCCTGGGCGCGGCGGGGTCGTCTTGCCGCCGTCGCCCTGTTGTCGGTGGCGGTCTCGACCTGCGATGTTGGCAAGCTGGTCGAGACCCCCACGCCGTCGACCGTATCGGTCGCGCCGGTTCAGCTCGCTGATTCCGCTCCGCTAGGAAGCGCCGCACCCAGAGTCACCAGCATCCAGGTCAGCAGCGCCGGGCCGGGGTCGCCGTCCTGGTCCCTGAGCCGCGCCCAGGGCAGCGCCTGGCTGGTGGTCAGCCCAACCAGCGGCGGCGTGCCGGCGAACCTGGACATCTCGCTGGTGCCGGTGGGCCTGCCGCTGGGCGTGCACCACGACACGCTGATCGTTTCGGTGAGCGGGGCGACCACGGCGGCCACCCGCGTGCCGGTGCGGTTCACCATCCACCCCTGTCGGTTTTCGAGCATCCAGCCGGACACCTCGGTGCAGGGCACCATTGACGACAGCGACTGCGGGGCCCCGCATCGCTCCGGGCGGTTCGCCAAGGTCTTCCGGTTCGACGGCGCGGCCAACGATTCCATCAGCGCGCGGGTCTCCTCGGGCGCGTTCGGCGCCTATGTCCTGCTCGACAGCGTGCCGTTGGGCGACGCCCTGGCCCAATCCGGCTCGTGCGCCGGCGGCGCGGCCTGCATCCGCTACGCGCGCCTGCCGCGGACCGGGACTTACGCGCTGGCCGCCACCAGCGTGGATTCCGGGCGCACCGGCGAGTTCACGATGGAGGTGACCCCGCCGCGGCCACCGGCCGCGCCCAGTGGGTTGGCGCAATTTCGGCGCGACTCCACGACGGCGGTGGCCGGAGGGGGCACGGTTCCGGATACGCTGGTGATCTTGCGGGGCGTGGCCGCGGATCCGGACCTGGGCGATTCGCTCCGGCTCGAGGTCGAAGTCCAGCTGGGCGCCGAGCCATTCACCGGGACGCCCACCGATTCCAGCGATCGGGTGGCGGCCGGCGAAGCCGCCCTGGTGCCGCTGTCCGGCCTGCGCGATGACCGGTCCTACCGCTGGCGGGTTCGGGCCCGCGATCAGACCGGACGGGCCAGCCCGTGGGTGGAGTTCGACGGCGCCACCGGCACGTCTCCCGACTTCGTGACCGCGGTCCCCGAGCCGCCCGCAGCGCCCTCGGCGCTGGCGCAGCTCAAGGCCGACGCCGCGACCGCCATCGCGACCGGCGCCACCACCGACGAGCGCTCGGTAGTGCTGCGGGCCACCGTGACCGATCCCGATCCGGGCGACGCGTTACGGCTGGAGGTCGAGGTCCGGCCGCTGGGCGCCGCCTTCACCGGAACGCCCACCGCGTCCAGCCCGGCGGTCGCCAGCCTGGAGACGGCCACCGTGGCGATCGCCGGGCTGGCCGACGACACCACCTATCACTGGCAGGCCCGCGTATCCGACGCGTCAGAGCTGACCAGCGCGTGGGTGCCGTTTGGCGGGAACCAAGAGACTGAGGCGGACTTCCGGGTGGCGGTCCCCGCCACTCACCTCGCCTTCCTGGTGCAACCCGCCGACGCCTTGCCCGGCGGCACCATCAACGCGGTGGAGGTGGAAGCGCGGGAAGCGTCCGGGCAGCGCGACCTGAGCTTCGCGGGATCGGTCACCGTGGCGATCGCGTCCGGGACGGGTACCGCGGGCGCGGCGCTCGCCGGCACGCTCACGGTGCCGTTGCAGTCCGGCGTCTCCCGGTTCACCGACCTATCCATCGCCCAGCCCGGAACGGGCTATCGCCTGGCCGCCACGGCCGCCGGGCTCACGCCAGCCACCAGCGCCGCCTTTTCCATCGCAGCGGGCCCGGCGGCGGAGCTGGTGTTCGTCCAGCAGCCGACCAACACCGCCAGCGGCGAGCCGATCACGCCGGCGCTGGAGGTGACGGCGCGGGACGCGGACGGCAACGTGGCGACCAGCTTCACCGGGACCATCACGCTGGCGTTCGCGCCGGGCACCGGGACCTCGGGCGCTTCGCTCTCCGGGACGGTGGCCGTGGCGGCGAGCGCCGGGATCGCCACGTTCAGCGATCTCTCCATTGACCTGGTCGGCACCGCCTACCGGTTGACGGCGAGCGCCTCCGGTCTCCCCGCGGTGACCAGCGGCACATTCGACGTGTTCGCCAGCGACGCGGTGGCGGTTGAATTCGTAGTCGGCCCACGGAACATCGTGGCCGGAGCGGCGATTCAGCCGAGCGTGCAGGTCCGGGCGGTAGACGGGTTCGGCAACCCGGCCACCGGCTTCGCGGGAAATATCACGCTGGCGATTTCCGCCGGGAGCGG
>DATECF010000268.1:0-4063 GCA_035287045.1 Gemmatimonadales bacterium | reverse complement strand
GGATATCCCGATAGGACACGGGCGTTCCGGTGGGGATCGCCGCGAGCGCCAGCACGGTGGCGGTGGGCACGCGGGCATTGCCCAGGACCGCGATGCTGTCGAGCACCGTGGTCTCGTCCGGGCGGACCTGGGCGCCGGCGGCCGGAGCTCCGGCGCCGACCAGAACGAGCCACGCGACCAGCCGGGAGACCCGCACCTGCCTAGGCCTTGGTGCCGGACAGGGCCCGGAACACGAGCTTGTCGCCTTCGGGGCTCACGGCCACTTCGATCTCATCCCCGGCGGAGAACTCCCCTACCAGGATCTTGTCCGACAACGGGTCTTCGACGTAGCGCTGAATGGCCCGCTTGAGCGGACGCGCCCCGAAATGCTCGTCGTACCCGTGCTCGACCAGGAATTCGGTGGCCGCGTCGGTCCGCCGCAGCGTCAGGCGCTCATCGGCCAGCCGGGCCTCCACCTCCGCGAACAGGATGCCCACGATCTGGGCGATGTGCTGCCGGTCCAACGGGTGGAACACGATGATGTCGTCCAGTCGGTTCAAGAATTCGGGGTTGAAGACCTTGTTGATCTCGTCCTTCACTTTTTCCGACATGCGCTCGAAGGTGACCCGCGCGTCGGGCTGCTCGAAGCCCAGCGGCTTGGTCCGGGTGATCTCGCGCGCGCCTACGTTGGACGTCATGATCACCACGGTGTTCTTGAAGTCGATGACCCGCCCGTAGTTGTCGGTCAGGCGGCCTTCGTCCAGCACCTGGAGCAGGATGTTGAACACGTCCTGGTGGGCCTTCTCGATCTCATCCAGCAGCACGACCGAGTAGGGCTTGCGGCGGACCGCTTTGGTGAGGACGCCGGAGTCTTCGTAGCCCACGTATCCCGGGGGTGCGCCGATCAGCCGGCTGACGCTGAACTTCTCCATGTACTCCGACATGTCTACCCGGATCAGGGCCTGGTCGTCGGCGAACAGGAAGCGGGCCAGGGCCCGGGCCAGCTCGGTCTTGCCGACGCCGGTGGGGCCGCTGAACACGAAGCAGCCGATGGGGCGGCGCGGGTCTTTGAGCCCGGCACGGGAGCGCCGGATGGCGCGGGAAATCACCTCGATGGCCTGGTCCTGGCCCACGACGGACTTGTGGAGCTCGTCCTCCATGCGCAGGAGCCGCTGGGTCTCGGCCTCCTGGAGGCGCATGACCGGGATGCCGGTCCAGCGCGACACGATGAAGGCCACATCGTCCTCGCTGATGGTGGGCCGATGGGTCTGGCGCTCGCGCTCCCACTCCTCGTGGCGGCGGCGGATGGTGGCCTGGAGCTCGCGCTCTTCATCGCGCAGGGCCGCGGCGCGCTCGAAGTGCTGGTCCCGGACCGCGGCTTCCTTCTCGCGGTTGATGCCGTCCAGCTGCTCCTTGAGGCGGGCCACGTCCGGCGGGGGCGCCTGCGCCGCCAGCCGTGCGCGCGCGGACGCCTCGTCGATGACGTCGATGGCCTTGTCCGGCAGGAACCGGTCGGTGATGTAGCGCTCGGAGAGGTGCGCCGCCCCGTCCAGGGTGGCGTCCGGGATCAGGACGTGGTGGTAGTCCTCGTAGCGCTGGCGGAGGCCCTTGAGGATCTCAACAGTCTCCTCCACGGTGGGTGCATCCACGATGACCGTCTGGAAGCGGCGCTCCAGCGCCCCGTCCTTCTCGATGTACTTGCGGTACTCGTTGAGCGTGGAGGCCCCGACGCAGTGCAGCTCGCCCCGGGCCAGGGCCGGCTTGAGCATGTTGGAGGCGTCGATGGCGCCTTCGGCGGCGCCGGCGCCCACCAGCGTGTGCAGCTCGTCAATGAACAGCACCACGTTGCGGTTCTGCGCGATCTCGTTCATCACCGCCTTGAGGCGCTCCTCGAACTGCCCCCGGTATTTGGTGCCGGCGACCACGGCCGCCATGTCCAGGGCCAATACCCGGTGGCTGCGCAGCGCCTCCGGGCAGTTGCCCGAGGCGATCAGCTGGGCCAACCCCTCCACGATGGCGGTCTTGCCGACGCCCGCCTCGCCGATCAGCACCGGGTTGTTCTTCTTCCGGCGGGAGAGCACCTCGATGACCCGCTCGATCTCCTTTTCCCGCCCGATGGTGGGATCCAGCTTCCCTTCCCCGGCCAGGGCCGTGAGGTTGCGGCAGAAGTGATCCAGGGCCGGCGTCTTGGACTTCTTCTCCGAGCGCGGGGCGGCTGGTCCGGCTGGGCCCTTGGCGGCCGCCGGCAGATCGCTCCCCAGGAGCCGCAGGGTTTCCGCCCTGGCCTGCTCCAGAGTGACGCCGGCGCCCGTCAGCACCTGGGCGGCGATCCCCTTTTCCTCGCGCAGCAGGCCCAGCAGGAGATGCTCGGTCCCCACGTGCGAGTGGTTGAGCTCACGCGCCTCGCTCATGGCGAGCTCGAGCACTTTCTTGGCCCGAGAGGTGTACGGCAGATCCGGCTCGGCGGCGGCCGGCGCTTTCCCCTTCTTGACCGTTGCCTCGATCTTCTGCTGGATCTCCTCGAGGTCCACGTTGAGGTTGGTGAGCACGGCGTCCGCCACCCCTTCGCCCTCCCCGATCAGGCCCAGCAGGATATGCTCGGTGCCGACGTACTCGTGATGCAGCCGCGCGGCTTCCTCCCGCGCCATCTGCAGAACCTTGCGAACTTGATCCGTAAAGTTGTAGCCGTTCATGGCACCCTGGTGGTGAGGGTCCATTCGCCTGGGGCCGCATCCGCCCCGCTTCCAACGATCGCCGCACGAACGTGGCGCGCGCGATCGCGAGATCCGGATCTGCCAGCGCGCGGCCGGCGACGTACGCCAGGTGGGCCCGCTGCGCGAAGATGAGCGCATGGTCGGGCTGGAGGGAACCAGCCCGAACCTGGCGCGTTCGGAACCCTAGCTCTTCTTCGCCGTCTGGGCATGGAACGGAGAGAATACCTGAGTCACCCGCGCAGACTTGCACTTGGGGCAGGAGGCACGCTTCCGGCCATGCTGCGCGATCGATTGCACTAGCGCGAACTTCTTGCCGCACTTGTCACAGCGGTACTCGTATGTCGGCATGCGTCGAAGCTCCTTGGATCGGATCGTGAACGAGGATACGCGCCCATTCCAGAGCGGTCTCCAGGGCGGCGTGGGGCGACTTCGGATGCACGGGTCTCCGGCATGGGGAGCAGGTCGGGTCATCGGCGGCCATGGTGCACGTGCTTTTCACTTCCCGCGTGGTTTCCGCCTCACAGACTGCGGGGACGTCGGCCCGCCTTTCGGAGGTCGTTTGTGTCCGAGCGCCCTCGGGATGACGGCCTTCCCGTCCACGTCCGGGACCGGGCTCTCGGGCTCCGGCCCCCGTTGCTTCCCCCCGCCGTCATTGGCCAAGTTGATACTCCGCTCGTCGTTGCATCTCGTCGCCACGTGGCGGATCGTCCCGGCTCCAGACGTGCGAAGGCGGAGAGCACCAGGCCATCGGAGGCTGATACGTCGTCATGAGATGCTCGTGCCTTCCGCAGGTCGCCGAGCGTGGGCACGCCGCCGCCAGCACGGCGAGCCCGTTGGCCCCGATCCGCTTCACGACACCACGGCCGGAACGCCCGCGCCGGACGCTCCCCACGTCCGGATCAGCTCCTGCGTGGTGGTGAACTGGCGCTCGGGGTCCACCGCATACCAGGCGCGGAAGTAATCGAGTCCCGCCTGGTGGGCTTCGGGCGTGAACGCCTGCAAGGCGTCGGTCACCCACACGAGGTCGAGTCCGCGCTGGAAGGCGTCGCCGCTGGTGTGCCGCGCACAGCAGTCGGTGTGCAGACCCGTGAGGTAGAGCCGCTCGAGGCCCTCGCGCCTGAGCAGGGCCTCCAGGTCGGTGCTCAGGAACGGGCTGTAGGTCTGCTTTTCCAGCACCACGTCGCCAGGCTCGGGCGTGAGCCCCGGCACGATCTCCGCCTGCCACGTCCCCTTCATGGCGTGGGGGGGCCATTTCCTGAGTTCCACATCGCTCGGCGTGTGGGCGTCGGTGGCGTAGATCACCGTGATGCCGGCTTGGCGCGCCGCCCGCAGCAGCGCGGCCAGCGGCGGGATCAGCGCCTGGGCCCGAT
>DATECF010000267.1:0-20483 GCA_035287045.1 Gemmatimonadales bacterium | reverse complement strand
CCGTGCTCGCCTAGCCCCGGTCTACGCGACACGCCGCTAGGGCACGGGACGACTCCCGGCTCGCATCTGGTATTCCCGCGGCGGCTCGGCCCCCATCAGGTGCGTCACGAAGTAGTCCCACCGCCGCCGCACCATGTACGGCTCGTTCCCGAACCCGTGCCGCCGGTTGGGGAACAGAATGAAATCGAAATCCTTGTTGTGCCGGATCAGCTCGTTCACCACCAGCAGCGTGCTGTAGTAGGGCACGTTGTCGTCCATGGTGCCGTGCGCGATCAAGAGCTTCCCGCGCAGGTTCCTGGCTAAGAGCTGGTTCGCCTGGTTGTCGTAGTTGGTGGTGCTGTCGCTGAGCCGCTCGAGCAACCCCTGCCACTTCTCCGCCCAATCGTCCTCGTAGTTGCGGTTGTCGTGATTGCCGGCCTGCGACACCGCCACCTTGAAGAACTCGGGATACCGGAGAATGGCGTCCGCCGAGGAGAACCCGCCGCCCGAGTGCCCGTAGATGCCGGCGCGCTCGATGTCAATCCACGAATGACGCTCGGCCAGCTGCTGCATGCCGGTGATCTGATCCGGCAGGCCGTTGTCGCCCATGTTGCCGTAGTAGGCGGCATGGAACGACTTGGACCGCATGGGCGTCCCCATGCCGTCCAGCTGGATCACCACGAACCCCAGCTCGGCTAAGGCCCGGTTGTCCCGTGCCGCCGAGAAACTCCGGCTGCCCACGCTGCCGGATTGGGGGCCCGGGTAATGGTGGTTGATGATGGGGTACTTCCTTGTGGAATCGAACGCGGTGGGCCGGTACATCAGGCCGTAGAGATCGGTCTGGCCATCCCGCGCCTTCACCGAAAACGGCATTGGCGGCGTCCAGCCGGTCGCCAGCAGCCGCGAAATGTCGGCCCGCTCCAGGGTCAGCACGGTCCGCCCGCTGAGATCGCGCAGCACGGTGACCGGCGGCACGTCGGGCCGGGAATAGCTGTCCACGAAGAACCGCGCCGACGGCGACCACGTCACGTCGTGGTTGGCGTCCTCCGGCGTGAGCAGTGTCAGGCGGCTGCCATCCATCCGTACGCTGTAGAGCTTCCGGAAGTAGGGATCGCCCGGCTCGCGTCCCGCGCCGGTGAAGTAGATGGTGCGGGTCCGCTCGTCGATCCGCAGCACCTGCAGCACGTTCCAGGCGCCGCGAGTGATCTGGTGCTTCAATTGTCCGGTCGTGAGGTCGTACAGATACAGGTGACCCCAGTCGTCGCGCTGGGAGAACCACAGGATCTCGTTGGACGCCGGCAGGGCCCGCCAGTTCACGGCGCCATTGCCGGATTCGAAGAACGTCTCGACCGTCTCCTCCATGATGTCCCGCACCGCTCCGGTGGCCGCATCCGCCACGCGCAGCCGTTCCTGCTTGTGGTCCCGCGAGGTCGAGAGGAAGAACAGCTGCGTGGCGTCCGGGCTCCACTCCACGTCCACCCAGCGGCCGCCGCACACGATGTGATCGCACAGGGACGACCGGTGCTGGTCGGGCGGCATCCGGAGCCGGACCACGGTCCCCGCATCCACGTCAATGATCACCCGGTGGATGGTGAAGATCGCGCTGTCGCCCGGGAGCGGGTATTTCCACTGCTGGAGCACCGGATGTCCCACCCGGGTTTCCACCAGATACATCTCGCCCGCGGCGCGGCCGTCGTGTTGGAAGGTGGCGATCTTCCTGGAGTCGGGGGACCAGACCACCACCGGCATGTCGCTCTTCACCCAACCGGCGTTGTTGGTGGCGTAGCCAAAGTCTCTCGCACCGTCCGTGGTGAGTTGTTTCTCCGCGCCGCTGGTGAGGTCGCGGACCCAGAGGTTGTCATCGCGAACGAAGGCCGCGCGCCTGCCGTCCGGCGAGACGACGGCGTTGCGGCGCGCCTCGTCGGCGCGCCCGGGCCCGCCGGTGCATTGCGCGCCCTGGACGTCACAGCTCCAGCGGCGACCGCGGGCGTCGAACGCGATGGAGCGGCCGTCGGTCGAAAACTCGATCTGGGTGAACGGGAGGCCGAACGCGCCGTAGGCGGTGTCCGCCGCGCGGGAGAGCGCCGCGGCCAGGCGCTCGTGATCGAACGCCCGCGCCCGCGTCCGGCGGGCCGGGTCCACCAGCACGAACTCGGCACCGTCAGGAATGCTGTTGCGGTACCAGAAGCGATCGCCGGACAACCAAGACGGCCGAACCGCCGTGCCAAACACCAACGGGGTGGTGTTGTAGCTCATGAACTGCTCGGCGCGGGCGTAGTCGTCGGCCGTGAGGGCGGGGGGTGCCTGGCCCACCAATGGCTGGGCGAGGAACGTCGCAAGCAGAAACAATCGGTATCGCATCGAAGTGTCCGGATTTGGGACGGTGGCAATATGTTGCCGAGACGGACCTGCTCAAGGTAGCTGCGTGTAGAATCCATGCCACGTTTTTGGCTCCTCGTGCGTCTAAGGAAAGAGGCGCCCACGTGGAATTCGGCCCGGCGGCCCCTTCCGCCGCCCTGCCGGGCATGCGCCGCTTCGTTAAGTGGGAGACTCCGCTCATGGCATCAACCGCGTCTGTGGCGCTGCTCGTCGTGGGACTCCTCCAGCAGCAACAGGACCAGCAGGTACAGCAACCGCGTCGGCCCAACGGCCCGCAGCCTTCGCCCGACGCCGTCGCGGCGGACACCGGGGTCGCCCGCCACACCAGTGGCCGGACGCCTCCGTTGGCCTCGGCGGCGCGGGTCGCTCCCGGTTCCATCCACCTGGACGGCCAGTTGGACGAGGCCATCTGGACCCGGGCCGAGCCCATTGCCGACTTCACGCAGACGGTGCCGCACGAAGGCCAGCCGGCGACCGAGCGCACCGAAGTCCGGATCGTGTACGATGACGACGCCATCTACGTGGGCGCCCGGATGTTCGACGCCGATCCCACGGGCATCCGCACCCAGCTGGCCCGCCGCGACGCGGACACCGAGGCCGATCAGTTCCGGGTGGCGTTCGATTCCTATCACGACCACGTCAGCAGCTTCGTGTTCGGGGTCAACCCCAGCGGCGTCAAGACGGATCAGTTGATTGGCCAGGACGGGTATTCGTGGGACGACGGTTGGGACCCGGTGTGGGCCACCGCCGCGCGAGCGGACTCGCTGGGATGGACCGCCGAGCTGCGCATTCCCTTTTCCCAGCTGCGGTTCTCCAAGGCGGAGCGGCAGATCTGGGGCGTGCAACTGTATCGCAAGATTCAACGCAAGGCCGAGGAAGTACGCTTTGCCTGGTCGCCGCCATCGGACCGGGGTTTTGCCTCGTTCTTCGGACACCTCCACGGGCTGGAGGGGCTGCCGCAGCCGCGCCGGCTGGAGCTGCTGCCGTACGTGACCGCCCGCGAGGCGCGCATCGACCCCGGCGTCAAAGGCAACCCGTTCAACGACGGCTCGCGCGAGCTGGTGGCCGCGGGCCTCGACCTCAAGTACGGCCTCTCGTCGAGCCTCACGCTGGACGCCACGGTCAATCCCGATTTCGGCCAGGTGGAGGCGGACCCCGCGTTCGTCAACCTCTCGGCGTTCGAGCAGTTCTTCCAGGAGCGGCGGCCGTTCTTCATTGAGGGGGCGGACATCTTCCGGTTTGGCGGGCAGCAGTTCTTCTACTCGCGGCGCATCGGCCGCTCGCCGCAGGGCTCCGCGAATTCGCGGGGTGGGTTCGTGCACCGGCCGGAGAACGCGACCATCCTGGCCGCCGGCAAGCTCTCGGGAAAGATGGGCAGCTGGTCCCTCGGCCTGTTGGAGGCGGCCACGGCGGCCGAGTACGCGGTGGTGGATTCCGCGGGGACGCGGTTCCGGGACCAGGTAGAGCCGTTCACCAACTACCTGGTGGGGCGCGGGAAGCGGGATCTCCGAGGTGGCTCCTCCCAACTCGGTTTCATGGTCACCGCGGTGAACCGCAACCTGGACAACGCGCGGCTGGATTTCCTTCGGCGCGGAGCCTACGCCCTGGGCTTGGACTTCGGACACCGATTTGGGAACAACACGTACAACCTGAGCGGCTCGCTCGCCGCCTCGCGCATCGAGGGCGACACGCTCGCCATCCAGGGGGCACAGCGCTCCTCGGCGCGCTACTACCAGCGGCCGGACGCCGACTACGTGGACTACGACCCCACCCGGACCTCGTTGTCGGGGTGGGCCGCCACGCTGGGCCTGAGCAAAGAAGCCGGCGCCTATCAGTTCGGGATCTTCGGCAACGCCGAGGCCCCCGGGTTCGAGCTCAACGACGCCGGGTTCTACACCAGCGCCGACGACCTGGAGCTGTTCGCCTACGTGAACCGCCGCTGGACCCGGCCGGGCAAGGTGTTCCGGTTCGCGTTCCTGGGGAACAACACCGGCGTGACCTACAACTTTGGGCGGGTGCGGACCGGCGGGTGGTACAACTTCAACGCCAGCGGCCAGTTCCTCAACTACTGGGGAGGACATGCCAGCTTCAACCTCAACTTCCGTTCGTTGTCGGACGGCCTCACGCGGGGCGGGCCACTGGCCCGGTCACCCCGCAGCGCCGGCGTGAACGGCGGGTTCTATAGCGACTCGCGGAAGCCCATCAACCTGTTCGTGGGTGGCCACTACAGCTGGAACGAGCTGGGCGGCTGGGGTTACGGGACCTACGGCTCGCTCAATTTCCGGCCCACGCCTTCCATCACCGTGTCGGTGGGTCCGGAGTTCTTCTCGTCCCGCTCCATGCTCCAGTATGTCAGCGCCCAGGACGACGCCACCGCGACGGCCACCTTCGGGCGGCAGTACATCTTCGCCGAGGTGCTTCAGAAGACGCTGGATTTCACCACCCGGCTCAACCTGACGTTCACGCCGGCGCTGACCCTGCAGCTCTACGCGCAGCCCTTCGCAGCCACGGGGGATTACGACGGGTTCAAGGAGCTGGCGCAGCCCCGCTCGCTGGACCACGTGGTGTACGGCGAGGCGCCCAGCTCCACGCTCCGGTGCTTCGACGGAAACGACGTGGAGATTGCCTGCGGCGGCGCGCAGGCGCCGGCCTATTACCTGGGCGATCCGGACGGCGCCGGCCCGCGAGCCAGCGCGCGGGTGGACAACCCGGACTTTGGGTCGCGCTCGCTCCGGGGGAACGCGGTGCTGCGCTGGGAATACCGGCCTGGGTCTACGCTGTTCCTGGTCTGGACCCGCAGCTGCTCGGCGAGCGGCGGGCCGCAGTTCGGCGGCCTGAGCGACCTGGGCCGGTTGTGCGAGGGACCGTCGGATAACGTGTTCGCCGTGAAAGCGAACTACTGGCTCAGCTTCTAGGTTCGCGTCCCAGAGGTCACGAACAGCTCGCGCTGGATGGGGTCCGGAGGGCGCTAGTGGTGTGGGGTGGACTCGACGCTCGGGCGCGGTGGGCATGGCGCGGTGAACGCCGGAGGGTCCCGCAGGGTCTCTGCAGCGCGCGTTCAGGGAGCGCGCGCCCATGATAATTGGCGTCGATTGTGGCGCGCGGGCACTGCAGCGCGCGAAAGAGACCCTGCGAAACCCTCCGGCGTTCACCGTGACCTCGCGGGCGCGACGCTAGAAGTTGTACTCCACCCCCGCGGTCCACGCCGTGCTGGGCCGCAACCCGCCGCGATTCAGGGGCCACAGCGCGTTCCCCACGATCAGGAGTCCGGGCGCCGCCTGCAGCTTCAGGCCCAGCGAGCCGTTCACGATGTCGTCCCGCATGTTGGGGATGTTGGACGGCATGATCGTCCGCCGGAACGGGATCTCGATCTGCACCGGGTCCGGCAACGTGAGCCTGGTGTCCCCGGCCTGCAGCTCGGCCAGCACGTCTACCGCCAGCGTGGCCCAGTCCGACAGCGCATGGTCGAAGCCGCCGGTGGCCAGCACCGCGTCGGTCAAGTCTCGGCCGGTCCGGTACAGGTAGCCCACGTTGGCGTGGGGCGAGAAGGCGCCGAAGCGGGCCGAGACCACGCCCAACCCGCGAACCGACGTATGGCCCGACCCCAACAGGTCCCGCTCGGCGCCGGTCGCGAACCGCGCGTCCGCCAGGACCGCGAAGGCGCTGCGCTCACCCTGGGCCAGCCGGATCTTGGCGCGCGCGCTGATATCTCCCACGCCGGTGGCGGAGCCTTCCACGAAGCGCGAGGCCGAGAGCTCGGGATTGGTGGACGTTCCCGCGAAGAAGTGCGCCGCCGAGGTGCCGCCAAAGGGGAACACCTGTGCCTCGCTGGTCCCACGCAGCGAGGTCGAGACCAGCGGGACCGCCACGCCCACGTCCAGCCAGTCCATGAGCCCGTAGGTCAGCACGAACACGGTGGACCGGACGTTGAGGTCGAGCGCCAGGCGGAGCTGAATGAAGTCGTTCTCCAGCGTCGGCGCGCCCATCTTGGAGCAGTCGGCTCCGTAGATGGAGTCGCAGCCGGCGAAGTTCGCGTTGGCGTGGGTGAAATTGAGCTGAAGGTCGTTCAGGTCCGACCCGCGCACCGTCTTGAAGTTGAACTGGTTGATACTGGCCCCCACCAGCACCCTCCCGGCCCCCAGCGTCTGCGCCCGCTCCGCGAACACCGGCCCGTGCGACGTGGACGTGGCCACCGGCACGCCGTCCACGAAGCTGAAGGTGCGGCCGCTCGAGGTCGCTCCAATGGGCAGGCTGGCGACGTTGGTCCCGATGGCCGAGGTCAGGAACGCGATCAGCGTAGCGTTGCCCTCCACGGACGCCGGAATGAAGTGGCTGCCGTGCGCCTGAATGGATGCCGGGTTCGAGGGATCCGCGGTCCCCGCCAGGAACAGCGGGTCGCTGCCGCTGCCGAAGATGAACAGCTCGCCGATCTTGTCCCGCAATTGCGCGGACGCCGGCGTGGCGAGACACAACCCGAGCAGCAGCAAGGGCGCACAGCGTTTCATGAATCCTCCGTGGAACGAACCGGTTACCGGATGGCGGTGATCTGCCAGCCGCTCGGACGCAGCGCGAGCGCCGCGGTCAAGTCCAGGTTCTGGGTCTGGTTGGCCCGGGCGCGGTACTCGTAGGTGACGGCGATCCGGGCCTGGGCCTGGTCGCCAGCGGTTTCGAGGCTTCGGACAGTCAGCGTGGCAGTGATGTGCGTGATGCTCCCGAAGAAGTCCCGCCAGGCCCGCTCCTGCTCGGCGGTGAGCCCGGGGTACGCGGCTCTGAGCTGCGCCAGATCCCGCGACTCGATGGCTCGCCGGTAATTCTCGAGCACCCGCTCGATGGCGGGCCGGTGATCCACGGGACGCGCCACCGACGGTGCTGGTTCCGCCGGAACCACGGCCGATGAAATCGGTCGCGCGGTGTCGGCGGCGGGCGCGGGTGCCGGCGCCGGCGGACTGGCGTTGGTGGACTCCACGGCGGCGCGCGGCGGGGTCACCAGGGCTGCGGGTCGGCTCTGGGGCGCCGGCGCTTCTGCGGTCACCGTGGTGGTGGGCGCGCGGCGCGCGACGGTGACGACCGCGGCCGCGGAGCCGGCGCCGGTGCGGGCCGTGAGCTGCGCCGTTCCGGGGCCCACCGCGCGGACTTCCCCGCCGGCGGATACGGTGGCGACGCGGCTGTCGGACGATGCCCAGGTGAGCGGGGCCTCGGCCATCTCCCGCCCTTCGGCGTCCCGCGCGGTGGCACGCAGCGTCGCCCGTTGCCCCGGCTCGAGCGCAACCGAAAGCGGCGTGAGGTCGAGTCGCGCCACGGTGGGAGCGGGGACCACCGCCACCGGCGCGGGAGGGATCGCCTCGCTCGGCGCGCGCCCCCGGAACACCAGCCATCCGGCGACGCCCAGCACCACGGCGCCCAGGGGCAGCGCCCAGGCCAGGGCCCGGCGGGCCGGGCGAGTGGGCGCCGGCGCCGGTTGGACGCCGAGCCGAGTGGGCGGTACCGACGACGCCGGCACGGGGGAGCGCGCGGAGGGCGTCGCCGCGCGCCGCCCGCTTCGCGGGATGGGGCTGCCGGGCGTGCGGAACTTCTCCAACAGGTGCGCGGCCGATCCGGGCTGGGCCATGGTGGAAAGACTGTTGCGGGCCGCGGTGCCTTCGGCTTCCGGCGCGATCCCGATCGCCTCCACCGCCTCCTCCACGCTGGGCCAGCGCCGGGCCGGGTCCTTCTCCAGCATGCGCATGACGGCGGCGGCGATCTCCGGCGGGCAATCGGGCCGAAGCTCCGAGAGCGGCGGCGGCGGCGTGTGGCAATGGTCGTAGATGAGATTGACCATGGTGACGCTCTGGAACGGCTGCCGGCCGGTGAGCATCTCGTACGCCACGATGCCGAGGGAGTACTGGTCCGACGCGCCGGTCACCTCGCCCCCGCCGCATTGCTCCGGGCTCATGTAGGCCGGCGTGCCGACCATACCGCCCGTGACGGTCAGCGCTTCGGCTTGCGCCACCTTCGCGATCCCGAAGTCCGCCACTACCACCCATCCCTCTTCGTCCAGCATCACGTTGCCGGGCTTCAGGTCGCGATGGACCACACCCCGGCGGTGGGCGTAGCCCACGGCGCTTCCCACCTGCCCCAGGACGGTCTGCACCACGGGAATCGGCATGGGCCCGACGTCGCGGATCACCGAATCGAGCGACCGGCCCGCGATGTACTTCATGACGAAGTACACCAGGTCCTTGCTCTCCTTCACCGCGTACACCGGGATGATGTTGGGGTGGCTCAGCGAGGCGGCCGTGCGGGCCTCGCGCTTGAAGCGCTCTTGAATCCCCCGGTCCATCATCGTGAGCGCGGGCGACATCACCTTGATGGCGACCTTCCGGTCCAGGGCCAGGTCGTGGCCCAGGTAGACCACCGCCATGCCGCCCTTGCCGATCTCGGCCAGGATCTCGTACTCGCCCAGCGTGACCTGCCGCACCAGCGCCAGCAGTTTCTGCTCTTGGGTGGCGAGGGTCTCCGCCGAGGGCCGGGCCGAGGCGGTCCGTGGCGCGCCGCCCCCGGGGCCCGACACCACCGCGCCGCACTTGGCGCAGTACTGGCCGCCCGCGGTCACCTCGGTGCCGCAGCTGGTGCAGAAGCCCATCAGTACCGGGAAACCATGTAGGCCACGCCGGGCGCCACCGTCTGGCGCCAGGCGTGCTCGGTGTCGGCGGTGAACTCCGGGTCGTGCTCCCCCGCGGTCCGGATCAGGCTGTCCACGAAGGCGGGATACATCCCGGGCTCGATCCCCAGGTCCCGGCGGCTGTGCCGGTCAGCGACCCGATTGAGCAGGGACTGGTCCGCCGGCGTCTGGAGCGGAAACACCAGCAGCAGGCCGATCGCGTGCTGGAGCAGCTTGTGCTGCCGCTGGAAGTCGGTCTTGGCGAAGAGGGGTTTGGCTGCCGGGCACGCCAGGAAGAAATTCCGGTAGAAGCAGGCAAAGAAATCCGGCGCCGCGCAGCAGCGGCCGTAACTGTCCTTGGCGACCGCGACGTACGCCGGAGGGGCGTCGCGGCCCTGGGAGGGAGGGCGCATTCAGACAGGAGAAATAATGCCTGGCCCGACGCACAGCAATGAGGGGCGCGGTCCAGGCCCGTCTTACGTCAGGTACCGCTCCTTCAGAATCTTCACGTGGTGCCGCTCGTGTCCGGCGATGATCCAGGCGAGCGCGCGGACCGTCACCGGAAACGTGTTGGCCGTGCCTCGCCGCGACCAGGCCGCCGGGGGCAGGGTGCGCAGCAACGCCAGCGTCGCGTCCCGCACCAGGCCGTACTCCGTGAGCAAATCCTTCAGGGTGCGATCGTCGAAGTTGGACTGCTCGCCCCAGGCCTTTTCGTCGAACCCGGGGAGCGGCGTCGGGTCGCCGCGGCCAATGGAGAGCGCGCGGTACGCGAACACCCGCTCGGAGTCCACCACGTGGCCCACCACGCCCTTGATGCTCCACTTCTCCGGCGCATAGCGGTGACCGCCTGTGGCCTCCGGGATCCCGCCCAAGAGCTTCGCGGTCTCTTTCCGTTGTTTCTCCAGGGACTCGAGCACGTCGCCATCCGGCACCAGGCGGAGGTAGGCGGCGTAAAACGGCGCGAATTCGTCCGGTGCGGGGCGGGTCTGCGTGTGAGCGGTCATGAGGTGTACGGGCCTGAGGTTTCAGTATCGCCAGTGCGGTTCCCAAGATACCCTGGTGGGTCGCCTCCCGCAGGGTCTCTTTCGCGCGCTGCAGTGCCGCGCGCTCCAGAGACCCTGCGGGAAGCGATTGGCCTGACCGCCACAGGCTGTACCCTGTCGGGGGACGCCGATCGCTATGGCCTGCTTCCTCCGGCGCGGAGACGCCTGAGCAACGCGCCCACCTGCTCCATCTCGGCGCCGTAGGTCGCCCAATCCCCCGCCCGCTGGGCCGAGATGGCGCGGTCGTAATGCTGCCCCGCCTGCCGGATGAGATCGGCTGGCGTTTGGGCGGCCCCGGTCCCGGCCGCCGGCGCCGCGACGGCCGCGCCCTCGAGCGCCAGGGCCCGCGGTCCCGCGGCGCCGCCGAAGAGCCGGGCCAGGCTCCGCTCCAGGGTCTCGTCCATCACCACCTGGTTCTTGTACGCCACGATCACCCGCTTCAGCTCCGGGATCCGCCCGCCCTCGGCCCGGAGATACAACGGCTGGACGTAGATCAAGGATTCCTCTATGGGGATGACCAGCAGGTGCCCGCGGATCACCTGCGAGCCCCGCTGATCCCAGAGCGAGATCTGCTGGGCGATCTCGGTGTCCTGGTTGATCCGGTTCAACACCTGGGTGGGACCAAACACCAGGCTCTGGCGCGGGAAGCGATAGACGATGAGCTGCGCGTACTGCTCGCCGTCGTTCCGCGCCACCATCCACGCGGCCAGGTTGTCTTTCCCGCGAGGCGTGAACGGCGTCATCTGGATGTATTCCTCGCGTGATTCCCCGGGCAGCTTCATCACGATGTGCCGGAGATACGGATCGCCGCCCTGGCCCCCGGTGGCCTGCATCGGGATCTGCCATTGGTCTTCGCGGTGGAAGAACACCGCGGGCTCGCTCATGTGGTACGTGGTGTAGAGCGCCGTCTGCACCCGGAACAGGTCCTCGGGGTAGCGGATGTGCGCCTTGAGGTCCGGCGGCATGCCATCCAGCGGCTGGAAAATGCCGGGGAAGATCTTGGCGTAGGTCTGGATCAGCGGGTCCGCCGGCTCCGCCAGATACGCGGTGATGGTGCCGTCGTAGGCGTCAATCACCACCTTGACGCTGTTCCGGAGATAGTTGATGCCGCCGCCCATCGGCTGGGCGTAGGGGTAGTGGGTGGTGGCCGTGTAGGCATCCAGGATCCACTGCAGGCGGCCGTCGTCCCGGATCACGATGTACGGATCTGCGTCCCAGCGGAGGAACGGCATGGCCTTTTCGGCCCGCTCGGCGATCCGGCGGTAGTACAGCACCCGGCTGGTGTCGGTGATGTCGTTGGAGAGCAGCATCTTCAGCGACCGGAAGTGGAAGCTGAAGATCAGCCGCCTGAAGAGCGACTGAATCGGCACGCCGCCGGTCCCCCGGTACTCGGCGTACGCGTCCTCGTCGGCCGAGGGATAATCAAACTCAGCCTGCGCGGTTTTCACGAACACGAAATCGCTGGACAGCTCGCCGAAGTAGATCGCCGGCCGAGTGACCGCGAGCGAGACGCTGGAGGCGGGCGGGAGGTCTTTCACGAACAGCGCCGGCAGCCCCTCGCCGGTGAACAGGTTCACCGGGCTGAGCGTGAGTCCCATGCCGTGGGTGAAGGTGAGCCGCTCGTTGATGAAGTTCTGGGTCGGCAACGAAGCGGTGTTCAGCTCCCGGGGCGACAGCAGCACCTGCCGGTACTCGCCGTCAATCCAGTAGCGGTCGTCGTCCACGCTGATGAAGTCGTAGTAGGTGCGGATCTCCTGGAGCTGGCCAAACGTCTGGAGCAACGGCTCGCGATCCCACAGGCGGACGTTCCGGATGGTGCCCTGATTGGCTTGAATGTCCCGGAGGGTGAGCTCGGCTTCGCCGCCTAAGTCCCGCACGTCCACGTCGTCCAGGCCCCAGGCCTGTCGGGTGGCGGCGATGTGATGCCGGAGCTGCGGCGCTTCCCGCGCCAGCTCGTTGGGGAGCACGATGAACCGCTGCACCGCGGCGGGCACCAGCGAGCCCAGCACCCCGGCGACCCCGATGTAGGTCCCCAGCGAGACCGCGAAGTACAGCCACAGGCGGCCCTGCACGGCGCCCCACAGCACGGCCAGCGCGCTCAAGCCCGCCACCACGCCGGCGACCCGCAGGATGGGGAGCCGGGTGGCGAGGTCGGCGTAGGTGGCGCCGAAGATGTGTGAATCGCCGGGCGCGATCAGCGTCGAGGGGATGGTCACCAGGAAGGTGCGGGCCGCGGTGAGCGCAAAGAGCAGCGCGATCAGGACGGCGAGGTGGAATTGGGCCGAGGGCTCAATGGTGGGCCGGCGGCGGAGGATCAGGTCCCCCCGGAGGACGTAGAGCGGGACCACCAGGACCAGGCTCAGGATCGCGACGCCGTTCACCACGCCCAGGAGCAGGCTCATTACCGGGAGCGAGAAGACGTAGTAGGACAGGTCGCGCTGGAAGATGGGATCCGTGATCTGGAACGGGGTGCGTTCCAGGAAGCTCAGCACCGGAAGCCAGGCAACGGAGGTCGACGCGCCCACCACGAACGCCAGGAACAACGCCACGGGCAGCGCCAGGCGGCTCAGCAGCCGGGTGATGTCGAGCTGGCGGGCCTCGGTCCGGTCCAGCGAAAACAGGATGGGTCTGGGGACCAGGCCGCGTTGCGCGAACCGGAGGTTCACGTACAGGAACGCGAACGTGACCACCCCCGCGCCCACGCTGAGCACGATCTTGGTGACCAGACTTTTCACGAACACGGTCTCGAAGCCCACCGATTGGAACCAGTACCAGTCGGCGGCGAGGCGAATCAGCGTGGGCGACGCCAGGGCCAGGAGCACGATGGCTCCGAGCAGAACGACGCGCGTGGGCTTGGTCCACTGCATGGCGAGTCCCCTCGTGAAGAATCCCGGATCTTGCCGCACGTTCGGCATGCTAAGAATAGCTCCGGGACCGGGATCGTGGGCGGTTCAGGACCGCGCAGGAACGCGCGCTCCAGAGACCCTGCGTCGGTCCGGGGCTCACCAGTCGCCCGGTGGGTCACCTCCGTCCGCTGCAGTCCGTGAGGCGACCGGCCGTTGATGTAGCCAGGTCCTCACGTCCTGACGCGTCCTCCGGTGACCCACCGGGCGACTTGCGACCCACCGCCCGGGGCTGGCACTGCGGGTTCGCCGGACCCAGATTGCGCTCCATCGTGGACCTTCTCACCCACCTCCGGCAGGCCCTGGCGGATCGGTATCGCATCGAGCGAGAGCTGGGCCAGGGTGGCATGGGCCTGGTGTTCCTGGCCGAGGATCTCAAGCACGGGCGCCACGTGGCGCTCAAGGTGCTGCGGCCCGAGCTGGCGCAATCCCTGGGCGGCGACCGCTTCCTCCGCGAGATCCGCATTGCCGCGCGGTTGAACCACCCCAACATCCTGACGCTGATTGATTCCGGCGAGGCGGGCGGATTCATGTACTACGTCCTGCCCTACGTCGAAGGGGAATCGCTACGCGCCCGCCTGGACCGGGAGAAGCAGCTCTCAGTGGAGGACGCGCTCCGGATCACCCGGGAAGTGGCGGACGCCCTGAGCCACGCGCACAGCCTGGGCATCGTCCACCGGGACATCAAGCCGGAGAACATTCTCTTTGAGGCGGGCCACGCGGTGGTGGCGGACTTCGGCATCGCCAAGGCCGTGAGCGAAGCCGGGGGCGAGAAGCTGACCCAGAGCGGCCTCGCGGTGGGCACGCCGGCCTACATGAGTCCCGAGCAGGCCATTGGGACCGGCGATGTGGACGCCCGGTCGGACCTCTACAGTCTGGCGTGCGTGTTGTACGAGATGCTGGCTGGGGCGCCGCCCTACGCCGGCCCCAGCGCGCAGGCCATCATCGCGCGGAAAACGTTGGAACCGGTGCCGGGGCTCCGGGTGGTGCGGGACACGGTGCCCGTGGGGGTGGAGCGGGCGGTGATGCGGGCGCTGGCCAAAGTGCCGGCGGACCGATTCGCCACCGCTCAGCAGTTTGCCGAGGGGTTGTCCGGGAGCGGGGCGCTCAGCGCGCCGGCCGGCGTGCTGGCCTTCGCGCGCAGCCGTGTGGTGGCGGTGGCGTCCGTGATCGTGGTGGTGGCGGCCGCGGCGTACGTGATGCTGGCCCTCAAGGGGGGTGGTGAGGCGCCGCGGGGCCACGGGGCTCCGAGCTTCTCGCGGCTGACGGTGGACCCCGGGGTCGAGTGGTTCCCCAGCCTGTCGCCGGACGGAAAGTGGCTCCTCTATTCCGGAGAGGCGTCCGGCAATCGTGACATCTACCTCCTGAGCCTGGGCGGCCGGACCCCCATCAATCTCACGGAAGATTCGCCCGAGGCCGACGACCAGCCGGCCTTCTCGCCGGACGGCGAGCAGATCGCGTTCCGCTCCGAGCGGGAGGGCGGCGGGGTCTACGTCATGGGCCGCACCGGCGAGGCCCTGCGGCGGATCACCAGCTTCGGCTACCGGCCGGCCTGGAGTCCGGACGGCACGCGGCTCGCCATGGTCACGGAAAACGTGGACCTCAATCCGCAGAACTCCGAGACCCGAGGCCAGCTGTGGGTGGCCGACCTGCGGACCGGCGAGACCCGCCGGGTGCCGGTGGCGGACGCGGCGCTCCCGGCTTGGTCGCCCAACGGCCGGCGGATCGCGTTCCTCCAGCGGCTGGCCCAGGTGGCTCAGGGTCACGTGTGGACCGTGCCGGTGGACGGGGGCGAGCCGTCGGCGGTCACCGGCGGCACCACCCGGAACTGGAGCCCGGCCTGGTCGCCGGACGGCCGGTATCTCTACTTCGTGAGCGACCGTGGCGGCGCCATGAACCTCTGGCGGGTCCGCATCGACGAGGAATCCGGCCGCCCGCTGGACGACCCCGAGCCCATCACCACGCCCGCCACCTCCCTGGCCCACGTCAGCGTCTCGGCGGACGGCAAACAGCTGGCGTACAGCTCGGTGCTGGTCACCACCAACATCCAGCGCGCGACCTTCGATCCGGCGCGCGGCGTGGTGGTGGGCGAGCCCGAGTGGGTCACGCGGGGCTCGCAGCGCTGGGCCAACCCGGACCCGTCACCGGACGGGCAGCAGGTGGTGTTCTACTCGCTGGTGGACCCGGAGGGCCATCTCTATGTGGCGCGCTCGGACGGGACGGGCAGGCCCAGGCAGCTCACCGGGGACAGCGCGTCGGATCGGGTGCCGCGCTGGTCGCCGGACGGCAACTGGATCGCGACGTTTTCCGACCGCAGCGGCCCGCTCCAGATCTGGAAGATCCGGCCCGACGGCAGCGGGCTGGCGCAGGTGACCGAGGTGCCGGACAACGTGGCGTACGCCGTGTGGTCGCCGGACGCCAGACGCATGCTCGCCGCGAACACGCGGTCCGATAGCGGGTTGACCTTTGTGTTCGATCCCCATCGCCCGTGGCGCGAGCAGCAGCCGGAGACCCTTCCCGCGCCGCCGGACTCGCTGGCGCCGTTCGGGCCGCATTCGTGGTCGCCGGACGGCAGGCGATTGGCCGGGATGATCGGCGCGCTGGATCGGGGGATCGTGATCTACACCTTCGCCACGCAGCGGTACCAGCGGCTCACGGACTTCGGGCAGTGGCCGGTGTGGCTGCCGGACAGCCGGCGGGTGTTGTTCGTGTCTGGGGGGAAGGCGTTCTACGTGGTGGATGCGCAGACCCGGCAGGTGCGCCGGGTCTTCGAAGTGACCCGGGACGTGATTGCCCCGCCCCAGATGACCCGGGACGGGCGCGCCATCTACTTCTCCCGCCGGGTGACCGAGGCCGACATCTGGCTCGCGACATTGCGCTAAAGCGCCGTTAGACCGCGCCCCGCTCCCACGGCCCCCAGACGGCCAGCGTCATGCCCGGGGCCCCGCGGGCGATGTCGCCCAGGATGTTGAAGAACAGCGTGCGGCCGTCCGGGGAGAAGGTGGCGCCCGCCACTTCGGAAGCGTTGGCGATGTTGGCCGCGATGTCGAAGACCTTCCCGTCGGGGGTGAGGCCGCGAACGTATTGCCGGCTGTCGTTGGCGTCCTCGCACAGCACCAGGGCGCCCTTGGGGCTCCCGCAGATGTTGTCGGGACGGTTCAGCACCGACCGGTGGGGTGACTCGAACACCAGCATCAGCTCGCCCCCGTCGGGGCCCACGGGCCGATACCGCCACACCTGCCCCAGCTCGGCGTTGCCGCCGCTGGTGGAGACGATGTGGATGTTGCCGTCGCCGTACCAGCAGCCCTCGAGCCGGGCGAACACCGCGGCGTCCTGATCGTAGCCCTGCCGGAACACGGCGTTGACCAACTCGGGCCCGCCCTGGGGGTCCGGCTCGGCGATGTCCACCCAGGTGACCGGCAGGATCCGGCCGGCGCGCTGCCCGGTGCGCGTGTCGTACCGGCGGCGCCCCGCGATCGCCAGCATCTGGAGCCTCCCGCCCGCGCGAAGATCCCCCGGCTGGCCGTTCAGGAAGGGCCGATGGGGAATGAAGCGATAGAAGCCGGCGACGTTCTGGTCCTCGGTCTGGTACACGATGCCGGTGGCCGGATCCACGGCGACCGCCTCGTGCACCAGCCGCCCCATCGCGACCAGCGGCTCGGTGGGCTCGAGCCGCTCGCGCGCCACCGGCACCTCGAAGATGTAACCGTGCCGCGTGCCGAAGCCGGACTCGTGGCCGAAGAAGGCCTCTTCGCACGACAGCCACGAGCCCCACGGCGTTGGCCCGCCGGCGCAGTTGCGCCAGGTGCCGTTCAAGCTCATGAAGTCGCGAATCAGCTCGCGGGTCTCCGGGTGCACTTCCAGCGAGACGGTGCCGCCGCCGGCGCCGCGGTCGTAGGCCATCGCCGGATCGCCCACCGCGGCGCCGTCCCGCGGGGCGTTGTCCACTTCGTGATTGCGGATGAGCCGGATGTTGCCGTTGGGGAGCGGGAAGGCCGCCATGCCGTCGTGGCGGCCCGGCGTGGGGTTGCCGTCCGACATCCGGGAGCCCTCGATGCCGATGACGCGGTAGGTGAAGCCCCGCGGGAGCGCCAGCTCGGGACCCGCGTTGCGGAGCGGCCCGTACCCGCCGGTGCCGGGCCCCGCCTCGGGCCGCTCGGCCGGCGTCCCGCCGTTCCTGGCGCAGGCGGCGGCGAACGCGTTGAGCGCCGCCAACCCGGCGACCGCGCCGCCGGTGTACGCGGCCGAGTGACGCAGGAACACCCGTCGATCCATTGGAGGCATGGCCCCAAAAGTAGGCCGTCGTCGCGGCCGGCGCGAACCTGAGTCCCCTCCGAGGTCACCAGCAGCAAGTTGCCCGTGGTGCGTCCCTTCGGCCGCTGCAGTTCGTGAGGCGACCGGACCGTTGCGTTGAGTCAGGTCCTCACGACCTGAACGCGTTCTCCGGGGACCCACCGCCGGCGACCTGCTCGCGAACCGCCTGACCGCCTGTCCGCCTGCCCGTTACCGCATCTGCCCGATGGTCCGCAATCCTCCCCACAGGCCCACGCAGCGGCCGGTCCCGAACGGCCCCTTGAGCATCAACTCGAGCAACGCCTCGTCGCTGGGCCGCCGCACCAGCCCCGCGCGCGCCGACTCCAGCCACTCGGCGTAGGCCACGCCGGGCCCAAACGCCAGCGCCTTGATGTTGGCGCAGGGCGCGAACACCGAGGTCCAGCCAAAGAACTCGAAGCGGAGCCCCTTGGCCTGGGTCGAATCCAGCACCAGGCGGGGCATGGTCCGGAGACTGGCCTCGACCCCGAACGCCGCGCGGCCGCCGGCCACCGCGTACTCGGCGGCGCCGCGCGCCTCGGTGCGCACCCACGCGAGCGCCTCCGCGTCGGCGCTCCGGCCGGTGGCGCGGTAGAACCTTTCCAGCGCGTCGCCGCCCATCCCCGCCAACACCACGCCGATCAGGTTGTCAATCAGCGTGGGGCCGTCGTCCAGCAGCCGGAATCCCACCGAGATCACTTCGCGGATGCCCTCCTCCGCCTGGGCCGGCCGGCCGTCGGCCAGCGCCAGCGCCGCCCGGGCCAGGTGGGCGCGCCCGCCCAGCCGGATGCCGCCAAAGCGGGGGATGGGCAGGGTGACGAAGGTGACGCCCGGTCCAAAGGGCAGCTGGTAGCGGGTGCCGATCACGTCCGCCGTCTGCGCCCGCGCCACGGTGGTGAACTCCGCGTGGGCGGGATGGGCGGCCACCCGGCGGAGATACGCCGTCCGCGCCGCGGTGCGGGAACCGGGGCCGAACAACGAATCCACCCACGAGGCGCCGCGGAGGCTGGGCGCCGCGGGATCGGTGTGGAACCAGGGCTCCGGATAGCTCCGCACCGGGGTGCGCTGCGGCGCGGTTCGCTCCGCGTCGGTCTGACCCACCGAGAGCAGGGCGTGCAGCGCCTGCCCGGCTGCGTCCGGCGAGATGGACGGGTCCGGCGCCACCACGAACCGGCGGAGCGGCGCGGCGGCGGCAATCCGGACGTTGGTGGCGCTGAAGTTGGGCGTGGCGATGGACGCCAGGATGGAGCCGATGGTCCCGCCCACCACCAGGGCCGCCACCGGGATCACCACGGCGACGGCGAGCAGCAGCGCGCCCGCGGCGCCCAGTCCAAAGGCTCGAGGCCGGGCCGCCGGCACCAACCGCGAGGCCCGGTCGGGCCGGAGCGCGATCAGGCCGGCGTGCCACTCGGCCACCGCCGTGGGGAGCGAGGCGTCGGCCGCGCCGGTGCCGGAGGCTTGGCGTTTGGCGCTCGCGGCCAGCGCCCGCGCCGCGGCGGCGCCCAGCACCGCGCCCGCGCCCGCGGCCAGCGGGACCCAGAGGGCCAGCGGCCAGAGGAAGCCCTCTCCCGAAATCGTGAGACGCCCCAGCAGAATGGAGAGCGTGAGTCCCAACGGCGCGAGCAGCACCGCGGCGAGACTCAAGCCGGCCGTCAGCGTCCGGGCGGCGAGGATGGTGTCCCGCTCGGTGGCCCCGAGCGAGGCGAAGGCGCGGGCCCCGGTCAAGAGGAAACCGGAGTCGCGCGGCTCGTCCGCCAACACCATCAGGATGGTGCGCCGGGCGTGACCGGCCCGGGCGGCGGTGCGGGCGCCGCGGAGCAGGCGCGCCAAGCGCCACAGGCCGGCGATGAGCAGGATGGAGCCCAGGAACGAAGTGGCCAGGGGCACCCAGAAGGCGTCGCCGAAGGGGCCCAGGCTGCCGATGGGTTGATGGGTGCCGAGGCTCAGCAGGAGCGGCGGGACCAGGACGATGTCGGCCAACGCCAGGACGGCGATGGCGGGCCAGAGCCTCCCGTGAATGGACTCGAGGGCCGGCGGCGGCCAGGACAGGGAAGCGGTGGCGGGTGCGGGCGCGGTCATGGCGTGGTCCTAAAGGGGGCCGGAGGATGGGTTAGATGTGGGGAGGGGGCCCGCGGAGCGCAATACGTTGCCTAGGTGGACCACTGCGGAATTGACTAGGTTAGCCCTTGCCGTGATTGCGCATGCGCGGCGCATGCGCAACGTTGCTTTCATGAGGAAGACCAGGATGATCCAGGTCCGGAGCGTCCCCGAGCGGCTGCACCACGAGCTGGTGAAGCGAGCGAGCGCCCTCGGCCTGACGCTGACTGAGTACATCGAGCAGATCCTGGAGCGTGAAGTCGCCCGACCGCTGGCCAGCCAGGTCTTCGCCAGGGTGGCGGCGCGCTCGCCGGTGGACCTGGGCCGGCCGGCCGCCGAGCTGCGGACGGCGGATGGCGGCCTGGCTCGGGCAGCGCGGAGCGACCTTCCCGAGTCGCCGTCCGGGCCCCCATCGTAGTCCGCGTGACTTCCGTGGCTGAGCACCTCAAGATCCGGCTGCCGGAGTACGACCGCCGGATTCGCACCTTCATTCCGTACTATGAGGAGTTGCTGAGCGCGGTCGCGGGCGTGGTGGCGCTCGCGCGCGCGCGCCGGCCGCTGGTCGTGGACCTAGGAATCGGCACCGGGGCGCTGGCGGCCCGCTGCTTGAAAGTCGCGCCGCGCGCTTCGGTGTTGGGCCTTGACCGGGATCCGGAGATGCTGGCGGTGGCGGCGCGGCGATTGGGCAAGCAGCACGGCGGCCACCGGTTCGTGGCCGGGGACTTTGCCCGGGTTCCCTTGCCCACATGCGACGCGATCGTGGCGACGCTGGCGTTGCACCACGTCCATTCGGTTCCGGCCAAGCGGCGGCTGTATCGGCGGTGCTTCCAGGCGTTGCGTCGGGGCGGGGTGTTGGCTTCGGGCGACGCGTTTCTGTCCGGGGCAACGGCGTCACGGCGGGCGGAGATGGCCCGTTGGCGGGCGCACCTCCGCCAGTGGTACTCGGCGCGGGAGACGCGGGCGTACTTCGCCGCCTGGGCCAGGGAGGATCGCTACTTGCCCCTGGCGGTAGAGATGGAGCTGCTCGGGTCGGCCGGGTTCCGGGTGGATGTCCCGTGGCGGCGGGCGCCGTTTGGGGTGGTGGCGGGGTTCAAGCGGTGAGGCGGCGCCGGATGGACGCTACCGGCGGAA
>DATECF010000266.1:0-2622 GCA_035287045.1 Gemmatimonadales bacterium | reverse complement strand
CGCTCCATCACGGAGCATGTTCCGCCGCCGGCGACCGTGACCGTGTCGCTGCGCATGGCATTCTGAGGAGGGCGTCATGACCATACGTCAGAGCCGGAACTCCCTGAGGTGGGCGGCCCTGCTGGGTGTCGCCTTCCTCGGTTGCGATTTCACTGTGACCAATCCCGGTCCCGTAGAGGACCGTTTCCTCAACGAGCTCACGGCCCGCCGGGCCATCGTCACCGGCGCCCAGCGCGCCCTGGCCAACAGCATCCAGGCAAACCAGGGCGACGTCCTGTACTACGTGGCGGCCATCACCTTCGAGATCAACCCAGCCGGATCCACCGGCAGCTTTGGCATCAACACCCAAGTCCAGGACGGGCGGCTGGAGGAAGACATCCAGTCCTACAGCTGGAACCAAGCGTCCCGGGCGCGCTGGGTGGCCGAAGATGCCATCCGGCGGTTGACCACCATCCTCTCGCCCGAGGACAGCCTGTTCGCCACGGCCAATCTCTGGGCCGGGTACGCCAACCGCCTGATGGGCGAGAACTTCTGCAACGCGGTGATTGACGGTGGGCCGGAGGAGGCCCGCACCGTGTACCTCACCCGGGCGGAGGGGTACTTCAACGAGGCCAACCGGATTGCCACCGCGGCCGGGAAGACCAACGTGGCACTGGCGGCCCTGGCTGGCCGGGCCTCCGTGCGAGCGGACCTCGCCACGTTCAACGCCAACAATGCGGCCACCTGGGCCACCGCGGCGGCCGATGCCGCGGCCGTGACGTCCAATACCTTCCGGTGGGTGCTGCCGTTCTCGGACCAGGCCCAGGACCAGTACAACGGGCTGTATCACGCGCAGGCCACCCAACCGTACAAGGCCCACACCCAGTGGGCCACCTACTACGACCGGTACAACCGGACCACACCGGCCGACACCCGTGTTAGCTGGCTGCTGCGGCTGGGGACTGCCAGCACGACAGTGGCGACGGCGACGGCGCCGGGTGCGACCTCCCTGACGGTGGCGAGCGCTTCGGCGCTCGGGACCGGCGCTCGGGCCGAAGCCTGGCTCGTGGTGGATGTGCCCAGCGCCACGACCGGCACCAGAGAAGTCAACCAGATCGTCTCAGTGAGCGGCAACACGTTCACGCTCAGAACCCCTCTGAATTCCGCCCATGCGGTAGGCCAGACGGTCCGGTTGGCGGAGCTGGGCGACGCGGCGGTGGGGAAGTTCGGTGGCAACGTCCCCCACTTCCCGCAGCAGAAGTATCCGGCGCGGACCTCCGCGGTTGCCTTCTCCAGTGGGTGGGAGATGCGGCTGATCCAGGCGGAGGAAGCGCTGGTTCGCGGCCAGGTTGCCCAGGCTGTGGGCTTCATGAACCAGCGGCGCACCAACCTGAGTCTCCCCGCGATTCCGGTGGGGACGCTGACGGAAGCGTGGACCGCCCTCAAGGGTGAACGCGCCCTGGAGCTTTGGCTCGAGGCGCGACGGCTGGGGGATCTCTCGCGCTGGACCGCCGCCGGCACGCCGGGTACGACGTTCGATGGCGTCTGGCGGGACACCAACGGCGACGGCGTTTGGGAGCAGCTGGAGTCCATGACGGTGCCCAAGCAGCGATCGCTGTGTTTCCCGGTGGGGAGGGATGAGAAGCAGACCAACTGCCACTACCTGGGTACCTGCTCGTAAGTAGGGCTGCGGCCCCGCTGGTGGTAGTGCCGCACGTGGAGCGACCCGCCGGCCTCGGTCGGCGGGTCGCTGCGCTTTACCGTCCTCCGCGTCCAACGCGTCTCGGGTTAGATTTGGTGGGAATGCCCAGACCCTGGTTGCTTCCGGTGGCGCTGTGCGCCGTCCTCGCGATCCCGGCTCGCGGCCAAGAGTCGGGCGGAGACCCGCCCCAGCCACGGCGGGGCACTTGGCCGATCGACGTGGAAACGGCTCCGCGCCCGCTGGCCCACGCCACCCCCACCAGCGGGCGGCTAACCATCGACGGCCGGCTCGACGAACCCGCCTGGGACGCCGCCACGCCCATCACCGATTTCATTCAGTCCCAGCCCCGCGCGGGTTATCCGGCGACCGAGCGGACCACGGTCCGAATCCTGTACGATGAGCGCCGGCTCTACATCGGGGCTGTCTGTTACGAGTCCGAGCCCAACCACCTCACCGTGTTGAGCCTGGAGCAGGATTTCCCCGGCGGCTCGACCCGCGACTCGGACGTCTTCGGCGTGACCCTGGACCCGTTCCTCGACCGACAGAACTCGTTCATGTTCCTGGTGAACCCGCGGGGAGCTTACCGCGACGGCCAGACCTTCAACGACAGCCGCCAGGAGGACTTCGCGTGGCGGGGGCTGGTTGAGATCAAGACCATCGTGGCTGACTCGGGCTGGACCGTGGAGATCGCGATTCCGTGGACCACGCTGCGGTTCGACCCCGCGAAAAGGAACCAGGTGTGGGGCATGAACCTGGTACGGCGCATCCGGCGCAAGAATGAGGACGCCTACTGGGCCCCGGTGGATCGGAAGGACCCCGTCCATCGGATGTCCAAAGCGGGGACGCTCGACGGCATCCAGAACATTCGCGCCGGCCGCAATCTGCGGATCAAGCCGTTTGCGCTGGTCAGCGACCAATCAGGCACCTCGTTCGTGGGCAGC
>DATECF010000265.1:0-6176 GCA_035287045.1 Gemmatimonadales bacterium | reverse complement strand
GACCTACCTGGCGGATCTCTTCTGCCGCATCGGGCGCCGCCGCATCGCCGAGCGGTTCGACCGCCTGTTCGACAACGACGACGTGGCGGTCTATCGGGCGGCGCAGCGAGTCCTGGCCAACGAGTTTACCTGGCTGGAGGAAGGGACCGGCAGTACCTGGCGCTAGGCGGTGACGTTCGACGCCGGCGTCACCGTCTGGTCCGCACCCGCTCCAGCACCCTCTGCCCCACGCAGTTCCCCTGCGTGATGCCGTGCTCGATGGCCATCGGGTAATGGATCCCACCGTACAGCCGCGACGTCGCCGCCTCATTGGCCGCTGCACGAAAGGACGGAAACCGCCGCGGGGCCTGGCCGATGCTCACGTGGATGTCGTCCACGAACGGCACGCTATCTCCTAGCAGGGCTTCCAACACCGTGACCGCGGCCGCGGACTGTACCGAGTGTCCCGAGCTGTATTCCGGGAACGGCGGTGTGACGAGGAACGCGTCCCAGTCGTCGTCCATGACCCGGCGAATGTAGGTCACCGGCCGGATCACCATGCTCCGGTACTTCTCTTCCCAGCAGGAGATGAACGCGTCGGCCACGGCGATGCTCAGCACGGCATAGACTTCCGCAGCACGGTACGCGTCCAGCGACTGTTGCTCGGCCACGTTGCTCATGATGCCGACCCAATGCCCGGCCGGTGTTCCCGTCTTGCCGGGACTGTCATCCCAGTAGAGCGCCGTGTTCTTCCGGACGTTCACTGAATCGTCCAGCGCGCGTTGCACCGCCCTGGCCTGCCGGTAGAACTCCGAGCCACGGGACTCCGAATACGCCACCGGGGCCGGCGGGCGGCACTCGTCGGAGGCCTTGAGCACGAACGGCCGCAGCGTGGCCCAGTAGGGCTCCATGGGACGAAGCGGGTGCGCGGTCGTCACGCGTTCCGAGCCCGGCCCCTTGGGACGATTGGCCAAGAGCATCCGCTCGCTGGCGGTGCCGGCATTCAGGCGCGAAGTGGGATCTTCCAGCTGCACCAGGTCCGTGGCGCGGGACAACGAGATAGCGCGGAACTCCTCTGCGGTGCCCGTCGGCACCCAGTACCCGCGGCCCGCCGGGATAGTGAAGGGACGCGTCCGGGTCTCCAGGAAACCGTCGCCATTGGCCCAGGCGACGATCGCATTTCCCAGCGCCTCCCCGTGGGTGACCGACCGATCCCGCACGCCCTCACGCACGCCGGCAGTGACTCGGGCGCCGATCAACGAATCGCCCAGCTCCTCGATTGCGGCTATCGTGGCGGGGAAACCGCCGCTGAACATCTCCCTGAGTACGACGACCTCGGCCCGGGCCGCGACGATGGGCCAATCGTACCGGCCGCCCGCCTCAGGGCGCGGCAGCTCGCGCAACCCGTTGAGCTGACCGGCCAGCGTGCGAAGCTCGGGCGAACCGGGGGCGAGTCCTTCATACAACGCCACGGCGCCGTACGCGTACACCCGAGCCGCCAGCGGCGGCGCCAGGCGTTCCAGGCGCACCAGGGCATACATCTTGTCCAGCCAACGCTCGACAAACTGACCGGTCACCGGAGGCGAGGCGGCGCAGCCGGCGGCGATCGTGGCCGCCACGATCAGGGTCACCGCCGCGAGGGTCCCGGTCGATTTCATCACAGGCCTCCCAGGGTTCTGAGGCGCCAACGTAGCAAAACGGGGTGGCGCCGGCAACCGGCCAACCTATATTGGCGCCATCCCCTCACAAGCAGGCGCATCGGTGGAACCCATGTTCCTCCGCGACGTCGAGTGCAACGATCAGCCAAGCGCTCGCGCCGAGATCATCCGGCAGATGCAGGCGGCCGGTGTCACGGTCCCGCAGATTCTTCATCTCTTCAGATTCAAGCCGGACCAGACGCAGCACCTGGAGCGCTTCCTCCACGGCGTGATGCGCGGGCCGTCCCCGCTCTCCCCCGGACTCCGGGAGCTGATCGCCGCCTTCACCTCGCACCGGAACGCGTGCCCCTTCTGACTCAGCTCCCACGCCGCGGTCGCGGCGGAGCTGCTGGGCGATCCCGCCCTGGTGGAGGCCGTCCTGCGTGACTACCAGAGCGCGCCCCTGCCGCCCCGGGAACAAGCGCTGTTCGCCTTCATCGAGAAGGTGAACCGGGCCTCGAACCAGATCCGGCGGGCCGACGTGGACGAAGCCAGGGCCGCCGGCTGGTCGGACGAGGCGCTTTACGACGCCATCACGGTCTGCGCCGCGTTCAACTTCCTGAACGTATGGATAGACGCCACAGGCGTCCACGAAATGCCCGCTGACGCCCACAGGATGTCCGGGCATCGCCTGGCCACGGAGGGGTACCTCCCGCCCGGCGGCTGAGCTTCAGCGCGCCGCGGCCGTCACTACCAGCTCCCGCGCGCCCTCGGGCACCGCAACGGTGGCTTCCCCGCCGTCGGGCCACCGCACCCAGACCGCCGTGGGCTGCTGCCGCATCCCCAGCACCTGCACCGGACCGTCCTGCGACCAGTACCCCGACCCGGCGTGGACCTCGCGCCCCGGGCCACGTTCACCGCCATAGACCAGCCGAAGGGTGGCGCCAAAGGCGTGGGGGTTTTCGGGCGTGCCGATGAGCCTCACCCGAAGCCCGGGCTTCCCACCGCGGTTTCGATACAGCACGGTCCGATTGGCGTTCTGCGACACCACCAGGTCCACTCGCCCATCCGCATCGAAGTCCGCCAGCGCGGCGCCCCGTTGATCCCCATACACTTTCACGCCCGACACACCGCCCGCTACCGGCGTGAGCCCGCCCCGTCCATCGCCGGACAGCCACAACCCGCGCCCGGCATCGTAGCGCGTCCCGACCTCGGTGGAGAAGAAGTTCTGCGTCAGGAACAGGTCGTCGTGCCCGTCGCCGTTGAAGTCCGCGACGCCGGCGTAGAACGCGGGTGCAAGCTGGGCCTCTCCGGGAAGCTCCACCGCGTCGAAGCCGCCGTCACGGCTCAAGAACAGCGTGTGCGCCAGGCCGTTCATCTGGAGCACCGATGCCCCGGTGGCCGCCGGCCCTAACACGTCACGCACGCTCGCGTCGGCGTAGGCCCGGAAGCTGCCGATGCGTCGACCCACGTCCGGAATCCCCATGGTGAGACCGAGGAAGCCTCGAAGCGGGGCCACGGCCTTGAGCCGGGCGTCGTACTGGGCCTCCACGACGTCCATGGTGCCGTTGCCGTCGAAGTCCGCGTAATACAGCATGACTGGGTGCGCACTGTCCGGCCTGAACCTCGTGTTCCGTCCCCAACTCGTGGCCACGATGTCCGGGAGACCGTCTTCGTTGAAATCGCCGGTGGTGATGCCGTTCCAGCGGCTGGAGAATCGGTCGAGCCCCAGGGC
Source organism: Gemmatimonadales bacterium (assembly GCA_035287045.1). GTDB lineage: Bacteria > Gemmatimonadota > Gemmatimonadetes > Gemmatimonadales > GWC2-71-9 > JACPAP01. The sequence goes on along the minus strand of DATECF010000265.1, from coordinate 2,825 downwards.
GGCGGTGGCGTCCGAGAACCGGCCGCCCTCGTTCACCAGGACCTTGATGGGTCCCCATTCCAGCGCCAGCAGCAGGTCCGGGTCGCCGTCGCCCTCGAGGTCCGAGAACACCGCCGCCGACACCAGTCCAATCTCCGAAAGCAGTTCCTGGTTCACGGTATCCGGGACGAACCGGCCGCCCTGGTTGCTGAAGAGCCGCGAGGACGCCGGCACTGGGTACCGGGCGGGTAGCACCCGTCCGCCCACGAACAGGTCGAGGGCGCCGTCCCGGTCATAGTCGGCCAGCGCCAACGGGCCGGTGCTGCTCTCCGCGCCCGGCACGGCCGTGGAAATCCTCGCGCCGGGGCCGAGGTCAAGGCGGACCACCGCCGCCGCGGCGCGGGCGGCCGCAGGGCTCTCGGCCTCGTAGTTCATCTGGCCCAGCAACAGCGCGGTGCCGCCCTTCCCGTCCGGCATCGCCAGCACCGTGGTCTGATCCATGGTCGCGACCCCGGCAGGCAACGATGCCGGCACCAGTCGGCCCCGCTCGTTCCGGAACAGCGCCAGCCGCTCGCCGCGGCCGCTGGTCACCAACAGGTCCTCATCGCCGTCGCGGTCCACGTCGTACCAGGTGACACCGGGTCCCAGCTCGCTCAGGCGATTGAGCAGGAGCGGCTGGCGCCCGAAGTCGTTGTAGCTCTGCTCGCGGTGGGTGTGGTTGAGCTGCCCGGAGAGATCCGCGAAGTACGGCGCCTTCATGATGTCCACGGTGGCGAGGGGTTGCGCCTCCGCGGCCACCACCGGCTCTTCGATTTCGTACAGCCGATTCGGCTGAACCGCGTTCACCCCGCTCCGCGCACCGCTACGCCACTCGACCACCAGCGAGAGATCCCGGCCCTCGCCGGCCGCGAACGTGACGAGCGGCTCGGCGCTCGAGAGGTACAGCCCGCCCGCCGTCACTTCCTTGGTCTGCGCCGGCACGGCCCCGCCCCGTAACGTGATCTTGGCGCCAATCCCCCGGGTGTTGGGCGCGCGGCCCTGGAGCCGCACCGCCACCCGCGGCCGGGTGCCGTCATTCCGGAACACCGCTGCGGGACGGCCCAGCCGGTTGATCACCACATCCAGATCGCCGTCACCGTCCAGGTCGCCGGACGCCATGCCGTGCGACACGTCGGCCTCGAGGCCGAAGCCCCAACCCTGTTCCATGGGCTCGAACGTCATGTCGCCACGGTTTCGAAACGCCTGGTTGGGCAGGTCGAGCTTGGGAAACAACAGCCGGGTCTCCCGCCACTCGGTGCCGATGCGCGACGTCTGGATCCGGTTCTGGGTATCCGAATCCAGGAAATCGTACGCGTGCCCGGTGCCGATCAGCAGGTCTTCGTAGCCGTCCAGGTCCACATCGAGAAACAAGGCGGACCACGACCACCCGGACGCCTGGAGCCCCGCGTAGTACGCGGCCTCGGCGAAGGTCCCATCGCCCCGGTTGATGAACAGCGTGTTCCGGGGCTGCTGCACGCGGGCCTCAATCTCGCCCATGCCGAGCTGCTCGGGCGCCACCGGCGGCGTTTGCGTTTTCCGCCGGCCGGTGTGGCGGTCGAGCATGTCCACCTCGAGAATGTCCACGTCGCCGTCGCGGTCCACGTCCGAGAAGTCCACCGCCATGGCCGACTGGCTGGTGGTCCGCAGGGCCAGCGAGCCGGCCAGGCGGAAGCGTCCCGTCCCTTCGTTGATCCAGAGGAGATCGGGGCTCTCGAAATCGTTGCAGACGTAGAGATCGGGATCGCCGTCGTTGTCCACGTCCGAGAACCGGGCCGCCAGGCTCCAGTCCGCCGGGGCGGCGGCGAGTGGCCGGCCAGCCTGGTCCAGAAACGCTCCGCCGGTAAAGGGGACTTCGACGAACCGGCCGGTCCCGTCGTTGTGATAGTACCTGTCCGGCTCGCCGTACTCGAACCGCATCAGCCGGTCTTTCTGCGTCACCAGGCCGTAATGCTCTCGGAATTGCGGCTTGATCTCGTACCGACCACCCACCTGGCGGACCACCTGGTCGAAGGCGCGGACCTGCGGATCGTAGATATCCCTGACCGACCGCACCTTGTAGTTCGCGACGTAGAGGTCCAGGTCTCCGTCACCGTCGGTGTCGGCCAGCGCGATCGTGGTACTGCCCAGCCCCGAGGCCAGCCCGGCATCGGTCTCGGTGAACCGGCCCGTGCCGTCGTTGACAAAGAGCGCGTTGGCACCGCCCAACGACGTCACCAGGAGGTCGAGGTCGCCGTCGCCGTCGGTGTCCGCCAGCGCGGCGCCGGTGGAGAAGCGGTCCGTGGCCGCGACGCCCGCCTGCGCCGCCACGTCCTCGAACCGCCAGCCACCCAGATTTCGGTACAGCGCGTTGGGGCCGTCGAGCCGGGCGAGGTAGATGTCCGCCAAGCCGTCCCCGTCCACGTCACCGATCGCCACGCCGGAGCCGTTCAGGACGTGCTCGTTCTCCAGCACCTGCGCCTCGGTCACCCGATTGGCGAACGCGATGCCGGTTTGGGCCGGGAGCATCTCGCGGAAGCCATCGCGGCCGCGACGGGGCACCGGCAGCTCACGCCAGCGATAACCGTTCTCCTGATGCCACTCGGCGGTGCGTGGGGCACACCCAAGCGGGAGCAATGCGACCAGCGCTGCTATCACCGTGCGTGCCGTCATGGCCTTCCGTCCTGCCGTCGTGCGGCTCGGCCGTCCATCGGTATCGTCACCTCTCGGGCGCCGGCCCCTACCGGCACTTCAGTCTCCGCGCCGCCCGGCCACCGGACCCACACGCCGGTCGGGGGCTCTTTCACTCCCAAAACTTGCACCGCGCCATC
>DATECF010000264.1:0-2071 GCA_035287045.1 Gemmatimonadales bacterium | reverse complement strand
TTCTCACCGCCATCGGGGAGCGTGCCGTAGCCGTAGCCTCCCAGCACCGACGCGCCTACCTCATTCTCGCCGGAGGCCAGGTACTCCTGGATGAGGTTCACGCCGATGAGTGCCGCGCCTTGAAATTCGGTGCGTCGTTGGCCGAGCGCCACGTCGCGGTGAATGGCGCCCAGGAGCCCCCGGAGGGTGAGCCGCGGGCCCAAGGCGTAGTCCATCCCCAACGTCACGCCCGCGTCGGCCTCCGTGGCAAGGTTCACGAAGTCATCGCCGGACGTGGTGTGAACCGCCGCGATCAGGTCCAGCGGCGGCGCATTCGGCACCGGCAGGCCCACGGGCCAGACCGGCACCCCGTTGAGCTGGGCGTCGAGCCGGGGGGTCGCGACCAGCGACGCCAGCAGCAGGCCGCGCAGGAGCACGGGCTCACCGCCCCCAGTAGCCCAGCACCCGCATCGCGTTGCCGGAGCAGATCTGCTGGGCCACGGTGGCGCCGTATTTCCGTGTCAGCCGCTGCTCCACCTCGGCGAACCCGGCCGGGCTGCCGAGTCCGGGCAGGGTGGGCTTGATGAAACCATCCAGGTCGGACCCGAGCGCCGCGTGGTCGTGCGAGCCGGTCACCTGCCGGATCCGATCGATGTGCGCGAACATCACGTCCATGGTGTCATCGAACGTCCGAGGTTGGGGCTTCGCCGTCCCAGGAGCCATATAGTGCGTACCCGCGATCAGTCCGATCACGCCGCGCCGCCTGGCGATGGCCTCGACCTGCCGATCCGAAAGGTTGTACTCCATGTTGCCGAACTCGCACGCCGCGTGGCTCGCGATGACCGGCACCTGCCGTGCGGGATCGAGCTCGTCCAGCAGGGCCAGCGTGGCGCCGGTGGCGGGGTCGCTCATGTGGGTCACGTCAATCAGCACGTGCTCGTCCACCATGGCCCGGATCATCTCCTTGCCCAGCTCGCTCAGCGGCTCGTTGGGCTGGGGGAAGAGCAGGCGATAGAGCGAATCCGCCATGAAGGGCAGGGCCGGCGCGTTGGCCGCCACTCCCCGGTAGAAGAGATGCGCAAGGGTGATGTACGCCACCCCGCGGCGGGCCAGGAGGTGGACGTTGTCTCGCACCGCCGCCGGCGTCGCTCCCACATGGAATCCGCCCTCCACGCAGTGGACCAGCGCCACCTGGCCCTGCGCCAGGGCGATCTGCAGGTCGTTCTGGGTGCGCGCCACCGTGGCCTGTCCGGCGTGCCTGGTCGCGATGTCCCGCTCCACCATCGACAGCTGGTTGATCACCTCGTTGATGTAGCCGGGAGACGGGGGCGCGCCGTACGGCTTGTCGAGGTCCATCTCCGAGAACGGCGAGTACAGCACCGACAGCGCCACGCCCACGTTCCCGGTGCGCAGGTTCTCGATGGTGACCGCGGGTTTCCCGTGCTCGTAGTTGGCGATCAGGTTGGCGAGCCGCAGGATCAAGACCCGGAACCAGTCGAGCGACGGGGAGCGCCGGAAGCGCCGCATCCGGTCCAGCGTGCTTTGCTCGATCAGGTGCATCGGGTAGTGGGTGTGCAGATCCGCGATCATGCTCGAAACCACCGTCGTCACGAGAGGGCAGCCGCCCATGCGCGCGGGCAGGAGGGCCCGCGCGTACGGTAGGGGTAGGGTTACACCGGCAGCGGGCCTGCGCTAGGGCGTTCCTGGGACAGGGAAGGGGCGTTTTGGGGACATTCGGGGGACGTTCGGAGGTCCCGCCGTTCCTAGCGCGGTCGCCGGATCAGGTCCCCCAGCACCGCGATCGCGCGCGGATCGTCGCTGTCGCCCAGGACGTCAATGGCCTTGCGCAGCGTCTCGCGGTCCGACGTCGCGCGCACGATGTCGATGATGGCCTCGATCCCGGCGCCGTCGGACAGGTCCCCCAACGCTTCCAGCGCTTCCCAGCGAACCTCCTGCTGGTCGGCGCCCTGGGCCAGCGGCTTCAGGAACCGGACCGCGGCCTCGGGCTCGGCGTGGTCGGCGAAGGTCTGAACCGCCTCCGCCCGCACCTCGACCCGTGGATGGGACCTGGCGACCGCGGCCACTCGGTCCA
>DATECF010000263.1:0-4364 GCA_035287045.1 Gemmatimonadales bacterium | reverse complement strand
CATCAGCCAGCCGTCGTTGGCCGTCGGCGCCGACCGGTTCGGTACCTACATCGGCGGCGGCGCCTCGCTCTTCTGGAGCGACATGCTGGGCGGGCACAACCTGGCCACCGGCGTCCAGTTCCAGGGCACCACCAAGGACATTTCCGCGCTCCTGGGCTACAGCAATACCTACCACCGGTTGAATTGGGGCGTCGCGCTCCAGCAGATCCCCTATCGGATCGGCTACATCGAGCTCGGCAGTCTACCCCACCCGGAAACCGGCCAGGTCCTGCCGGTCCAGCGGACCACGCTCTACCGGCAAACCAACCGCCAGGCAGACTGGATCTTCGCCTACCCATTCAGCCGGGTGCGGCGGATTGAGGGAACCGTCGGCTATGCCAACATCAGTTACGACATCGAGCAGATCGACGATTACTTCAACCCCGTGACGTTCGAGCACGTGGACCAGTTCAAGACCCCGCTCCCCGCGTTCCCCGCGCTCAACCTGGGGCAGGGAAGTGTCGCGCTGGTGTACGATAATTCGCTGTTCGCGTTCACCGGGCCGATCCTGGGCCAGCGCTACCGGGCGGAGCTGGGGACGACGCAGGGGTCGTTGAATTTCCAGACGGTGCTGGCGGACTACCGCAAGTATGTGATGCCGGCGCGGCCGTTCACGCTGGCCGGGCGGCTGCTCCACTACGGCCGCTACGGTACCGATACCACCGAAGCCAACCGCATGCAGCCGTTGTACCTGGGCTACGACGGTCTGGTTCGCGGCTATTCGTACAGATCGTTCGAGGCCGGGGACTGCTCGACGGTGGACTGTCCGGAGCTGTCCAACCTGTTCGGGACCAAGATGCTGGTGGGCAACCTGGAGCTGCGGTTCCCGCCGCTGGGCCTGTTCCGAGCCGGCGGGCCGTTTGGCTTCTTGCCGCTGGACCTGTTTCTGTTCGCCGACGCCGGCGTGGCCTGGGGCTGCACGCCCCGCTACTCCCCGGCCGGCTGCGCAGCGTCAGGCGACAAGCCGTTCTTCCTCGACGGCGACCGCAAGGCGTACTACTCGGCCGGAGGGGGCTTCCGGTTCAATTTCTTCGGGTTCGTCATCGCGGAGATGAACGTGGTGCATCCGTTCAATCGGGCGCTGGGGGGGAGGGGTACGCACGTCCAGTGGGCGTTTACGCCGGGCTTTTAAGGCGCCCGCTTTCGCAGTGCATACACCGCTATTCCCAGCCACAGCACATTCACAAACGACGACGGATAGGCGTGATAGACGTAGGTGTTGACGGTCAGTAGCACGCTTCCGATCGCGTTGGGAATCTGGTAGGACGGCGACCGGCCGTGCACCCGGCCCGCCGACACCAGTCCGTACGCCACGAGCACACATCCGGCACCCAGCCATCCCAGGATATCCACCACCGGGTTCTCGAGCATCTTCGGCCCCTTGCAAAGCGGTGACGGCGAGAAGCGTAAGGGGTGAGGGGTGAGGGGGCCACCCCTTACCCCTCACGCAGTTCGCTTTTCCCACCGGTTAGATTCCCGCCGTCATGCCCACGACCCGGTCCCGCCTCGCCGTCATCTTCCTCACCGTCTTGATCGACCTGGTGGGGTTCGGGCTCATCATCCCGATCCTGCCGTTCTACGCGCAGCGGCTGGGCGTGGGCGGCCTGGGGTTCGGTGCGTTGATCGGCACCTTCTCTCTGATGCAGTTCCTGGCGACCATCGTGCTGGGGCGGCTCTCGGACCGCGTGGGCCGCCGGCCCATCCTGTTGGTGACTATCCTGTTCAGCTTCGCGGGTTATCTCGTCTTCGCCTTTGCCGGCTCGTACCTGGTGCTGTTCTTGGCCCGGTCCCTGGCGGGATTCGCCGCCGGCAATATCTCGGTGGCCCAGGCGTACGTCGCGGACATCACCACCCAGCGCGACCGCTCGCGCGGCATGGGGTTGATCGGGGCGGCGTTCGGGCTGGGGTTCATCGTGGGCCCCGCGCTGGGCGGGCTGGCGGGCCACTACGGCGGCCCGGCCGCGGTGGGGTTCGCCGCGGCGGGGTTGGCGGCCGTGAACTTCGTGTCGGCATTCTTCATCCTCCAAGAGTCGCTCAACCTCGAGCACCGCGTCACCCGGAGTCTGTTCGACGTGGGCCACCTGGTCCGGGCCCTACGGGATCCCTCACTGGGTCCGCCGTTCGTGGTGTTCGCGATGATCCCGTTCGCCTTTTCCGGCTACATGGTGGCGTTGCCGCTGTTTACCAAGGCGCGGTTCGGCTGGGGCGAGCGCGAGCTGGGCCTGTTCTTCACGATCGTCGGCATCGTGGCCACCACCGTGCAGGGGTACTTCTTCGGTAAGCTGGCCAAACGCTTTGGCGATCGCCGGCTCGCGATCGCGGGCACGCTGGGCATGGCCATCCCCATCGCCATCGTGCCCTTCGTGGGCGATGCCAGAACGCTCTACGCCTGGGTGGTGGTGCTGGGGTTCGCCAACAGCCTGGTGGGGCCCGCCGTCACGGGACTGATCTCCAAGCTCGCGGGCGTCACCGAGCAGGGCACCATGCTCGGGGCGGCCCAATCGTTCTCCGCCCTGGGCCGATTCACCGGTCCGTTCGTGTTTGGAGCGCTGTACGACCGGCTCGACCCGGCGGTGACGTTCGTCGGCGCCGGCGCGATCCTGGTGTTGACCTGGCTGGTGACGCTGCGCATTCCGGAAACGTGAGGCCAGAAGGTCGATCGGCTGCTCAGTTCCGAAAATAGGCCAGCAGGAACACCGCGAGCAGGAACACCACCCACATCACCGCGGGCCCGGTCGCCCAGGTGCGGGCCGCCGCGCTGTCGGGCCCGACGCCGAGCGAGACGCCTCTGGCCAATGGTCCTCCGGCGCGTCGCGCGTAGCCGGCCGCGACGTCGCGGACCGATCGCCAGCGTGCCATGCCGGCGTTGATCACCCGCGGCACCAGGCGGCGATACACCCAGTCCGTGTCCAGATTCACCGATGGCATGTCCGCCGGATAGAGCCCGGTACGCAGCAGCCACGCGAAGGCCAGTCCTGCCCAGAAGAGGAGCTGGGTCTGCGCTAACACGTGCGAGGCGGTGTACGGCTGGAACGTCACGGGAAACGGCATGAGCCGGTACAGCAGCCCGGGCGCCACCCCAATCACGATGCACGCCGCGGCGCTCACCCCCATGGCCACCAGCATGTTGAGCGGCGCCTCACGGCACCGAATGCCCGAGTCGTGGGCGAAGAACGCGAAGAACGGGATCTTGATGCCGGAGTGATGGAACACGCCGGCCGACGCGAAGATCAGGGCAAACCACGCCACGAGGTAGTGTCCCTCGGCCACCGCGTCCACGATCAACGACTTGCTGATGAAGCCGCTCAGCAGCGGGAATCCCGAGATGGAGGCGGCCCCGACGATGCAGAACGCCGCGGTCCACGGCATGGACTTGTACAGGCCGCCCAGCTCGGAGGCCTTGACGGTGCCGGTGCGGTAGAGGACGGCCCCCATGCTCATGAACAGCAGGGCCTTATAGATGATGTGACTGAACGCGTGCGCGACCGTGCCGTTGATGGCCGTGGCCGTGCCCACCCCGATCCCCACCACCATGAACCCCAGCTGGTTGTTGAGGCTGTAGGACAGCACCCGTCGCAGGTCGTTCTCGATCACGGCGAAGAACACCGGGAATACCGTCATCGCCGCGCCAATGCCGATCAAGATGTCCGTCCCGGCGAAGCCCCGGGCCAGGGCATACACGGCGAGCTTGGTGGTGAACACGCTCAGGAAGACCGTCCCGGTCACCGTGGATTCCGGGTACGCATCCTGGAGCCAGTTGTGCAGCAAGGGGAAGGCGCACTTGATCCCGAAGCTCACAAAGACCAGCGCCCCGGCGAGCGTGCCCACGTCCATCGCCCCAAACGCCAGCGACCCCGTCTGGCGCCACAGGATGACGGCCCCGGCCAGCAGCAGCGCGCCCGAGGCAACCTGGATCACCAGGTACCGCAGCCCGGCGGCATACGCCTGCGGTGTCCGACCGGCCCAGACCAGCAGGGCGGAGGCGACGGCCGTCAGCTCCCAGTAGACGAAGAGGGTCAACAGGTCGCCGGCGAAGACGGCCGCGATCCCGGCGCCGCTGTAGACCAGGGCAGATGCCTGCTCCACCAGATCGTCCACATGGATCGCGAACATGGCCGCGAGCAGGGTCGCCAGGTGGAACACGACGCCGAACGGAAGGCTGAGCGCGTCCACTCGCACCGGCGTGAGGTCGAGCCCCAGCCAGGAGGTCGTCACCAGACCCGCGGGGGCCAGGGCCCAGAGGTGAACGCCACTCACGACGGGCAGCACCAGCAGCCAGGCGGGCCTCGCCCGCCGAGGCACCAGGGGCACCAGCAGCCCACCGA
>DATECF010000262.1:0-2934 GCA_035287045.1 Gemmatimonadales bacterium | reverse complement strand
CTCGGACGCTGGACTCTGGTGGGACGGGGCCGGGCCTTTGCTCCGAGTGGGAGAGGCCCAGGTGCGCGAGGATCTTCCGGGGAGCGTAGCCAACACAAAGGGGCGTCGGGCGCTCCCGAGGTCGGGGTGGCGCCGTCGGGTGGGGCGCAACGTGACATAATGAAGAGGGCTTTTTCGCGCGTCGCGCCGCCGAGGAGGAAGGACGACGGCGCGCGATCCCGCGATGCGTGGAAAAGTCGCGTTGAACGAAACGGGACTCCGGCTATGGGGATTGGTGGTGCGCGGTCCGTTTCGGAAGCGGGGCGATTGGAGGCATCGGGGGCAGGTGGCCGGCGCGGTTGCTCCTCCGAGGGCGTGGAAGGGCGTTGGCGGATCGGCTGGCGAACGCCATTCCGGCCCTCGAAGGGCGACGCACACAGGGCGGGTGTGGCCGGCGCGTCGGGTCCTGACCAAGGGCAAGGGACGGAGGGCGGACGGGATCGCTCATGGGCTTTGGCCTCGCCAGGGCAAGTTGCGCAGCTCTGCGCGCGCGGGGAGCGCTTCGACGATGAGGACGCCCGCCGCCCCGCAGCACGGACAGCGGGTGACGTCCTTCCCCGTCAGCCGGAACAGCGTGGTCTCCCACGTTTCGGGCTCGACCGGTGGGGGCGTGCGGGCAACGGGGGCTGCGGGCGCCAGCACCTCACGGACTTTGGGCAGAAGGCGCTTGCGCGCGGAGTTGGCCAGCCAGCCATAGTGGCGGATGCGCACGAAGCGGGCGGGCAGGACGTGCAGCAGAAAGCGGCGCAGAAAGGCCTCGGCCTCCAGGGTGGCGACCCGAGGGGCGTTGCCGTGGGCGCGGTCCTTCCAGCGGAAGGTCACCTGCCCCTCATGGAGGGAGATGAGCCGGTCGTTGGAGAGGGCGATGCGATGGGTGTAGCGGGCGAGGTAGGCGAGGACCTGATCGGGACCGGCAAAGGGCGGCTTGCAATACACGACCCAGTGCTGGGCGGTCGCGCGCGTGAGCCGGTCGCGCGGGTCCTCATCACGCCGCGCGGGGATCGTGGCGCGATCGATGGCCGTCTCGAGCTTGGCCAGGAGCTTGCCGCGGAAGACCGCGGCGAGGACCCGCACGGGCAGGAAGAAGTCCGCGCGGGCGGCGATCCAGTGGGTGTGTGTAGGGTCGAGCCCGCCGCCGGGGACGATACAGTGGATATGCGGGTGGAACAGCAAAAGCTGCGTCCAGGTGTGCAGGATGGCGGTGGCGGCGATCTTGGCACCCAGGCGGCGGAGGGCGACCTGCGTCAGGGTCTCGGCGACCGCGGCGAAGAGCAGGGAGTACGTCGCCTTGGGGGCGGCCAGGAAGAGGGCGTGCAGCTCGGCGGGGACCGTGAAGACGACATGGAAGTATGGGACGGGCAGGAGGTCCCGCTGCTGGGCGTCCATCCAGCGTGTGGCCTCCAGCCCCTGGCACTTGGGGCAATGCCGATCCCGACAAGAGTTGTAGGCGATCTCCTGATGGCCGCACTGGGCGCACGCGCGCCGATGGCCGCCCAGCGCCGCCGTGCGGCACTCGGTGATGGCCTGCAAGACCTGTCGCTGCGTGCCGCTGAGCCCGGTGAGCTGGCCCGCGTGCGCCTGCACGATGTCGGCGAGTTCCAGGCGGCCGGCCCGGAGCGCGTGCGCGCTCACGCCGATCCCTATGGGGTGGGCGGCAACAGGCGCGCGAGATCGGGCAGGCGATCGAGCGGACTCGGGGTCTCCTGCAGGTAGGTGGCGGCGACGTGGGTGTACTGCTGGGTGGTGCGCAGGCTCCGGTGGCCGAGCAGCGTCTGGATCGCCCGGATATTCGTCCCCTGCTCCAGCAGGTGGGTGGCGCAGGCGTGGCGCAGCGAATAGGGGTAGACGTGCTTGGTGATCTTGGCGCGCCGGCAGGCTTGATGGAACACGCGATTGACGCTCTCGCGCGTGAGGGGCCGGCCGGTGGGGCCGGGGAAGAGCAGGGGCCGGGGACGCCGGGCGCGCCAGTACGCTTGCAGCACCCGGCGCAGATGGGGGGAGAGCATGACGTAGCGGTCCTTGCGGCCCTTGCCCTGCTCGATGCGGATCACCATGCGCTGGCCATCGATGTCGGTGACGCGCAGGTGGGTCACCTCCGAGACGCGGAGGCCACCGGCGTACATCGTCATGAGCAGGGCGCGATGCTTGAGGTTGGGGATGGCTCGGAACAGGGCGGCCACCTCCTGCGGGCTGAGGATCTCGGGCAGCCGGCGGCCGGTTCGTTGATACGGGATCTGCTCGACCGCCCAGTCCTTCTTGAGCACCTGGCGGTAGAAGAAGCGCAAGGCACAGACGATCTGGTTGAAATACGTCCAAGAGACCCGGCGATCGCGGGTCAGGTACAGCTGGTACCGGCGGATGTTCTCCGGGGTGAGCTGATCCGGGGGGCGCATGAAGTGGCGCACAAAGTGCCGGACACAGCGCAGGTAGCTCGCGCGGGTGTTGGCGCTGTAGCCACGGATGCGGAGATCTTCGTCCATCCGGTCGTGGAATCTGCCCATGACGTCCTCCTCTGCAGGGTGTGAAGTGAACGACCCGACGTCCTGCAGTGTAGGAGGAGCGCGACAGGAGAAGCGGACGCGACGACGAGCGAAGGCGGGTGGGCTACAGGTACGGCACGCTGGCTGAGACGGGGGCCTTCACCTCCAACCGGCTTGATTCACCACCCTTCACCGCGAAGCGGTTTCGTTCAATGGCAGCGTCCGCGCCTGAGCCGCCGCCGGCATGGTCGCGAAAAAATCGTCGATCGCCTGCCGATAACTGGCCACCGCCGCCACGACCGCGGTCAATTCCGTGACCAGCGCCTGCATCAACCGGCTCTTGGCGCGGACGACATGCGGGGGCACCGGCAGCTGCGGCTGCTGCAGCTTGGTCCACAGGTCCGTGGTCCGCACC
>DATECF010000261.1:0-2799 GCA_035287045.1 Gemmatimonadales bacterium | reverse complement strand
TCTCGGTGGCGAATTCCACGTTCCGCTCTGGGTGATCCTTTCCGCGCACGCCGCAATCGCCCTGGGGACGCTGTTCGGAGGGTGGCGGATAGTGCGAACCATGGGCCTGCGCATCACCAAGCTGGAGCCCCAGGACGGCTTTGCCGCCGAAGCGGCGTCTGCCGCCGCGATTCTGTTCGCGACTCAGGTGGGCATTCCCGTGAGCACCACCCACACGATCTCCGGCGGGATCGTCGGCGTTGGCTCCACCAAGCGGCTATCGGCGGTCCGGTGGGGCGTCGCGGTCAACATCGTCATCGCCTGGATCCTCACCATACCGATATCCGGGCTGATCGCCGCGGGGGTCTATCTCATCGCCAGGGAGCTGTAGCATGAAAGAAGTGCTCTTAGAAGTGGTTCTAGGCACCGTCACGGCCGGTGTCGCGGCTCTCGTGCTTGTGCCGACGTTTGTGGTCCTCAAGTTGCTGCTGGATGCCGGCCTGGAGGTGTTGTTCCCGTCCGTCGTTGTCTTCGGCCTGTTGCTGGCCTACATCCTGCGACGGGAAACCGTCGGCCACTAGCCGCCGCGCTATCATCAGTGACCCGGAACAGCAGGGGGGAACGAGAATGGCGACCCCGATCGGATTCGAACCGACGATCTCCACCGTGACAGGGTGGCATGTTAACCGCTACACCACGGGGCCGCGCAATATCATTCTATTCGGCGGTCGGGAAGGGTGTCAACGCGGACCGGTGGCGCCGTTGGCCTTGGCGCTGAGTATCTGTATAATGCGAGTCGAATGACCTCGGATAGGGAGTAGCTTTGCCGAGACGCTACCGGCCACCGACACGGCGGCGCAAGTTAAAGAAGCAATCGCCTTTCGGCGAGATCGAGGCCCCGTCCTACCAGGGCGCGGTAGCCCCCGCATCGCCGCGCCGCGCCGCCATGGAGATCCCCGTCCGAGACGAGCGCGAGCATCAGCCCACCCACATCGCCCGCGACCACAGCTACGTTCTCGCTGATCTGCGACGCGTCGCCCTCATCGTCGGGTTCATCCTGGCGGGGCTGATCATCACCGCGATCTTCCGCTAGTCGCGCAGGCGGCTGATCGCCACGGCACCGGCCACTATCACTGCGATATACCCGAACAGGTCGTCCGCCGGCAGAAGGCCGTCTCCGATCATGAGGTTGCGCACCAGGTAGGCCGCCAGGGCGCCCCCTGCGGCCGCTGCTTGCAGCATGGTGCCGGCCTTGCGGTTCGTCGCCGCGCTCACCGCCTCCGCGATCGCGTAGCCGAGGCCGGCCGCCAGGATCAGCCCCAGAAACCCTATCCCACCGGGTAGCAGCGCTCCCCAGACGCCGCCCAGGGCGGCTCCCGCCGCCAGGGCGGCCGCAGTCCCCCGCAGCAGGTAGACGAAGCCCACTTCGAACTGGGGCAGCTTCCGTGCCGGTGCGCACGTCGGGCAGCGGGCGCCCACGTCCGTGAAGACGGCGCAGCGGGGACAGATGGGGGTCTCGCAGCGCCCGCAGGTGAGTTCCGTCTCAACCTTGTGGTGGCGGGCGCACTGCATGGGTGGCTGGGGCTAGACCCCTTGCAGGGCCCCCCGCTCTCTGGCCAGCGCAAGCAGGCGCTCCACCGGCTCGTCGGGCAGGGGGATGTCGCCCGGCTCCCGCTGCTGCGGCCCGCCCAGGCCGTGGTAGTCGCTCCCTCCCAGAGGGATCAGTCCCGACCTCTCGGCCAGGGCCCGCAGGTGCTCGACCTGGTCCGGGAGGTAGTCCTGGTAGTACACCTCCATGCCAACCATCCCGGCGGCCTTCAGCTGGGCGAGGAGAACCTTCAGGTCTTTCAGCTCACGCGGATGAGCCAGCGTGGGCAGCCCGCCGACGGCGGTGAGCATCTCTACCACCTCAACCGGCGTAAGGCGTTCCCGCTCCACGTAGGCGGGACCGTTTCGGCTCAGGTAAAGGTCGAACGCCTCGTTGACGGTGGCAACGTGGCCGGCCTCGACGAGGGCGCGGGCGATGTGGGGGCGGCCGATGGCGCCCTCTCCCGAGAAGCTCTCCACCCGCTCCCAGGGCACCGGCTTGCCCAGCTCCGCCAGCTTCTCCACCATCCTGCGCGCGCGCCCCAGGCGCGAATCCCGCAGGTGGACCAGACGGCGCTGGAACCCCTCTTCGTGCCAGTCTATGAAGTGGCCAAGGATGTGGACCTCGCTGCCGGGAACGTCGGTGCTCATCTCAATTCCCGGGATGAGCATGAGGTCGGGGTGGCGCGCGGCGGCGGCGAACGCCTCCGGCAGCCCGTCCGTCGTATCGTGATCGGTCAGGGCCATGACGCGCACGCCCCGTCTGTAGGCGAGCTCGATGAGCTCGGTCGGCGTCAGGACACCGTCGGAGAACGTGCTGTGGGTGTGAAGGTCTGCCCGGCTGCCCATCACGCCACCTCACAGTCGATGCGCTGAATGCTGCCGGCCTTGCCGGTCTCCGGGTCGACCTGGACCAGCACCGAGTTGAACACAACCGGCCCGCGCTCGTCGGTGGTGAAGCGCGTGGGGAGCTGGCTGAGGAAGGATTCGACGACGGACCGGGTCTCCATGCCGAGGATGGAGTCCCGTGGGCCGACCATGCCCACGTCCGTCACGAAGGCGGTGCCCCCGGGGAGGACGCGCGTATCGGCTGTGGGGATGTGGGTGTGGCTGCCGATGACGGCGCTCACCCGCCCGTCCAGGTACCAGGCGAGCGCTGCCTTCTCGCTCGTCGCCTCGGCGTGCATGTCGACGATGATGATGCGGCGGTCCGCCAGCTGCGCCAGCGCCTCG
>DATECF010000260.1:0-2341 GCA_035287045.1 Gemmatimonadales bacterium | reverse complement strand
CCTGCCTGCCCAGGTCACCGTCACGGGGACCGGGCAGGTGACGTTCCAGCCATCCGGCGCCCCCACTACCGCGGCGCTGCTCACCTTCACCGTCGGGAGCGCGGCGGCGCAGGTGGACGTGGTAGCCTCCACAGGGCGTGTGCGGGTGAGCGGGCCGTGAGAACCCAGGCCGGCGTCAGCCTGGTCGAGGTGCTCGTCGCCGCGATGCTGATCGGCCTGGCCCTGGCACCCCTGATGCAGCTCTACCCGGGACTCCTGGAAGCCGACCAGGAAGCCGAGATGGAGATGCGGGTGGGCATGGTCGCCGTCCGCAAGATGGAAGAGATCATCACCCGCCTCCGCAACGACATCAACGCCGTCGCGTCCGGCGCCGAGGCCTGCACGGACCTGCCCGGGTGCCGCGTGGAGTGGACGATCACCACGGAGCAGTCCAGCGCCGTTTCGGGCGTGGGCTTGCTCAAGACCATAGGCGTCCGAGCGTGCGCGGACGCGAACGGCAACCTCAGCTGTGATGCCGGCGAAGTGCAGGTGCGACACGATGCCAAGGTCACATCGCGGCCCTAACGCCTGGCGCGGCGAGGCCGGCCTCTCCTTCGTCGAGGTCCTCCTCGTCGTCCTCCTGCTCTCCCTTGTGGTCGGCGGGCTGATCCCGCTGTTGACCGGCGGCGAGGAATCGTATCAGGAGGTGCGGCGGCGCCAGGGCATGATCCAGAACGCCCGCGTGGCGCTGGACAAGCTCCTCCGCGAGGTGCGGGTGGCCGAATCCTTCCGGGTGATCTCCCCGAGCCTGATCCGCTTCACCATGTTCTGGGGAGATGGCACCGGCGCCACGCCAACGGTTGAGTACGCGCTCAACGGCGTGACTGGCGAACTGGAATACCGGTGGGGCGCCGACTGGGACTCCCGGCGGCAGATCACGGTACAGGCGCAAGCGGGGAACGCGGTGGCCTCAGGGTACACCGTGGCCCTCACCTTCGACCACGCGGCGCTGGTCAGCGCGGGCAAGAGCCTGGCCAGCGGCAACGACGTCCGGATCCGCTACTGGAATGGCAGCCGGATGATCGAGCTCGACCGCTTTCTCGATCCCACGTCGGCCTGGAACCGCACCAATACCATGATTTGGTTCCGCCTCCAGGCCCCAATCTCCGCCGGCCTCACGGACGTCAACTACTATGTGCACTACGGCAATCCAGGCGCCGGCACCCCGCCGGCCAATGGGGACAACGTCTTCCTCGATTATGAGGACGGGACCACGCTAGATGGATGGACCGACCGGGACACCTGCTCCGGGACGTACTCTCCGTCCGCCGACGGGTTCGTCTTCACCACCAGCAGCGGCAGCTGCCACCGCCAGTACAGCAAGAACGTCCCGCACGGTGACGTCGAGATCTTCTGGGGGTTCTGGAGTTCCTCCACGGGCGCCTCGGATGGCCACCAGACCGGCGTCAGCGCGCGGAGGAGCGACACCGGCGTCGGGTATCTTGTCACGCTGGCCGACGAGGTCAACACCACGCTGCGGATCCGCTACTGGACGGTCTGGAGCACCACCGGGGGGGCAATCGTGTCGGCCCCGGCGAGCGTCACGCCGGGTACCAACTACTACGGCCGCTTCTACCTTGTCGGCTCCTCGCTGCGGGCCAAGTACTGGGCGGTGGGAACGGCGGAACCGGGCTGGATGGTATCGGTGACGCACTCGACCGTGGCCTCCGGTCCACACTATGGACAGGTGGATGGGTACGCCGCGCCCATGACCCACCGCCACCGTACCGTGATCATCCGACCGCGGGTGGCGCTGGAGCCGACGACCGCGCTCGGCCCCGAGGCACCGGGAGCCCGACCCGACCCTCTGGAGGCACTGGCAGGCCCGTTCCGGTCGATGACCGTCACCTGCTTTGACGCCACGGGCGCTACCATTGCCTGTTCCCCGACGACGCCCGTGCGCAGCGTCCAGGTGGCCCTCGTGGTCATGGACCCCACGGGCCGCATCTCCGACGTCACCGTGACCGGGCAAGCCTTCCGGCAAAGTCCATGAGCACTGCTCGCAGCGTCCACAGTGGGCGCCGCGCCGCCGCGCTGCGGACGGTTCTCCGAGAGGAGCGGGGCGTCGCCCTTCCCCTGGCCCTGCTCGTGCTGCTGATTCTCGCCGCCCTGGCCGTGGCGCTGTCGGAGATGACGGCGGCAGAACTGGACACCCAACGGCTGACCCGTTGGGACGTGCAGGCGCAATACCTGGCGCAGGCCGGGATGGAGCACCAGATCTTTACGCTGAAGGCGAACAAGAACACGGGTGCCCTCGCCCCCGTGAACTACCCTGTAACGCCGGGGCAGGAGTACTGGTACA
>DATECF010000259.1:0-41165 GCA_035287045.1 Gemmatimonadales bacterium | reverse complement strand
GCTCGCGGCCGCCGCGGCCCACGCGGTGGCCGAGGCGCCCGCCAAGACCTACAACCCGCTCTTCATTTACGGGGCCACCGGCCTGGGCAAGACGCACCTGATGCAGGCGATCGCGCATGCCGTGCTGGAGCGCTACCCCAGATTCCAGGTCTCGTACATGGGGGCGGAGCAGTTCATCAACGAGGTGATCGAGAGCATTCACAGCCGCACCATGCCGGACTTCCGCCGCCAGTACCGCAGCGACGTGGACATGTTCCTCGTGGACGACGTCCATTTCCTCGAGGGCAAGGAGATGACGCAGGAGGAGTTCTTCCACACGTTCAACGCGCTGCACGAGGCGGGGAAGCAAATCGTTCTCACCTCGGACCGGCCGCCCAAGGAAATCCCGGGGCTCGAAGATCGGCTGGTGAGCCGGTTCGAGTGGGGCATGGTGGCGGACATCGGCCAGCCGGACCTGGAGCATCGCATCGCGATCCTCCGCAAGAAGGCGGAGCAGGATCACCTCGAGCTCACCATCCCGGACGACGTGCTTCGCTTCATCGCCGAGCACGTGCGCAGCTCGGTGCGCGAGCTCGAAGGCTGCATCATCAAGCTGCTGCTCTATGCGTCGCTCAAGCATCGGGAGATCTCCATCGAGCTGGCGCGCGACGCGCTGTCGGACAAGATCCGGCAGGCGGATGCGGCCGCCGCGGGTGCGCCGCCCGCTCTTCCCAGCGTGGATCGAGTGCAGGAGGTCGTCGCCCGGCGCTGGGGCGTCACCACGGAGGGCCTGCGGTCGAAGGCCCGTGTGAAGACCCTCACCGTCCCCCGTCAGGTAGCCATGTTCCTGGCGCGGGACCTCCTGGGACTGCAGCTGGTCGAGATCGGGCAGGCGTTCGGCGGCCGGGATCACTCCACCGTCATCCACAGCATCGCCCGGGTCGAAAGCCACATGCAACGCGACCGGCAGTTCCGCGACCGGGTGGAATCCGCGCGCCGCGAGTTATCCGCACCGTGATCCGGATCCAACGTTGAAGGCTGTGGAGCCCTGTGGGAACGGGTGCACCATCCCTCCGTCCGTGCACGATCGGGCCTCGGTGCACACACTGCACCCACACGCGTCACCATGGGCAGCGACCTCGCAGCCAAGCAGTTACAGAATCTATCCAGATATCCAGACGCTCTACTACCACCACTAGTTTTCTATTAGAATAGCAGTAGTAACAATCATCCTCACCGGAACCGGACCAGGGAACACCGCATGAAGTTGACGATCACGCGGGAGAAGTTGCAGGAAGGCCTGGTGGCCGTGGCCGCCAGTGTACCCACCAAGACCACCCTGCCGGTGCTCGCGAATATCCTGGTTGAGGCCACCAAGGAAGGACTCCGGCTCTCCGGCACAGACCTGGACATCGCCGTCAGCACCCTGATTCCCGCCGACGTGGACGCGGAAGGGGCCGTCACACTACCAGCCAAGAAGCTGGTGGAGATCGTGCGGGAGCTCCCATCCGGCGGCGTGCGCATCACCGGGGCCGGGGAGCAGCGGGTGAACCTGGAATGCGGGCGCAGCAAGTTCAAGCTGCTCGGTATTCCCAAGGAAGAATTCCCCAGGTTTCCACCCGTCAAGTTCGAGAAAGCCTGGCGCGTGGCCTCCGGGGATCTGCAGAAGCTGATCAATCACGTCGCCTTCGCTGCTTCGGTGGAGGAGAGCCGCCCCATCCTGAACGGGGTACTCTGGGAGCTCCGGCCAGACCGGATGCGCATGGTGGCGACCAACGGCCACCGCTTGGCCAGAATGGACGTCGCCGCGTCCGGTGGGAAGGAGAGTGCGGACCTCATCGTTCCCCCCAAGGCACTGGACCAGATTCGCCGCCTGTTCGGGCCGTCAGACGAAATCGAGATCGCCCGGAGCGAGAATCATCTGGGCTTCCGGGGGGGGCAGACGCTGGTGTTCACCCGGCTGATCGAGGGTCCATACCCCAATTACGAGCAGGTCATTCCGCGGGAGAACGACAAGGTCGCCACCGTGGATCGCCAGGCCCTGACCGCGGCATTGCGCCGCGTTGGCGTGGTGGCGAGCGACCAGACGCACCGGGTTCGGCTGGCGTTCTCGGGCGGCGTCGCCAAGTTCTCGGTGAGCACCCCGGACCTGGGCGAAGCCCAGGACGAAGTCGCCATCACATACGAAGGTGACCCGCTGGAGATCGGCTTCAACGCGAACTACGTGCTCGAGGTCCTCAAGTACATGCCCACGGATGAAGTGCGGCTCACCTTCAAGGCCCCCGAGCGTGCGGCTACCGTGGAGCCGGTGGGGTGGGGGGAGAGCGCGTCCTACCTCTGCCTGGTGATGCCGCTCCGCCTGGTTGACTGACCAGGTAGAGTATTGAACTGCGTGAGGGGTAAGGGGTGAGGGGTCCCCCTTACCCCTCACCCGTTACGCAGTCGCCGTTACCGTCTTTCCGGCGCCCGCCGGCCGGCGACACCAACGGCACTGAATTGCTCCGGCTCTCCCAGGCCGGTCATGGGCTGGGCGCTCGCCACCACCCCCACGCGATCCAACCCTCCGATCACCACACCGAGGCTCCACTGACGGAGCGTTCCGGCGCTGGTGACCATGGCGGCGGCGTGGAGAGCGACCGGCCACCCGCCGCCGGTGCGCAGGACGAACCCCCCGCGATAGCGCATATCGAACCCTGAGAGGGTCCCCAACCGCTCCACGGCGATCGCTTCGCCCGAGACGGTCGCGAGCCGCGGGGCCAGGGTCCAGCTGGCGCCGGCCATCGTCACGATCGGCAGGGGCGATTCCACGAAGGTTAACCGCGGCCGATTGATGTTGCGCACCACCAACCCGGCCTCGAGCCCCGCGACGACGCCATAGCGCAGTCCCAGGTCGTAGCCCTGCTCGCGACCTCTGCCATAGTTCGTCATGGCCACGCCGATCGCACCCCGCGGGAACGGCAACCCCAAGCCGATCTTGACGACACCCACGCTCACACTGTCCCGGGAGCGGTCACGCTCGTAGGCCAGCCCCAGGCCGCGTGAGTTGAGGCCGAAGGTGTACTGGGTCAGCCTGACGGAGCCGCCGGAGCGATCCAGCATGGCCTCCGCCATCACCGAGGCTTCGGGTACCCGTCCCAGGCCGGCGGGGTTGACCCACACGGCGCGGACGTCGTCCACACCGGTGATGAACAGGTAATCCCGGCTGCGGGGTTCCACCTGCGCCGCGGCGGCCGCCGGCTGAAGCACCCATACGCCGGCAGCAACGGCGCCCACCAGGAGTCGTCGCACTACGGGATGATGGACAACGTGTCGGCGCGCGTCTGCCGGCCCGGGATGGAGACATCGAGCCCGCGGAGCGAGATGGTGTAGCTGGACGTGTCGGCAGCGACCATTCCCAGGTACCGGCCGACCACGCTCAGCCGCTTCGTCGTGAGGCGGCGTCCCTCACCCTCCACCGAATAGGCCTGCCCACCCTGGGAGCCCGAGCCGGAGAATGAGTAGGTGGTGAAGGTGCGTATGGGCAGCGCGCGCTCGGCTCCGGAATCGGCGGGCATGAGCGCCTCGTGCCGGCTCACGGCGACGACCGTGAGCGGGAGCCCGCCGCTTCTGGAGGTGGTTTCGGTGGTATCGGTCCAGCGGCTCCCCGGCTCCACGCCGGTGGACGGCACGCGCGGGTAGAAGGTGCGGAAATCCTCTGCCAACTGCTGGACGAGCTTGTTGCTCGAGTCCCCACCGCCCAGGGAAATGATCTCCCCGTTGGGCGCGAGGTCGCCCGTGAAGCTCGCGCCGCGGGCTCGCTCCGCGAGGCCACTGGCCGGTCCACCGGCCTCGTACCGCGGCACGGAGTCCACCGTGAGGGAGAGCATCATTCGGTCTCCCTGACGGGCGAGGGTGGCGGAAACGAAATACACCAGCACCTCGTTGATGTGCTGGGTCTGGCCACCGACTTCCTGCTCGACATACAAGTGCGAGGCGCGGCGGTATCGGGCGGTCCCTGGTGCGTAGACCACCGGGCTGGCCGCCGCCGGGCCCGGCGAGGCCGGGGAGGGAAGGGTAGTCGCCGGCGTGGCGCAGGCCGCCAGCGCACACACCGCAGCGGCGGAGGGGACTCCGCGGACCGGTCCTGTCCTCATGCGGGCGCCTCTCGCTGTTTGAGCTCCGCCCTGGTCCGTCCGAACACGGCGACGATCTCGCCGGCGTCGGTCGCGACCTTCAGCAGTTTCCAATTCTTGCGGCGCATCTCGGCTCGCCACGCGATAAGACTGGCCCACTTGGGCGCCGTGGTGCGAAACACGCGTAGCTCCGCGACCTCTTCCCAGGCGTCCGGATAGGGCTGGCCACCAGGCGTGTCCGTAGAATCTGGCATCGCGTGCGTGTCGGCCGGTAAGGCCTTTCACGGGCCAATCATAGGAGGCCGTGCTCGGGAGAACCAGGGGTGGCGGAGTCGTAAGCCGAGTTCTGTTCGGCCGACTCGAGTTCGAACGGCCGGACGGTCATCTCTCTGGGATGGCGGTCGCCCGCCACCTCGTGCGGCCTACCCGCGGCTCAAACGGTCCGGGCCGGACCTCGCCGCTTATTTGGCCTTGCTCCGACTGGGGGTTGCCGTGCCACGCGCTGTTGCCAGCGGTGCGGTGGGCTCTTACCCCACCGTTTCACCCTTACCCGCCGTTTTCATGTGCGGGCGGTTTCTTTTCTGTGGCCCTGTCCGTCGCCTTGCGGCGCCCAGGCGTTACCTGGCAGTCAGCCCTGTGGAGCTCGGACTTTCCTCAGCCCGCGTCGCCGCGGGCCGCGACCGTCGTCCTCCGCCCTTCCCTGGCCCCGAATAATACCCCGGAGGAGCCCGCCAGGTCACCTGGGCCGGCAAACGGCCGTTGCCGGCAGCCCGCAGGGTTTTGACGACCGGTTGAGCACGGCCGGTTAGAATCGCCGCCCATGCATCCTGAGCGGCAAACGGCCACGGTGACCACGGTCCTGGAGCCCGCGATGCGTCGCCGACTCGACGCCGCGGCGCAGGGCTACTTCGCCGCCCTGCACGCGGACTCCCTGCCCCACGCGCTGCGGACCGTGCGCGAGCGCCCGGTGCAGGCGGTGCTGCTCTCGCCCCGGGTCGTGGCGCACGATCAGCTGTCCGTGGTCGGCGCGTTGGTGTCGCGGTTTCCCGGGGTGCCTACCGTGGCCGTGGTCTCGGAGCACGACCCGGTGTCGAGCGAGCGGCTGCTCCAGCTCGGAGCCTGCGGGGTCCGCCGGTTGGTGGACGTGAGCGCCCGGGACGGATGGCACAAGCTGCGCACCCTCGTGGTGCAGCCGGGTGGCGGCACCGCCGCCTTGATCCTCGGTAGCGTGATCCCGGCCCTGGGAGATCCCGGCGAAGGCTGCCGGGGGTTCTTCGAGCTGCTGGTGCGCACCGCGCCCGGTGTGGCCAGCGTGCGTGGCCTCACCCGGGCGCTCCGGGTCCGGCCCAGCACCTTCATGTCACGCTTCTTCCGGGCCGGGCTCCCATCGCCCAAGCGATACCTGGCGGCGACCCGCCTGCTCTACGCCGCGGCGCTGATGGAGATCCCGGGTTTCTCCGTGGCGGATGTGGCGTACCGGCTGGAATACTCCTCGGCCCAGAGCTTTGGGCGCCACGTGCGGGCGGCGCTGGGCGTCACGGCGGGGGAATTCCGGCGGCGGTACACGCTCACGGTCGCACTGGAGGAATACACCAGCCGATTGATCGCCCCCTACCGGGCGACGTTCCGGGGATTCAATCCACTCCATCACGGGGTGTCGGAAACCGGACACGTGTACTGACCCGGGCAAACCCGGTCAGGGGGCGATCAGTCTCCGGCGCGCACGGTGCGGTGCGTGGCAGTGGTGTGCCGGGGGTCCAGCACCGAGAAGTGGGTGATGCTGGCCCGCAGGCGCTCGGCCAACTCGGCCAGCTGTTTGCTGGCGTCGTTCAGCGTGCCCATGGAGCTGATCTGCTCGGCCATGGCGGTCGCGGCGCTGTCGGCGCCGCCGGATGCCTTGGCGCTGACGGTCGCCATCTCGGACATATTCTGCGCAATGGTTGCCATCCGCTCGGCCTCCACGCGAGAAATGGCCGCGGTGTCCGCGATGACCGAAGCCACCTGGGCCACACCGCGGTGGAGATCGTCCAGCGCCGCCTGGGCCTCGCCGGCGATGGCGCCCACGTCCCGCACCTTCTCTTCACCCGCCGCCATCGCGCGCGCGGCGCCCTCGATCCCGGCGCGGACTTCGGTGATCAGATCCACCACCTCCCGGGCCGACCGTGCCGCCTCCCCCGCCAGCGCCCGCACATGGTCCGCCACCACCGCAAAGCCGTGACCGTGCTCCTCGGCCCGCGCCGCTTCGATGGCGGCGTTCAACGCCAGCAGATGCGTCTGCCGGGCGATGCGCGCGATCCCCTGCGCGAACGTGCCAATACGGTCCGAGATCCCGCTCAGCTCATGCACCGTGCGGGCCGTGCTCCGCACGTCCTCGCCGATCACCAGCAGCGTCTCGCTCGCCCGGCCGACCCGCTCCCGCCCGCGCTCGGCCGCCGCCACCAGCCGCTGCGCATCATCCGCCACCGCCTGGGCCCGGGCCCGGAGACTCTCCGCCTCCGCCACCGCGGCCGTGCTGTCGCGATGCCCCGCGTCGGCCCGCTCGCGTTGCGCGCTCATCTCGTGCGCCAGGTCCGCCGCCGTCGACGCCACCGTCCGGCTCGAGGCCAACATGCGATCGGCCGCCTCCGCCAGCACGTCGGCGAACGCCGCCACCTCATCCGCTTCGCGCTGCACCTCCCCGATGGTCTTGCCCACCTCGTCCAGCATGTGATTGAACGACCGCTCCAACAGCCCCAGCTCGTCGGTCACGGCGGCAGGGGCCCGGATCCCAAACTCGCCGCGCTCGGCCTGCGCCATGATCAAACGCGTGACCCGGATACGGTGCATCAGCTCGCCCGGGATCCGTTTCAGGGCCAGCGCCACGACGATGAAGAGGACCGTCTCGAGGTACACGCTGGCCGGGAGCGCCCAGACGGATCCCCCGGCCCCGAGGAGGCGCTGGTGCACCAGGGCCGCGCCGAGGTAGGCGAGCGACGCCGCAAGCACCAGCAAATCGCCGATCTCGAGGCCCTGGTCGAACACGTACGGCAGCACCGCGAGATAGAGGCCCACGATCAGGCCACCGGGACCATACAGCGCCACCGGGACCGAGACCAGCACCACGTCAATCAGCGCCAGGGCGTACACCTGCCACCAGCGGTACCAGCCGCTTCGCAACACGCTGGCGACGGCGAGATTGATCGCGGCGGCTACCGCTACCGCCACCACGATCGTGAAGTAGGAGACGGGCACGTAGCCCACCAGCCGGCTGAGCGCCAGCAGAAAGGCGCCGACGCCGATCATCCACCAGCGGCGGTGCACGCTCTGCCGGATCGTCACCTGGTCCTTGAGCTGTTGCTCGGCGACGTCGTCCTCGACGGACCAACCCCGAAGCCGCGCCGCGAGCGAGCGTCGCGAGGGGCGCTGCGGCGCCGTCATGAGCCCACTCCGAGGTCGCGCACGCCCACCAGACTCACCACCGATACCCCGGCGCCCTCGATGGCCGTGCGCCCGCCCTCGTCCCGGTCTACCACGGCCAGGACACCGCTCACCCTCCCACCGGCGTCGCGCACCGCCCCGAGCGCCGTCAGCGCGGACTGCCCGGTGGTGATCACGTCCTCCACAACCACCACCCGGGCCCCGCTTCGGAAATTCCCCTCAATGCGCCGGCCCGCTCCGTGCCCCTTGGCATCCTTGCGCACGGAAAAGGCGTCCAGCACCGGCGGCGCCTCCTGGCTGGCACGCGCGATGGCGTAGGCCACGGGGTCGGCCCCCATGGTGAGACCGCCCACCAGGTCCGCGTCCCAGCCCGCGCCGCGGATGGCGCGCAGGCCCAGCTCGCCGATCAAGACCAACCCGGCTGCCGACATGGTGGCTATTCGCGCGTCAATGTAGTACGACGAGGAGCGGCCCGACGCGAGCGTAAACGACCCGTGCTGCACCGAGCGCTCGCGCAGCAGGGCGACCAACCGGGCGTGGAGATCCGGGTCAGCGGCGCTCACGGCGATCAGACGGTAGGTAGTAGCATGGACTACTACTCTCTAGGATTTCCTTCCCATGAGAGAACCCAACAGGCTGAAGATCCCCCGTTTGAGCGGTGCGGCCGACTCACTGGCCGCGCCCCGCCGCACGTCGTCCGCGAACGCCAAAACACTGGCCTGGCGGTCAGCGGCGTCGCGCGCAAGTCCTTTCATGACAGCGTTTTCCAGCTCCCGAGCAAACTGAAGCTCCTTGACGGCTTCATTCAACGGTGTGGGGGGCTCCGTGAGCAACTTTTGAAAGAGTTCACGAGGTGAGCGGCCGGTGTAGGGATGCACCCCGGTCAACAAGTGATAGGTGATAGTCGCCAGGCTGTAGATGTCCGCGGCCTCGCCCACCAACTCGCCGGAAAGGGCCTCGGGCGCGACGTATTGCAGCGTGCCGACGAAGAACCCGGTACGGGTCAGCCGCTCGGCCGGGTCCTCCTCGGCGTCCCGGGCGATGCCAAAGTCCAGCAGTTTCGCCGTGCCGGAGGAGGCATCGTAGACAATGTTCTCGGGTTTGAGGTCTCGATGAATGATCCCCACCGCGTGGGCGGCGTCCAGGGCGCCGGCCAACTGCTCGACGATGTGCGCGACCTCGGGCGCGGGAAGGCGGCGGTGCCGGGCCACGGCTTCCGCCAGGGGCTCCCCGGCGGCCCACTCCAGGGCCAGGTAGTAGAGGCCCTCCGTATCGCCGTAATCGTAGGTCCGCACCACATTGGGGTGCCGGACGCGCGAGCCATATCCCGCTTCGCGGAGAAACCGCTTGACCGCCGTCGGGTCATCCCGGAGCCGTTCCCGGAGCGTCTTGACGGCGCAACGTCCGTGGACATCGTGCTCCGCGCGATAGACGGTGGCTGTCCCGCCCTCGCCCACCCGTTCGAGGAGACGATAGCCGGCGATGCTGCGCCCGGCGAGGTTTTCTTGGGCCATGGGAGTGGGGCCAAACTAACGTTCGCGCTTGAACCGCGGCAAGTGACCGCATATGGTTGGAAGTGATGCCTAGCTCAGCCGTTTTCCTAGTCGCCGGCCTGCTGGCGCTTCGGGGTGGACCGTCGGACACGTTGGACGCCGCCCCCGATCCGCCGAACGGCAGATGGCATGTCGCGGTCCGCGCCTCGACCGTTGCGGACAGCCTCCCCTCCGCCGCGCTGGTGCTCCATCACGCGCTGCGCGAGCTGACGCTGGGCGCCCCCGACCGAGCCCGAAGCCTGCTGCTCCGGTATCCCATGCCTCGGGGGTCGCCGCTCAGCCCGGCCGCGTATCGCTTGTTCGCCGAGGCGGCGTACGCGGATCAGGACTTCGCCACGGCCGCCCGCTACTTCGCGGCCGCGGCTGCCGGAGCGGGCGGGGTCCGCCGCGGCGTCCTGGAGGCGCGTGCGGGCGAAGCGCTGGAACGAGCCGGACGGCCTCGCGCCGCCGCGGACCATTATCGCGTCGCGATGCGCTACCTCCCCACCGTATCTAGCTGGGTGGCCATCCGGCTGGCGCGGGTCACGGCGGACACGGCTCGCGCCTTCGCCTTGCTCCGAGGGGTTCCCGAGCCGGCGCGCGCCCTGGCCTTGGAAGTCCGCGCCGACTTGCTGCAGGCCGCGGGCGACCACCGGCGCGCCGTGGCCGAGCTGCTGGCGGCGCGGCGCAACGCCCGTGCGGCGGAAGCCGCCCTCGCTGGGGGCGATACCGCCCGGGCTCGTCGGCTCGCATTCGTCGCGCTGGCCGGCGCGGACACCGCCGAGGCCGCGCTGGCGTTGAATCTACTGGCGGCCGGGCCCCTGGTCCGGACCCAGGCCGAGCGACGGGGCATGGCGCTGGCGCTGGAGCGGCGCGCACGGCATCCGGAGGCGGCCCGGTGGTTTGGCCGGATCGTGGCCTCCGGCGACAGTTCCGCCGGCGCCCTGCTTGCGTGGGGCACCGCGCTGGAGCGCTCCGGCGAGCGGGGCGCGGCCCTGCGGGTGTTCGGGCTGGCGCAGCGGGCACCCGGCGAGCCGGAGGCGGCCACGGCCCGGTACGCGCATGCGCGCGCGACGCTGCGTCGTAGCGGCGCCGCGGCGGGCGTCGCCGGCCTCATCGCGTTCGTGCGGCGACATCCCGATCACCCCTCCGTGCCGCTGGCCCTGACGGCGGTGGCCGAGACGCGTGCGGCGGCCGGGGCGCGCCGCGCGGCCGACAGCCTGTACCAGGTCGTGGTGCGCCACTGGCCAGAGTCCTCGTCCGCTGCCGAGGCGCGCTTCCGCCTGGCCGGACGGGCGCTGGCGCGGCGGGAGTTGGGGCGCGCGGATTCGTTGTACGCGGCTGTCGCGGAGGCGGGTGGCCCCAACGCCCTGGCGGCGCGATTCGTGCTCGGGCGTCTGGCAATGCGGCGCGGCGACACGGCCGCGGCCAGAGCGGGGTGGACGGCGTTGGCCCTCGATGATCCGTTGGGCTACTACGGCACCATGGCGCGGCAGGGCGCAGGGCTTGACGGGCCGGTCTTCAGGGAGCCGGAGAGACTCGCGACGACGCCCGCGATCAGCAACGCCGTACTGGCGCTCGGCATGCTCGACGCCCTGGCGTTTGATGTGGAGGCCGAGCGCTTCGTCCAATACCTGGTCTCGCGGGACGGCTACACCCCGGAACAGCTGCTGGAGCTTGGCGGCGGGTTGCTGGCGCGGGGGCGTCCCACAGTGGCCGCCTCGCTCGGGTGGCGCGCCGCGCGCGGACTCTCCCTGGATGACCCTCGGGTCCTGCGCGTGATCTTCCCCTGGCCGTGGCGCGATCAGATCGAGGCTGAAGCGCGGGAGTTCGGCGTGGACCCCTATCTGCTGGCGGCGCTGATTCGTCAGGAGTCGGGGTTCAGGCGCGCGGTCACCTCCCGCGCGGGCGCCCGGGGGCTCATGCAGCTCATGCCGGGAACCGCCGCGCAGACCGCATCGCGGCTGGGCGTCCCCTGGCGCGAGCGCCTGCTCACCACGCCGGACGCCAATCTGCACGTTGGCACCGCGCACCTCGCCATGTTGCTCAGGCGGTATCGGGGGGCCGTGGTCCCGGCGCTCGCGGCGTACAACGCCGGCGGCCGGCCGGCGGACCGCTGGGCGCGGTTGCCGGACGCCAGGGATCCGTTCTGGTTTGTCGAGGGCATTACCTACCCGGAGACGCGCGGGTACGTGCGCAGCGTGGTGCGGAACCGCGCCGTGTATGAAGCCCTGTATCCTCCGGTCGCGGCCCGGTGAAGGCCGGCCAGCTGCGACCGCTGCTCCACGCCACCACCGCGTTCCTTCTCCTCACCCTGCTCCAGTCCTGGCAGGCTCTGCGAGCCGCGCTGGTGATGGTGGGACTGCTGGCCGTGGTGTTTGAGGCCCTGCGGCTGAGCCGGCCCGGTGTCCGGGACCTCGCGGCCCGGTGGGTACCGGTGTTTCGCCCCCAGGAGGCCAGGAGGCCCTCCGGGGCCGCCTGGCTGTTTGTGGGCTATGCCCTGGCCGCCTGGATGCCGGCTCCCGCGCCGGTGGCCGCGGTGCTGGCCGGAGCGCTGGCCGATCCGGCCGCGGCGCTGATGGGTGGGCGGTTCGGGCGCGGGCGACCGAAGAGCTGGCCGGGCTCGGCGGCGGCCCTGGCGATCGCCGTCCTGGCCCTGTGGCTGGCTGGGATCCCGCCCCTGGCCGCCGCCGCCGGCGGGCTGGCGGCGGCCGCGCTGGAGCGGTGGTCCGGCCCGGTCAACGACAATCTGGTGGTGGCTCCCGGGGTGGGACTGGTGGTCTGGTGGCTCGCTTGACGATGGCGCGATGGGGAGGCCAAAATCCCGGAGGTAGGAACACCTGCGGCCTTAGTTCATGGAGGGTAGCCTGATGCCGAAGGGGACGGTGAAGTGGTTCAACGACACCAAGGGCTACGGATTCATTCAACAGGACGATGGCGACGACGTGTTTGTGCACTTCTCGGCCATCGAAGGAACCGGGTTCCGCACGTTGGCTGAAGGGGAGACCGTCGAGTTCGACGTTCGCCCAGGCAACGCCGGACTGCAGGCCACCAGAGTGATCAAAGTCTAAGACGCGACGCCTTGCCGGTGGTGAGGGGGCGGCGATAAGGTTCCCTTGATGCACCGGTGCCAGTCCCTTCCGTTCTGGCCGCTCGCGGCGACGCTGCTGCTCGCCGGGTGCGGTCCGAGCACCGGGGGCTCTCGTTCTCCACGCGGTCCGACGCCGGACCCGAGCGTCCTGTTGCCGAGGCTCTCCGACCCAGCCTTCGTGTACCGGGACCTGGGGTTCTTCGCCAAGGGCGAGCCGCTCCCCTTCGTGGCCTCGCTGCGCTATCTCGCGGGCCCCGAGCCCGACTCCACCCTCGCGGTCTTCGCGCTCTCCCTTGCCAACCGGGCCTTGTCGTTCCGGCGGACGGCGGCCGGGGTCGAGGGCCGGTACCGCGTGGAGGTCGTGTTCCGGCGCGGGCCCAGCATCATTCGACAGCTGACGTCGGAACAAGCGGTGCGCGTTGGCAGCATGGGGGAGACGCGCCGGGCCGACGAGAGCGTCATCTTCCAACAGTTCTTCTACCTCCCCCCCGGACCGCTGACGGCCACGATCATCGTGCGCGACCGCAACCGTCTGACGTCCAATCGCGACGAGGGGGAAGTCGTGGTGCCCCGCTTCGGCCAGGGCCCCCAAATCTCGGGCCTGATTCCCATTTATCAGGGAACGGCGCGGGCCACCCGCGCGGCGCTGCCCACGATCCTGGTCAACCCACGCGCGACGTCGCCCCAGGGGTCCGACACCCTGGTGTTCTACCTGGAGGGCTACGGTCTCTCCGGCGGGACGCCGGTGGTGGTGCGCGCCGTCCGCGCGGATGGCGGCGAGGCGTGGCGAGACACGCTCCGGATCGAGGGCGCCCAGGTGGCGGCCGTCGTGGGGAGCGACACCGTGCGATTCGCCAATCCGGAGATCGGAGCCGCCCTCGTGCGGGTGGGGCCGCACCAGCTGCAGCTCGGGGAGCTGCGATTCGAGGTCACGGTGCCGGGACAACCGGACACGCTGCGCACCGTGGCCCTGGTCACATTCTCCGAGCAATGGGCTGTCACCAACCTGGAGGACGTCCTCTCGTTGCTCCGCTACTTTAGCCGGGAGCAGGAGATCCAGACGATCCGCGCGGCGGAGCCGGCGGAGCGGGCCCACCTGTGGCGCGCCTTCTGGCGCGCGACCGACCCCGACACCATGACGCCGGAAAACGAAGCATTGACCGCGTATTTCCGGCGGATCGAGATCGCCAACCTCCGGTTTCGCGAGGAGTCGGAGTCGGGGTGGCTGACCGATCGCGGCGAGGTGTACATCACGCTTGGCGAGCCGGACATGGTAGAGCGCTCCGATGATTTGCGCAGCAACCGCACGGTGATTCGCTGGACGTACTTGTTCGCCGGCGAGACGGTGCTGCTGTATTTCGTGAACGACCTGACCATCCAACGCTTCCGGCTCACGTTCTCTTCGCGCTCCGAATACCAGCGGATGCTGAGCCGGGTGCGGCAGCGCGAAGGCGAGAGCCGCCCGCCCGGTTGAGCGACGGCCAGCTGTTTCTGGTGGATGGCTATGCGCTGATCTACCGCGCGTTCTTCGCGATGATCGGCCGGCCGCTCACGACCAGCCGCGGCGAGAACACCTCGGCGGTGTTCGGGGTCGCGCAGTTCTTGCTCCGGTTGTTCGAGCGCTACCGGCCGGCCTACGTCGGCTGGGTGCACGACGCCGGCACGTCGTTCCGCCACGAGACCTACCCCGCCTACAAGGCCACGCGCGAAAAGCTGGACGCCGAACTGCAGCACGACTTCGACCGGTCGGTGGAGCGGGTTGAGGACTTGTTGGCGGCGTTTCACGTGCCGGTGATCGCCCAGGAGGGATACGAGGCTGACGACGTCATCGCGACCCTCGCCAGCGAGGCCGCCCGCCGGGGCCTGCCGGCGGTGATCGTGTCGGGGGACAAAGACCTGTATCAGCTCGTGGGTCCGGGGATCTCGCTGCTCAACCCCGGGCGCGGCGGCCGGGCCGCCGTTGAAGAACAATGGGTGGATCCGTCCAACGCCGCCGAACGGCTGGGCGTGCCTCCGGAGCGGGTAGTGGATTACCTGGCTCTGGTGGGCGACACCTCCGACAACATCCCCGGGGTCAAAGGCATCGGCGACAAGACGGCGCGGCAGCTGATCGAGCAGTATGGTGACCTCGAGAGCATCCTGGCGCACGCCGGGGACCTGACCGGGAAGCGCGCGCGGGAAGCGCTGTTGGCGGCGGGGGACAGTGCCCGTCTCAGCCGCGAGCTGGTCACGGTGCGCCGTGACGTGCCCGTGACGCTGGACCTCGACGCGCTTCGGGTGACCCCGCCCGACGCTCCCCGCCTGCGACGGTTGCTGACGGAGCTCGAGTTCCACGAGCTGCTGCAACGGCTCGACCTGCCAGGGGCCGCGGTTGCGGAGGTCGCGCATCGCCTGGTCACCGACGTGGGGCAGCTGCCCGATCTGGTGGCCGCGTGGCGATCCGCCGAGGTGGTGGCCGTCCGAACGCTGTTTCGGGGGGCCGATCCGCTTTCAGGCGAGCTTGTGGGGTTGGCGCTGGCCGGGCGCGAGGGGGAGGCCTGGTATCTGCCCCTGAGGCATGGAGGGGTGGCCGACCTGGTGTCCCCTCAACCCGCGCGCGATCTCCCGCCACTCGCCGATCCGGCGATGGCGCCGGTACGGGAGCTGCTGACCGACCCGAAGGTGCCCAAGGCGGGCCACCAGATCAAGAGCGATTGGCTCGCGTTGCGCCGGGCGGGCGTGGAACTCGGCGGGATTCCCTTCGACGTGATGCTGGCCAGCTTCGTGCTGGATCCGGGACGCCGGTCCCACGGGCTGGAGGCGCTGGCGGCGGAACACCTGCATCTCAAGCTGCGCGACGGCGGCGGCGGGCCCGGCAGGGGGAAGCGGGAGCTGCCCCCGTGGGAGCTGGCAGCGGCCGACGCGGCGCGCGAGTGGGGTGCGGCCGCGGACGCTATCCTGCGCCTGCGGCGGCACTTCCGGCCGCCGTTGACCCAGCTCGCCCTCGAACCATTGCTCCAGGAGATCGAGTTGCCCCTGGTCCCCGTGCTGGTGGACCTGGAGTGGCGCGGTATCGCGGTGGACGTGGAACGATTGCGCGAGCTGTCCCGGCAGTTCGGCCAGGAGCTGGAGCGGCTGGAGCGCGCCATTCTTGCCGAAGCGGGCACGGATTTCAACCTCAACAGTACACCGCAGCTCCGACACGTGCTGTTCGAGAAGCTCCAGCTGCCGATCCTCAAGAAGACCAAGACCGGCCCCTCCACGGACGAAGACGTGCTGGTGGAATTGGCGGGCATGGAATTGTCGCCGGTGCCGAAGCTGCTGCTGGAGTACCGGAAGCTGAGCAAGCTCAAGTCCACCTACGCAGACGTGCTCCCGGCGAGGGTCCGCCCGGCCTCGGGCCGGATCCATACCAGCTTCGACCAGGCGGGTGCCGCCACCGGCCGCCTGTCGTCCTTCGAGCCCAACCTGCAGAACATCCCGGTGCGCACACCACACGGCGAGCTGATCCGGCGGTGTTTCGTGCCCGGCCCCGGGTGCCAGCTGATCGTGGCCGACTACTCGCAGATCGAGCTCCGGTTGCTGGCGCATCTCTCGGAAGATCCCGCCTTCATTGAGGCTTTTCGGCGAGGGGGCGATATTCACCGCGAGACGGCCGCGATCATCTTCGGCGTGACCGTGGACGGCGTGACCGCTGAGATGCGCTCGCGCGCCAAGACCATCAACTTCGCCACCATCTACGGACAGGGTCCGTTCGCGTTGAGCCGCCAGCTCGGGATCTCGCAGGACGAAGCCAAGGACTTCATCAGGCTGTACTTCGAGCGCTTCGCCGGGGTGCGCCGCTTCTTGGATCAGACCATCGAGCGGGCCCGCCGGGTAGGATTCGTGGAAACCCTGTTCGGGCGGAGGCGATACATCCCCGAGTTGAAGGACCCCAATTACAACGTGCGGGCGTTCGGCGAACGGACCGCGATGAACTCGCCGCTCCAGGGGTCCGCGGCCGATCTCATCAAGATCGCCATGATCCGGCTGCACCGTGCTCTGGTCGCCACCGGCTCACAGGGCGCGATGCTCCTGCAGGTGCACGATGAGCTGGTGCTCGAGGCGCCCGCCGCCGAGGTGGACGCGGTGGCGCGGGTGGTGCGGCGCGAGATGGAAGGTGCGGCGGAGCTCAGCGTTCCGCTGGTGGTGGACATCGGCGTGGGGGAGAACTGGCTGGATGCTAAGCGATAGCGGCAGACGCGGCAGAAAAAGAGGCTTGGTACTCGTGGACGCCCTGCTGCTCCTGGTCGCCGTGGCGCTGCTGCTCGCCGTCGGGGTACCCGAGCTCACGGCAGCCCGGCGGCGCTCGGCGCAGACCGCGCTTCGGTCCGACCTTCGGAGGCTGGCGGCGGCCCAGGAGTCGTACTTCTATGACCGCCGGGTTTACGCCGCCGATCCGCTCGACCTGCAGGTGACCGGGTTTCGGCCGAGTCCGGGAGTGCGTATCGCTGTGCATGAGGCGACCCAAAACGGGTGGTCGGCCAGCGGGTCGCACGCCGAGACGCCGGCCAGATGTTTCCTGTTTCTCCGCGGCGCCGCCCCCGTGGGGACCGCGACCCGACCCGGGGAGATTCACTGTAGCTGAGGTGATGTGGTGCCTGTTCGCCCGGCGCCGGGAAGGGATGACCCACGCCCTGGATGGGGGGTTATGGCTCCACCCCTTCGTCCTCCGGGGTGAGCGCATGGCGCATCTAGTCTCGTCGGATCGGGACTCGCTGCTCCGGGCCGGGCGCCGGCTGGGGCTCGACCCGGCGTGGCTCCAGCACAAGCCGCTAAAGCATCCGCGTCACGGGACCCGGGTGGAAGCCTGGCACTGGGATCTCAGAGGACGTTACCTGGCGCTGGCGGTCGAACTGGCGCTGCCCGCGGAGGCGTCGCCCGGCTCGTCCTGACGCGGCCGCGGCGCGGTCGGCCGCGGCGCCCCGTCCGGTTTGGCCCCCGGCCACCAATTCCACCGGCCGGCGATGTGCATGATGGCCGGCGTCAGCACCATGCGGATCAGGGTCGCGTCCAGGAATACCGCCACCGCCAGGCCAAAACCGATCAACTGGACCACCAGCATGCGGGCGAAGCTGAACGTCCCGAACACGATGATCATGATCGCCGCCGCGCTGGTGATGGTGGAGGCGGTGGCGCTCAGGCCCTCCATCGTCGCCTGGTCGTTGCGGCCGGTGCGGTCGAACGCCTCCTTGATACGCGACATCAGGAACACGCCGTAGTCCATGCTCAGGCCGAATACCACCGCGAAGACCAGCACGGGGACCACCACATAGATCGCCTCGGTGGGCCCGCGGAGTCCGAAGAGGTGCCCGCCCACGCCGCGCTGGAACACCAGCACGATCAACCCGAAGGCACCGGCCACCGAGAGGCAGTTCATGGCCACCGCCTTGATCGGCACCAGGACGGACCGGTAGGCCAGCCCGAGCATGACCGCGGTGGTGACCAGGACCAGGCCAATGAGCAGGGGGAATCGCCCCAGCAGGTCATCCTGCAAGTCCACGCCGGAGGCCACGAAGCCGCCCACGGACACCTGAACCGAGTCGAGCCCGCGCACGCCGTTCGCCACCGCCCGGATCCGCCGAACGACGTCCATCGCGTCCGTGAGCGAGGTCGTGTCGGTAAGCACCACGTCCATGAGCGTGGTGCGATCGTCCTCTGAGAGGTAGGCCGAAAGGAAATCGCCGTACTTCGTCCGAGCCCGTGCGGGGTCGCTGTACAGGAAGGCGTATTGCAGCGACGAGACGCCGGGCTCGAGATCCACCACGCTGCGGATACGGGACACCCGAGGATCGCTCTGGATGGAGTCGGAGAGCCGCGCGAGGCCGCGGACGTAGCGCGAACCGACGATGCGGTGGCCCGGTGGCGCCTGGAGCACGACGCGAAGGGGCTCGATCACGCCCCGCGAGCCGATCGCCTCCAGCGCCCGGGCCCCCTGCTCGGCGTCCGTGCCTGAGGGGAACCAGCCGGTGCTGGGCAGCCCGATTCGGATCTTGGCGAGCGGCCACGTGATGGCGGCCGCGACCACGCCCCCGATGGCCAGGGCGCGAATCGGATGGTACCCGAGCCACCGGGCCCAGGCCTCCCAGAACAGCGGATGGTGGTACCACGCCAGCAGACGGGCGAGCCATTGCGGTCCGTCAATCGCCCGGCCCAGGACCGCCAGCCCGGCGGGCAGCAGCGTCACCGACAACAACACCGCCACCGCCACGACCAGGAGCCCTCCCAGGGCAATGGACCGGGTCTCCGGCACCGGGATGATGAACAGGGCCGCAAACCCGACGACCACCGTGAGCCCGCTGGTGACCACGGCCCGCCCCGCCGTGACCATGGTGCGGATCGCCGCGTCCCGCGCGCCCAGCCCCCGGTTCAGCTCCTCGCGGAAGCGGGTGACCATCAACAGGGAGTAGTCGATGCCCACGCCCAGCCCGATCATGGACACGATGTTCAGCACGAAGACCGACATGGGATGGATCGCCGCGGCCACGTACACCAGGGCAAACGAGCAGGTGATGGCGATCACGCCGACGACCAGGGGGAGCAGGGCGGCCACCAGCGCCCCAAAAGCCAGGACCAGCACCACGGCCGCGAGCGGCACCGACCGCTGCTCTCCCCGCCGGGTGTCCGCGAGGCTCACGATGCGCACATCGTAGTCGAGAGCCGGCGCCCCGGTGACGTGAATCTCGAAGTCGCGCGCCTGCGGCAGCCGGGCCACGGCCGCCTCGACCGCCCGCCGGACGACCGGGGCGTGGGTGGTGGCGGTCTTGGACTCCTCGCTGCCGAGCGCGGCGATGAAAAACGTGGTGCGACGATCCCGGCTCACCAACGAGGGGTCGCGCGCGTCGTGATAGGAGACCACCCGCGCGATCACCGGTTCGCGGCGGATGGCCGAAGTGAGCGAGTCGAGCAACGCGCGGAACGGCGCGCTGTCGATCGGCATGGGGCCCTGGATGGTGATGGCGAAGAATTGCGCGATGGGCCGCGGAAACGCCTCTCGAACCAACCGGTAGGCGCGCTCCGACTCGGTCTTGAGCGACCCAACTTCGACGGAGAGCACCTCGGCGACCCGGGCGGCGCGGGGAACCGCCAGAGCCGCCATCGCCACCCACCCGGCGATGACCAGGAGTCGGAATCGGACAATGGTGCGGGCGGCCAGGGCGGTCATGGGCGCTGAATGATAGGAGACCGCACTCCTCGATGCCAGGTAAACCGCTGGCAGGAGAGGGTTTCCGAGCACATATTCCGGCCGTGCGGCGGGTCTGGTTTCTCTCCCTTTTGCTGCTGGCCTGGCTTGGAGCCTTCTGGCTCGGCCGCTCGGCAGCTTCCAGACAGCGGGTGGCCGGCGAACCGGCAGCGCTTCCGGAGACCACGGCCACCGCGGCCGCGGTCGCGGTCCTCAAGGATTCGCTTCGGGCGGCGCGCACCCGCCTGCTCCACGCGATCGCCTCGCGGGATACCTATCTGCCGGTGATGCTGCTCGAAAGCGACTCGATGGTCCGCCGCTGGCCGGAACGGGTCGTCCGGCCCATCCGGGTCCACCTGCCGGAGCCAGCCCTCCCCGGCTACACCGTGGCGATGGGCCAGGCGGTCGAAAACGCCTTCGCGCGCTGGGAGCGGGTCGGCGGCATCCCGGTTTCATTCCAGGTGGTGCGGGATTCGGCAAACCTGGACGTCCAGGTCCGGTGGGTGGACGCGTTCCCGTTCGAGCGCGCGGGCCAGGCGGACATCATCTGGGACCGCCAGGGCTGGGTGGTGCGCGCCACGCTCACGCTCGCCACCCATGCCTTCCGGGGCCATCCGTTGAGCGCCGACGCCGTGCAGACGGTGGCGCTCCACGAGATCGGACACCTGCTCGGGCTGGGCCATTCGGATGACCCGCGCGACGTGATGTACGCGTCCACCGAGGTCCACGATCTCACGCTGCGGGACCGGCAGACGGCGCAGGTGCTCTACGCGCTGCCTCCCGGGTCACTCCGGCTGCCCTAGCTGAGAAACGGCGGCGAACACGGGCGAATTCTGATCGCCCGTCTTCGTCTCCGATCGCCTGTCATTACGCCGAATGGGCCGCTCTCTCTCGGGCTCTCCGCCTCGGTCAAGCGCGCGGGCCACGAGATACGCGTACTCCGCGTAACGCTGCAGGCCCCTGAACGGAAAATCCGGCGCCCACGCGTCGCCCGCCTGGTGATAACGATTCCACGCCCGCTGCAACCTGACCGAGCTGTCGCTGGTTAAGCCCTCATACGGTCCGGGACCCGGTACGATGAAGATGGCCGGTACCCCGGAGCGGACGAAGGGATAGTAATCCGAGTTGGGCGTGGCCGGTGACGTGGTGGCGCTCCAGCCATGGGCCAGCGCCACGTCCATGGCCAGCGTGCCCAGCGGCGAGCGGTCCCCGCCCGCGATGCGCCAGCTGGTGGGCGGCGCCGGCGGCGCGCCGGCGTCGAGGTTGATCACGCCGACCGTCCGCTCGAGCGGCCAGAGCGGCCGGGCGGCGTAGTAGTCTGACCCCAGGAGGCCCCGCTCCTCGGCGGTGGGGAAGAGAAAGATCACGGAGTGCCGCATCGGCTCGCCGGGCCCCCGGCCCATCGCCTGGGCAATGGCTAGCAGCATGCCCACTCCGGCCGCGTTGTCCGAGAAGCCGTTATAGATCGAGTCCCCCCGCTCATCCGGCGCGGCGACGCCCAGGTGATCGTAGTGCGCGGTGAACACGATGGCCGTATCCCGCGCGCCGGCGGCGCTACCCGGGAGCAAGCAGGCGACATTCTGCCCCGCGACCGGCCGCCGGGTCAGGTGGAGCTGGACGGCAAGGTCGGCCTTGAGCGGAAGCGTGGCGAGATCGAGGTCGCGGGCCAGGTGCGGCGCGCCGAGGATCCAGGGGAGGGTGGGAAGCAGCGAGGTCTGCACGCCGGCTTCGGCGACCGCCATCCGCGAAGCGCCGCGGCTGGTCCGGTAGAGGCCGAAGACTGTCGAGCCGGGCACGATCTGCAGCAGCCCCGCAGCCCCGCGGCGCGAGAGGGAATCCAGCAGCGTTCGTTCTCCCAAGGGCGCCGCCGTCACCACCACCGCCCCCCGGACGTCCGGCAACCCGTTCAAGGCGATCGGGCTGCCGCCGTACACCGCGGGGCCCGCGAAGCCGGCCAGGCCGCGTTCGCCGCCGAAATCGGGAAGGAAGTCACGGGGATACTCGTAACGGCGCTCCCCATCGGCGGTTCGCACCAGGAGCGCCGCGCTGTCCACCACAGCCTCGACCAGCGGCACCGCCTGCACGAAGTCGTTTCCCAGGGGCCGGAGTCCCAGCCCGCGGCACTGGGCCGCGATGTAGGCTGCGGCCAGGTCCGCGCCCGGCGCCCCGGTTCCCCGGCCAGCCAGGAGGTCGCTGGCCAGGAAGGAGGTGTGCGCCCGGATAGGCAGGGTGTCGATGACCGACCCCCGGCCGGCCATCGGTGGCGGCCCCGTCCGTGGGGGCGGGCCCAGGCACGCCGCGAGCATCGCCCCCACCGCGAGCGCTGCAGGCCAACCTATGCCTTTCATGGGCGCCCTGGGGCGGGTACAATGCCTTTCATGCTGTGGCCTTTCCTGGCACTGGGGTTGCAGACCGCCGCGACGGCGCCGTCCATCGATCGTGCCGTTCGGGACGGCATTGCACGCGGCGTGTTTCCCGGCGCCGTGGTCGTGGTGGGCCGCCGCGACACGATCCTCCTGGCTCAAGGCTACGGGCACCTGACCTGGTCGGCCAATGGCGCCGTGCCGCGGCCGGACAGCACGCTCTACGATCTGGCCTCCCTGACCAAGGTGGTCGCGACCACAGCCGCCGTCATGCTGCTGGTGGACGCGGGCGGGGTGCGGCTCGACCGCCCGGTGCAGGACTATCTGGCGGACTTCCAGGGCCCCGGCAAGGAGCGGGTCACCGTGCGTCACCTGCTGGCCCACACGTCCGGCCTGCCGTCGTACCGCCCGTTTTACCGTGAGGCGAAGGATGCCGTCACCCTTCGCCGGCTGGTCATGGAAGAACCCCTACGCCGGCCGCCGGCACGTCGGGTCGAGTATAGCGACCTCAACGGCATGCTGCTGGGGTGGATCGTCGAGGCGGTGTCGGGCGAGAGGTTGGATGCCTTCGTGGGCGAGCGGGTCTTCGTTCCCGGGGGCATGACGGAGACTGGCTTCGCGCCACCACGGGCGGCGTGGCGCCGTACGGCGCCGGTTGGCGTGTGGCGCGGGACGCCGGTGGCGGGCCGGGTGCACGATCAACACGCCGATCGCCTGGGTGGGGTCGCCGGACACGCCGGTCTCTTCAGCACCGGCAACGACCTGGCGCGCTACGCGCAGATCCTGCTTCGCGGCGGCCGGACCTCCACCTGCGCATCGCTGTTCCGCGAAGCGACGGTGGTGGAGTTCACCCGAGCCGCCGCTCAGGGGCGGGGGCTGGGCTGGGAGATGCGCGACACCACCACGGCGGACAATGCGGGCACGCGGATGTCCGCGGCGACGTACGGTCATACCGGGTTTACCGGAACGTCGCTCTGGATTGATCCCGAGCGGGATCTTTTTGTGATCATCCTGACGAACCGGGTGTACGCACCTCGTGCCCGCCGTTCCATCACGGAGCTGAAGGCCATCCGGGGGCGAGTGGCGGACGGCGCGGTCGAGCTGCTGGCGGCCCTTTCGCCACCGCCGCGGCGCCAGGCGGGTCCACCCCCGCGTTGTTGACCGTGGAGCGGTCCCCGCCCGCTCCCGTCCTGATCTACGATGCCAGCTGTGGTTTCTGCCGGCGCTGGGTGCGCCGCCTCAAGCGCTGGGACCGCCACGATCGCATCCGGCTGCTCCCGCTCCAGGACCCTACGGCGCCGGCGCTGGCGCGGCGACCCCGGGAAGAGTTGGAGCGGGCCGCGCACCTGGTCCGGCCGGACGGCGCGGTGTTCGCTGGGGCCGGGGCTGCGCGCGAGGTGCTCGCGTACCTGCCAGGCGGTTGGCTCGCGCGGGGTGTATTGGCCATCCCGGGCATGATGCCCCTGGCCGAGCGGGTATACGCACGGGTTGCCCGAACCTGGGGTCCCGTGTCGGACTAGCCCTTGCGGGCCGGGGAGGCCCCCAGCCCGCGCCGTTGGCACGAGGGCACGACGGCTGTAGGTTGAACCTATGGCGCTACCGACCGCCGAGGCCGTTCGCAAAGTCCTTCGCCAGGTCAAAGATCCCGAGATCAACCTGAGCGTGATCGACCTCGGCCTG
This sequence comes from Gemmatimonadales bacterium, assembly GCA_035287045.1. GTDB lineage: Bacteria > Gemmatimonadota > Gemmatimonadetes > Gemmatimonadales > GWC2-71-9 > JACPAP01. Next base: position 17,790 of record DATECF010000259.1, on the reverse strand, counting down.
ATCTATGACGTGGAGATCAGCGACGAGGGCGATGTGGACGTCAAGATGACGCTCACCTCACCGGGGTGCCCGTCGGGGCCGGAGATGCTGGGCGATGTGGATCGGGTGATCCGCGCCATGGACGGCGTCACCGACGTCAACGTCGAGCTGGTGTGGGAGCCCTACTGGACGCCGGAGCGCATCGACCCCAAGGTACGGAGCTTCCTCGGCTACTGAGCCGCCGCGCGTTCGGCCACGGCCTGGAGCATGGCGGCCGGGCCCAGCGCCGCTATCTGCCACCTTCTCAAGTCCACGATGCCTTCGAGGTCTGCGGCCGTCGCCGGCGCGACCCGCGCCACGGCCTGTAACCCCCCGTTCGGGCACAGGACCCCAGGTTCCAACCCCAGCTCGGCGGCGCGTTGATTCCGCAGCGCCTTGAGGCGCTCGAACCGAGCCTCCTCGGCCGCGTCCGGTCTCGCACGAGAGCCGCGGGTGGGCACCGGCAGGGTATCGAGGGGGTCGTCTAGCCCCATCTCAACCGCCGCCAGGAGCTGGGCTCCGTAGCGACGGCCGACCGACGGCGGCAGCCCGCGTACGGCGAGCAGCTCCCGCTGATCGCGGGGGGCCGCTCGGGCGATCGCCAGGAGCGCCTCGTTCTGGGCCACTCGGAAGGGCGCGCGATCCAACGCCCGAGCGGTTTGCTCCCGCCATTGATGCAGCGACCGCAGCACCGCCTGCGACCGGCGAGGCAGAACCTTGGCGCCCTTGAGCCGCATCCAGCTGTCTTCGGTCTGCGAGGCGGTCCAGCGCACGTCTTCCAGGTGCCGGAATTCTTCTTCCGCCCAAGCCGTCCGGCCTGCGGCCGTCAGCTGGTCTGCCATCTGGTCCCGGAGCTTGGTGAGATACCTGGTATCCGCGGCGGCGTAGGCGATCATCTCCGGCGTGAGGGGGCGAGTGGACCAATCCGCGCGTTGGAGTTTCTTGTCCAGGACCACACCGAAGTGCTTCTCCAACAGGGCTGCGAGTCCCACCGCCGGCTCGCCCAACAGCTGTGCCGAGATCCGCGTGTCGAACACCCGCCGGGCGCGAAAGCCGTAGTCGCGGTCCAGAACCCGGAGATCGTAATCCGCGTCGTGAAACACCACTTCGATGCTCTCGCTGGCGAGCAGGTCCCCGAGGGGTGAGAGATCGGGCAGGGCGAGCGGATCGATCAACGCGGTTTCCTGATCCGAGCTCACCTGCACCAGGTAGACTCGGTCGGCGTAGCGGTGAAACGACGCCGCCTCGGTGTCCAGCGCGATCCGGGGGGCCCGCGCCAACCGCGCGGCCAGCTCCCGGAGCGCGGCCGGATCGGTCACCAGCTGGGGTTGCACGTCTCAAACATCGCTGCCACGGCGCTCCGGTTGAAGGGGTTGGTCTCCGGCACTACATTCGCGTGCCTTTGCCCATGGGCCGTTCGCCTTCCGCAGGAGGCAGGTATGACCGTCAGCATCCGTTGTCTCCCCGCCGTGCTTCTCGCCCTCGCCATCGCTCCCAGCGTGTCTGGTGCCCAGCAGGCGCCTCTCAGCGCGGAGCTGCTGCGGGGGCTCCGATTCCGGGAAATCGGTCCCGCCGTGACAGGCGGCCGGATCCACGACGTCGAGGCCCTGCCCAACGATCCGTCCACCGTGTACGTGGCCACCGCGTCCGGCGGCCTGTGGAAGACCACCAACAACGGGACCACCTGGACGCCCATCTTCGACAACCAGCCGGTGAGCACGTTCGGCGACGTCGCCATCGCACCCTCCAATCCGAACGTCATCTGGGCGGGCACCGGCGAGCAGAACAACCGCCAGAGCACCTCGTGGGGCAACGGAGTGTACCGGACCACGGACGGCGGAACCACGTGGACCCACCTGGGGCTGGTGGAAACCCGGCATATCGGCAAGGTCCGGGTGCATCCCACCAACCCCGACATCGCCTATGTGGCGGCGCTGGGCAACCTGTGGAAGCCCAATCCCGAACGTGGCGTCTTCAAGACGGGGGACGGTGGCCGTACCTGGACCAAGGTGCTGTACGTGGACACGCTCACCGGGGCCGTGGACCTGGTGATGGACCCCGCGGACCCCAACACCCTGTACGCCGCTACCTACCAACGGCTGCGCCGCGCCTGGGGCTTCAACGGCGGGGGGCCGGGGAGCGGCATCCACAAGACCACGGACGGCGGTCGCACCTGGCGCCGGTTGAGCGGCGGGCTGCCGAGCGGGGACCTCGGCCGCATCGGGCTGGCGATCGCCGCCACCAATGCCCGGGTGCTGAACGCCACCATCGAGCATCGCGGCCAGGGCGGGACCTACCGCAGCACCGACGGCGGCGAGACCTGGCGGCGGGTCAACAATCTCAATCCGCGGCCCATGTACTACAGCCACATCTTCATTGACCCGCGCGACGAGAACCGGGTATACGTGCTCGGTACGCAATCGTCCATGAGCGAAGACGGCGGCACCACGTTCCGCCAGCTGCCCACGGCGCCCACCTACGACGTGGGCGTGCACGCGGACCACCACGCGTTGTGGATCGATCCCAACAACACGGAGCACTTCCTGCTGGGCGGCGACGGCGGGCTCTACGAGACCTGGGACCGCGGCGCCACGTACGACAAGGTCAACAACTTCGCGATCGCGCAGTTCTACGACGTCGGCCTGGACATGCGGGATCCCTATTTCGTGTACGGCGGGCTCCAGGACAACCACTCCTGGCTGGGGCCCAGCGCCACGCGACACTGGGAAGGCATCTTCAACGACGACTGGCGCCAGATCGGGTTCGGCGACGGGATGTATCACCAACCCGACCCAACCAGCCATCGCTATGTCTACAGCAACTCCAACGACGGTGGTTTCACGCGGGTGGATGCCGAGACCGGCGACGTCCTGGACATCATGCCGGAACCTCCGCTGGGAGAGCCGGAATACCGGTTCGAGTGGAACTCGCCCACCCTGGTGTCGCGCCACAACCCCAGCGTCGTGTATGCCGGAGGAAACCGGCTGTTCATTTCGCGCGATCGGGGGTTGAGCTGGGAGCGGACCGAAGACCTCACGCGTCGCATCGACCGGGACACCCGGTTGCTGATGGGCGTCCGCGGCGCGGACATCACGCTCTCGCGGCACGACGGCGAGTCATCGTTTGGGGCCATTACCACCATCGCGGAGTCGCCCCTGGACGCCAACGTGCTGTGGGTCGGCACCGACGACGGGAACGTCCAGGTATCGCGGGACGGCGGTCGCACCTGGACCGAGGTCGCGCAGAACGTCAGGGACCTGCCTGGGCGGACCTGGGTCAGTCGGGTGGTGGCGTCACGCAGCGGCCCGGGCACCGCGTATGTGACATTCGACGCGCATCGCCGCGGGGAGTTCGCCCCCTACGTGTTCCGCACCGAAGACTACGGCCGCACCTGGACCGCCCGGGTGGCCGGACTGCCCTCGGGGTCCGTCAACGTCATCGCGGAGCACCACGCGAATCCGCGGGTGTTGTTCCTGGGCACGGAACACGCCCTCTACGCGTCCAACGACGCCGGCCAGTCGTGGACCCGGTTCATGCCGAATCTCCCCACCACTCTGTACGACGACCTGGAAATCCACCCGCGAGACAACGACCTGGTGCTCGGCACGCACGGCCGGAGCATCTGGATCATGGATAACCTCACGCCGCTGGTGGAGTGGTCCGCCACGGTGGCCGCCGCGCCGGCCCACCTCTTCTCGGTTCGGCCGGCGACCATCTTCCAGTACTGGAAGGACACGTCCTACCGGGCCCACGGAGCCTATGCCGGGGAGAATCCGCCGTTCGGCACGATCCTGGATTACCACCTGTCCAGGGCGGCGCAGCGCGCGACCATCACCGTGGCGAACGCCTCGGGGCGGGTGGTGCGGCGGCTGGACGTGCCCGGGTCGCCGGGGGTGATTCACCGGGTGACGTGGGATCTCCGTCATGAGCCGCCGGCCTCGTTTGGCGGCGGTGGGGGAGGCGGAGGGCCCGCCCAGGAGAGCCCCGCGCTCCCGCGTTTGGCGCAGCCGGTTGGCCCCAGGGGTCCATTCGTCTCGCCCGGCAGCTACACGGTGACGCTCGAGGCGGACGGCGCGCGGTCCAGCCGGCAGGTGGTGGTGAAGGGCGACCCCATGATGCCCATGCTCACGGATGCCCTGTATCGCGAGCGCGAGGCGTTCCTGGTGAGCGTGATGGAGCTGCAAGAGCGCGTCCGCGACCTCGCCCAGCGGGCCGGCGTGAGGGGCGGTGGTGGGTTCGGCCCGCAGCCGGCCGTAGCACCCGGAGACACCCTGGCCGCGCTTCGAAGCCGGATCGGCGGCGTGTTACGGGGCTTGGGCGGCCTGGCCTCGGATATGAACGGCAGCGGCGTTCGGCCGGGGACCCTGTATCCGCCCACGGAGACGCAGAAGCGCCGGAAGGCGGAGCTGGAGGCGGAGCTGGGCGCCGTGACCGCGGCGTGGGAACGGACGCCTCGCCGGTAGCGAGCGAGCTTCGCGGGGCGTCTCTTCGCCCGCTGCAGTGGCGCGCGCGCCACAGGCGACGAAAAGACCCAGGGCGCGCGCTCCCTGACGCGCGCTCCGAGACGCCCCCGCTACGCTCCGCCCGCTACCGGTGCGACAACACAGCTCCGTCCTTTGCCCCCGTGAACTTCCCATGGTCCACCGCCAGCTTCCCGTTGACCAGGACGTAAACCATGCCTTCCGACAGCTGGTGCGGCTTCTCGTAGGTTGCCAGGTCTCGCAGCGCATTTGCGTCAAACACCGCGAGGTCGGCGAACGCTCCTGGACGCACGACGCCACGATCCCGGATCTGAAACACCGTCGCCGATAGTGAGGTCATGCTGCGGATCGCGTCCTCCAGGCGTATCACCTGCCGGTCCAGCGCGTACCGGCGGAGCTTGCGCGGGAAGGCGCCGTACGCCCTGGGGTGCGGAACTCCTTCGCCCATCCGGACCAGGTCCCCGTCGGAGCACGTCATGGTCCAGGGTTGTTGCATGAACAGGTCCAGGTCGCGCTCGAGCATGTTGAACGACACTACGCCCGCCCCGCCGGCGAGGATGATCCCGATCGCCGCATCGACCGGGTCCTGGCCGCGGGCCTGGGCGACGGCCGCGAGCGCCTGACCCTCGATAGCGGGATGCTCTCGGTGACGGGAGATCTGTAGCCGCGCCGCGCCGCCCCGCCGGTCGAGATTCTCCACCATGTCCGCGCGAATGCGCGCGCGTTCCTGGGGGGCGGCCAGCCGACGCCGCAGGGCGGAGTCACCGCCGACCTGCGCCCAGCGCGGCACCAGCGCCGCGGTCAGCGACGTGCTCGACGCATCGTAGGGATACTGGTCGGCGAAGACCTGGAGTCCTTCGTCACGGGCTCGCTGGATGCGTTGAATGACCGCCAGCGAGTATCCCCACACATGGGGGCCGAGCACCTTGATGTGCGAGACGATTCCGGGGAGGGCTGCCTCGCGTGAGATGCGGATGACCTCGTCCACCGCGGCCACCACGCCAATGGAATAGTCGGATTCGTCTCTAATGTGGCTGGTGTAGAGCCCGCCGTATTGCGCCGCCACCTTCGCCAGCTCGATCAACTCCTCAGTCTTGGCGTAGCTGCCAGGCGCGTAGAACGGCCCAGACGAGAGGCCGAAGGCGCCGGTCTCCATTGCCTCTCGCACCAGGGCACGCATGCGGTCCAGCTCGGCGGCGCTGGGCGCGCGGTCGCTCATGCTCAGGACGGCGCCGCGAACGGCGCCGTGGGATACCAGCTGCGCCACGTTCACGCCGAGCCCGTCCTTGAGCAGGGCCGCCCGCTGCGCCGCGAGATCCACGGGGCCGCCACCGTCCGGGTTGATCACCACGGTGGTCAACCCCTCGGCTAGGAGCGGCTGGGCCGCGCTTAGCTCCGGCGTGGCCAGCCCGGGCCCGGCGTGAGAGTGAACATCAATGAACCCCGGCGCCACATAGAGGCCGCGCGCGTCAATGACGCGCCTGGCCAGCGCGGCGGACAGGTCCCCTACGGCTGCGATGCGGTCTCCCGTGATCGCGACGTCCGCGTAGTACCAGGGATTGCCGGTCCCGTCGAGGAGCCGGCCGCCTCGGATGATGAGATCGTAAGGCTGCTGGGCCAGAATGGGGACCGGCACCAGCACGAGGCCGGCGAGGAGCCAAGTCGCGATGTGCCTGAGCACGAGGGACTCCCGACGAGGAAGAGGAGAGACAATCTGTGGCGTGAGCGGGCGTGCCGCTATGGAGTGAGCGGATGGGAGGTTGCTGTGGCGCCGAAAATACCCTGGCCGCGCCCCGAAGGACGCGGCCAGGATGCACTTTCGAGACTCAGGAACGAGCCCTGTGTCGGCCCAGCCCCCTTACGGACAGTTCGCCAGGGCCACCGGGCAGGTTTCCCAGGCCGGTGCGGCCCCGCTGCCCATGCCGGGCGCGCCGCCGGCGCCGCCGGCGCCACCCCAGGTGTAGATCTCGAGCTCGAGCAGCTCCAAATCCGTATACGGTGCCGGGAAGTGGATGGGCGTGTCCTGCACCAGGAAGTCCCAGCCACGCGCATCATAGTACGCCGGCCCGCCCTCGAGACCGAGCGTCTCGATGCGCTTCTCGTACCGCAGCGCGTCCCACAGGCTGCCGCATGCGCCGCTCAGCTTGCGAGGCGTACAGTTGGGCGCCGTGCCGGGGACGCCGTTGATGTCCACCGCGGGGAGCTGTCCGTTGGTCACCCGGTATTGGTTGATGATCGGCACCGCCTCCGCCGCCCGGTTGAGCCGGATCAGGCCCTCGGCCTTGAGCAGCTGCATCTCCGCCAGGTTCACGATGGGAATCGGACCGTCCTGCCAGGACGTGCCCTCGCCGTAGCGGTGGAAGAAGTAGTACGACCGCTGACCCAGTCCGCGGTCGACATTGAAGATGGTGGTGCTGTGACGGCCCATGTACAGACCGCAGTCCGCTCCACGGGCCTTGGCGCGGGTGCACGTCGTCGGCGTGGTGGTCAACCCCACAATCCGGCGGTCCTGCACGTTGGTCATCACGAACGCGTTCCGCTGCGCCCAGGGCAGGGCAAACCAGCTCATGAAGCCCGATCCCTGGTCCGCCGGGCCCACCAGCCGGTAGTCCACCCGCATGAAGTCACCGGGCGTGGTGGTGCGCTGGCGCCCGGCTCGGTTCTTGTAGGAGCTTTCCACGATGTCCACGGCCCCCATCACCTCAAAGTCGCTGGTGAGCCCCAAGTCGATGTGCTGGATCACGGCATTCCAGTCCACCGCCTGCCGCTCCGCGGGATTGCGCGCCACGTACACCATGAGCCGCGCCATGTACGTGTGGATGAGCCGGATCAGCTCCTGGTTGGTCCGGGCGTATCCCACGAACCACTGATTGGGTGCCGAGGCGGGGTAGCTGAACGACTTGGTTGCGGCCAGCGTGAGCGCGGCATCGAGCTCGGCCAGCGCGGTGTCCATCACCTCGCCGTATGGGCGAAGCAGGCCGACGACTTCATCCTTCGTGAGATCGTTGGGGTCAACCGTCTCGCTGTAGATATACCCCTGGTCGAACATCAGCGCGACGTAGCCGTGGTTCAAGCCCTGCACGAACTTGGCGAAGGCCAGGGCCTCGGTGGTCATGTCGTTCCCGCCCGCATCCAGCAGTGGCTCGCCGCTGGCCGCTGCCGCCTGGAGCGCGGTATTCAGAGCGGCGATGTTGTTGTAGAAGTCCTGCCAGGTGACGCGGTGCGGCGGGGCGTTACTCGATACCACGCCGTTGTTGAGGGCCAGCCGCGGCTCCTTGGACAGGTCCTGCCCGCCGAAATCCAGGAATCCAGTCGTGAACTCATCGGCCATCACGGTTAACGCGACGCCCGGTGAGGTCGAGCCCGAGCGGTTGAACCACTGGATCAGGCCGTTCGAGATCAACGCCAGCACGTCTTGCGAGTTCTCGATGACCGTCTCGCGGTTCGGGTTGTTGGTATTGGTCACCTCGAGGTCGTAGCACGCGATGGTGGCGACCAGCAGGGAGACCAACGTCAGTTTGGCGGTTTTCATGGTCTAATTCCTCCGGTCGCCCTAGAACTCGATTTCGACGCTGAACGTGAACGTCCGATACGTCGGGAAGCCAAAGTTGTCGCGCCGCTCGATGACGTTGCCGACTTCGGCGTCGTAGCCAGTGTAGTTGGTCCATTCATGCAGATTCCGCCCAATGGCGGCGAGCAACACCCGCTCCATGCCGAGCCGACTCAGGACCGGCAACTGCCGCGGCGTCAGGCCGAACCGCACCGAGACTTCCCGCAGCTTGGTGTAGGTCGCGTCCTCGACGAACCACTGCGAGGCGAGGTTGCCGTTGTACAGCGCACCGGTGTAGTAGGTGCTCGGCTTTTTGAGCTCCTCCGGCTTGCCGTCCTGGTCCTCCTCGCGGCTACGCGAATATTGAAACATGCGCTGCTTGGTAGAGTTGTAGACGTGCCCGCCGATCTGGCCGCCGATCAGGGCGTAGACATTGAGCTGGCCCACCCGGAGCTGGCTGGAGACGCCCCAGTTCATGTCCGGATTGGCGTCGCCGATCAACACGCGGGCGGGTTGACCGGTCGCGTCCAGCACGCGCTGGGGCATACCCCACGCGTAGTTGGTCCCGTCGATCGTGACGGTGGTGCCCCACAGCGAGTCGGTTACGCCGCCCGTCACGCCGTTTCGATAGGTGTTGCCCACACCCACCGGCACCAGCAATCCGTCGTCGTTGATGGCAAACGCGTCGAGCGAATTGGCGTGCTTCGCGGGCAGGTCCTCATAGGACTGCCACAGCCGCTGGCCCCACATCTGGCCCAGCACCTGGCCCGCGCAGCGGTTGCCAAGCAGGCCTTCGGAGTGACAGGGCCGGTCGTACTCCACCAGCCGGTTGCGGGAGCGGTCCGCGATGAACGTGAGGCCCCATCGCACCTTGTCGGTCTGGATGAGGTGCGCGTCGAGTGTCCCCTCGTACGTGTGCCCTTCGAGGGTGCCGGCGTTCTGCCACTGCCCCGAGAACCCAAAGAGTGCGGGCAACGGCACCTGGATCAGCTGGTCCACCGTGCGCTGCTTGGCGTAGGACAGATTCAGGGAGACGCGCTCCAACGCGACGGCGTCGATGCCGAACTCCTGCTCCGTGGTCTTTTCCGGCCTGAGGAACACATTGCCCAACGTGCCGAGCGTGATCCCCGAGGTGCCGAGGTTGAAGACCTCGAACCGGTCCGCGAACTCGGGCCGGCCCCCGGCGGTGCCGCGGGAGTAACGCAGCTTGAACTCGCTCACGGTATTCACGAATGGCCACCAGGTCTCGGCGCTCATGCGCCAGGCGCCGCTGGCCCGATAGTACCAATGCCAGCGCTGCTCGCTGCCGAACAACGAGCTGCCGTCCCGCCGCGCCAGGGCGCTCACGATGTAGCGCTCGCCGTAGTCGAGGTCGGTGGTGAGGTAGTACCCCTGCGAGCGGATCTTCTCTTCGGTAGAGGTGTTCTGGAGCGTGGAGAACGCGTCCAGGTCTGGAATCCCGCCCACCAACGCCACGTCGGCGTTGGCGGTGACCCGCTTATCGTCCTGGTGCTCGATCAGCACCCGAGCGGATGTCTTGGTCGACAGGTCGCCGAAGGCGCGCGTCAAGGTCAGGCCGGCCGAGGCATTGATACCTTCCGTCTGCCCGTTGAACAGGTTGGAGGAGCCGACGCTGCCGGTGGGACTTTCGGGCGTCTTCACGCCGCGGGGGACCCAATCCTCGTTGCGCCGGTCAGACCGGTCGTAGCTGCCGTTGGCGGTGAAGCCCAACCAGGACGTGGGGTTGAACCGCAGATCCATGCTCCCCACGGTGCGACCGCGGTAGTCCCAGTGCTCCTGGGTCGCCATCTGGTACAGCGGATTGGCGCGAATCCCGAGAGGATCAGGCTGGAAGATGTACGGCGTGCCGTCGGGATCGGGCTGGAGCAGGTCCACGTCCGGCGCCTGATGGATGAAATCGAAGAACGTGTCGCCCCCCGGGTCCTCTTGCTTGCTTTCCATGTGGAAGGTGCTCATCGAGACGCTCAGGTCGTTGGTCACCCGGTGATCCAGATTGACCTTGAAGTCGTAGCGCCCGTAGCCGTCGTTCTCTTTCACCACCCCGGCCGTCTTATGTTGGATGGCGGTGGCGAGCCAGCTGGTGGTGCCGCTGTTGTGGCCGATGGACAGGGAGTTGGTCATGTACTGGCCGGGGTCGAACAGGCTCGCGATGTGATCGTAGGTGGGCGTGGGATACGGCTGGTCCTGGAACAAGAACCGCGAAGGCGCCGCAAACTGCCGCTCCAGCGTATCCAGGCCGCCCGCGGTCTGGTAGGCGGTCTGCGTTGCGTTCATCCGCAGGTTGTGATGCCGGGCCCACTCGATCGGCTTCATGATCGCGTTCGTGCCATACTCGCTGCGTACGATCAAGCGGGTCCGCCCCTCCTGGATCTGCGAGCCCCGGTTGGTGCGGATCTGAATCACGCCCGAGGCCGCGCGCGACCCGTAGAGCGAGGCGGCTGCGGCGCCCTTGATCACCTCGACGCTCTCAATATCCTGCGACGAGATGTCCACCGACGACTCGGTGAGGATGGCGCCGTCTACCACGATCAGGGGCGAACTGCTCTTGAAGATGCTGGTGGGCGAGCGCAGCACGACGGTGCTGCTGTCACCTGGCTGCCCACCCGTGATCAGGTTCACCCCCGCGACTCTACCTTTGATGGACCCCAGGGCCACGGTGGGCGGGACCGGGATGGCGTCGGTGGTCACCTTGGCCACGGTGAACGGGAGTTTGGCGCGGCTGGTGGCTTCGCTCACCCCGGTGATCACGACCTCGGACATCATGAGCGCCTGTGCCCGCATCCGAAAATCGGCCACCGTGGTTTGGCCGGGATTGGACAAGACCTCCCGCATCTCCAGCCCGAATCCGATGAACCGCACCGTCACGGACTGAGGCCCGGCGGGTACATTCCTCAGCTCGTACCGGCCGTCCGCATTGGTGAGCGCCGCCATCCGCAGCGCCTCGACGGACACCCGGGCGCCGCCGATGGGGGCGTTGTCGTCGGCGTTCCGGACCGTGCCGCGAATGGTGCCGGTCGCCTGCCCGGGGAGCGGGCGGGCGCTGGCGGCCGCGAGGACGACCATGGCCCCCGCGCCGAGCAATGCTGTGAGCCAACGCGTTCTGGACATTACGCACCTCCTGAGAGTAAGCGGCGGGACACCGGATCCGCGCCGCTGTCGGGAACGACTTCGGTGGAAATGACGATCGCACCTTCGATGTGCGCCGATCCGGCGCCGGGCAGCAGCATGGCCTGCGCCGCATCGAGGTAGCGGAGGGACGTCACCGAGACGAGGGGATATCCGCGCAGCGCGTCGACGCCCCCCAACAGCGTCTCGTGGTGGTAGACGGCGATGACCGTTGGGAGCTGCAGGCTGCGTGGATTCCGGCCCTGGAGCCAGCGGGGCCGCATGCGATCGATCAGCTCATAGAGGTCGCGCACGCCGTCTTGGCGCGCCTGATCGATGTCGGTCAGCGTGATCAGGGTGGGATTGCTCGCGCCGGTTTGGCCGGGGCGTGACCCGGCGCAAGCCGCCGCCAGGCAGCCTATCAGCAACGCCAACGTCCCGGATGATCTCCAAGACGACATCGGTCACTACCTCCGGCGGCCGACGGACCGGAGGGTCGGCGGCCGCTTAACCGGTCCGACGTCACCGGGCTCGGGAAGGGTTGTGACCGCCGGGTCACAACGGCGAGCCGCCGGAGGGAGTGGAGACGCCGGGTCAGCGTTTATGTATACAATCGAACCAGGCCATTATGGGCGCCGCCGGGACGTCCGTCAAGCATCCCGGCTCTGGGCCTCAGGAGAATCTCATGAGATTCGTTGGGTTCCGGCAGGCCCGTAGATGCGGCGCCCGGCACGGCAGCGCGCCGGTGGGAAGGTGCCGAGGGAGTGTGTGGTGGCGGCACAAGCGGTAAGTTTGCCGCGCCTTAGCGTGAGGCGGCCATGAGCACCGTCCCACCGATGGACTTCTTCGACCGGCGGCCGTCCGTCCGCGCCAGCGGAACCCAGCACCTGGCCGTGCGCGGCCTGGCGCTGGCCCGCGACGTCCAGGGCGACGGGCATCCGATCCTGTTCATCCACGGGTTTCCGTTCGACCGCACCATGTGGCGGCCGCTCATGGCCACCCTCACCGGATGGCGCCGGATCGCGCCGGACCTGCGTGGCCTGGGGCTCAGCGACGTACCCGAGAGCTACTCGATGGCCGACTACGCGGATGACCTCGCGGCCCTGATGGACGCCCTCCATGTCCCCCAGGCGGTGGTGTGTGGGCTGTCCATGGGCGGCTACGTGGCGTTCGAGCTGCTGCGTCGCCACTCGGCCAGGGTCCGCGCGCTGATCCTCACGGCCACCCGCGCGGAGGCCGACGATGAGGCCGGCAAGCAGCGCCGGGGCGACATGATCGCGCTGGTCGAGCGCCAAGGCCCGGCGGTCCTGGCCGAGGTGCTCCTGCCGCAGCTGCTGGCGCCGGCCAACCTCACGGCCATGCCCCACGTCACCGAGCATCTGCGGACCATGATCGCCGGGAGCCCGGTGAAAGGGGTGGTGGGCGCGCTACGGGCTATGCGGGACCGCGCCGATGCCACACCGCTGCTCCGGAAGATTGAGGTACCGACGCTGGTGATCGCCGGGCGAGACGATCAGCTCATTCCACCGGCCGCGTCCCGCCAGCTCGCCGATGCGATACCCGGGGCGCTGTTCACGCTGATCCCGGATGCGGGGCACCTGTGCCCGCTGGAGCAGCCGGTCACGACCACCAAGGTGATCGCGGAGTTTCTCGAAGGGATTGTCTAACGCCGGTCGGCGGCGATGCGCCCGGTGCGGGTCCAGATCGCGATGACCCCGCACAGCGTCTCGACGCTGGCGCCGCCAAACTGCACCGGCACCTGGACGGCGCTGCGGTAGACCTCGACGGCGGCGATGGTGGAAGGATGGCCGATGTCGTCGAGGCTGATGGCCTGATCGACGCGGTGGACCGCATCCTCCATCCGCGCTTCCGTACCCAGCGCATCGTCCTCCCGGACGGGGCGTGAATCGCCCCGGGAGTACATCAGGCCGTCCACGAACACTCGAGGCCGGCAGACGCCGCCGTGGGAGAGATTGCTCCCCCGCAGCTCGACCGCCCGCACGCCGACGCTGCCGCCACCCTGCATCAACCCCACGGTGACGCCCGGGAGACCGGTCAACAGATCGGTGACGGTCGTTGCTCGCCGCTTCTCAATGGCCTCGGGGTCCATGAAATGCCCGAAGTTGGCCTGCTGGCGCTGGTAGAATCCGGCTCGGTCCAGGTACTGCCGCGTCGCCCGCGCGGACACCACCACCGGGTCCAGCATCACCGGCAGGCGCCGGAGACGAAACACCGAGTTCCAGTCATCATCGGTTCGCAGCGCCACCGGCCCGGAGACCCAGCGCTGGTAGCCGATGCGCGCCGCCGCCACGTAGTACGACCCCGGTGCCGGAGCGTCGAGCGTCCAGTAGCCCTGGCGGTCGCTCACGCCGTTCAAGATGGCGGCGCCGTCGGCCGACAGCAGGGTCACGATACCGGCCGGTATGGGTTCTTCCGAGGACAGATCCAGCAGTCGTCCGCGCAGACGCTGCGCGTTGGCGGCCTGCGCGGCCACGGCTAGAAGCAGTGCCGTCGCCAGCGCGACCTGCCGGCAGGGGTTCCGCAGGGCCTTCCTCATCCTCAGGAGCGGGAAAGGGCGGGCGGCGTTGAGCCGCCCACCCTCGGTCTGCCTCCCGACCTGGATCTAGGCGGTCATCCCTAGATGCCCGGAGGCACGTTGGGGTCCGCTGGCTTGGTCAGGTTCGGGTTCCCCTCATACTCGGCCAGCGGGATGGGGAAGCAAGTCCACGATCCGTATTCCCCCCATTGCACGTTGGGGTGGGTTCCCGTTGGGAAGTAGCTCCCGTTGGCGAACGGCCCGTTGCCGGCGTCGAACCGGGTCCAGCGCCGGAGGTCTCCCAGTCGGAACCCGCCCATGAACAAATCCCGTGCACGCTGGTTCCGGAGCTCGGTGATCAGGGCCTGGCCCGACAGCGAAACCGCCGCCTGGTTCCCCACGGCGCGCCGTGAGTTGACGAAAGCCAGCACCGCCGCCTGGTTCGCCGCGATGTCCTGCATGGCGAGCGCCTCGAAGTAATGATGCTGCGCCTCCAGGTAGTCCGCCAGCACGATGTCCGTGTCGTAGCCGGTGAGCAACCGCATCTGGCTGAACGGCGTTCCAGTGCAGGCGGGGCACGAAGCGGAGGCCGGCGCTTGGGTTGTCCCGGTGTACTCGCTGTACCGCAGGCCCTGGACCAGTTTGTACAGCCGGGTCAGGGCGTTGTGACCGGTGCGGTCCGTGGGGTCGTGCTGGATCCGCGGATCGGTTTGCGGCGCGATCACGTTGTCGTTGGTGAACGTGAACCCCGTCCCGTTGAAGCTCGGGTGCACCCCGGTAAACCAGGGATGGATGCCGTTGCTGAAGTTCCCCCCGTTGGCGGTGCCCTGGAGCGGGTTACGCCCGCCCGAGATATCCACGAACTCGTTCCACCATTTGAAGGTGGTAGTGACCTGGTTCGCGTAGGTCGCGGCGTTGGCCCAATCCCCTTGCCCCAGGTAGGCCCGCGCCAGTGCGACGCGCGCCAGGTTGGCGACGTCGGCCGGGCGACGTCCCGCCCGCAGGTCGGTTCGCGCCGGGGAAGCCAGCGCCACCGTGAGCCCTTCGGTGAGGTACGGCACCGCTGCCGCGAACGTCTCCAACTGTGACAGGACGGTGCCGCTGGGGTTGTTGGGATCAGGGGAGATCACCGCCTGGCAGGTGTTCTCCGCCATCACCACGGTGCTGAAACCCGCGAACACCAGCGCCGTCGCCAACTCGGCGTCGAAGTTCCGGCTCGGGTCGTCCGCGGCCCAAACTCGGATCCGCTCGGCCAGCTCATGTCCCATGCGGAGCCCCCGGCTGGTCCCCGTGAAGATGCCGTTCGTGGGACCCTCCAGGTAACTCGCGATCCGCTGGCTGGCCCGGGCATAATCTTCCCAGTTGCGCCCGGTGAGCACCTCGTCGGTAAGGTAGTTGGCGAACTCGATGACCGGGCTCGCGTACGTGCTGTGGACCTGATCGATCACGCCGTTCAGCTGCACCTTCAGCAGTTTGACGTCGTTCAGGTTCTCAAGCTGAAGCTCGTCAGGGTTCTCCACCTTCAGGAGCTCGTCGGGGTTGCACCCCGCCGCCAACATCACCATCAGGCCAGCGGCGGCCACCCCCAGCAACGCAGTCGTCTTTCTCATGGCGCGCCTCTCGCTTAGAAGGTCACTCGCATCGAAGCCGACAGACGACGGGTCTGCGGCGTCGAAGCGTAGTCCAGCATGTTGAACGTGCTGCCCGGATCGAACTGCACCTCCGGGTCGCCCCGGCCCTCGTACTTGGTCCAGATCTTCAGGTTGCGGCCCGCCAGGGTGAGGGACCACCGGCTGCCCGGAACGAACCGGGTCAAGCTCTCCGGGAAGTTGTACGTCAGGGACAACTCCCGGAACTTGACGTTGTCCGCCTTGGTGATGTGGCTCTTGGTCTGAAGCGACCGCAGCACCTCGACGTCAGCAGCCGATACATCTGGATTCAACGACGTGCCACCGGTGTTGACGTCCCAGGTGTTCAGGTCGATGCGGCTGTTGATGGAGCAGATGGCGCACCACTGATAATGGCCACCCCGATAGTCGAACAGGGTGGAGATGCGGAAGTTCTGGAACAGCGTGAACGTGTTCGTCAGCGCCGCTTCGCGGGTGGGGCGCGACGGACCCATGTAGATGTCGTCGCACTCATCCGCCTGCACCCACGTGGGATCGCTGGGGGCCCAACGGCAGCTTGCCAGCACCGTGGGGTTGCCCAGGGCGGGATCGGTCTGGACGTTCCCGGCGCCGTCACGCAGCACCGGCTGGCCGGCGGCGTCGCGCTCCACGTCCACCGCCCAGAAGCCGCCCAACGCATACCCCTCGCGGTGCCTTTGCACATCCGCGAAGGACCCGAAGATGATCTCCTCCCGCGCGCCGTTAAAGGAGACCAGCTTGTTGTTGTTGGTCGAGAACGCCAGCGCCGCCTCCCAGTCGAAGGCGGAGCTGTACACCGGCGTCGCGGTCAGCAACAGCTCGACCCCCGAGTTGGAGATCTCCCCGATGTTGATGAGGTGACTGCCCCCGAAACCGGTGGACCGCGGGTCGGGAATGCTCACCAGCGCGTCCACGGTCTTCTTGTTGTAGTAGGTGAACTCCAGCCCGGCTCGCTGGTTCAGGAGCGACGCGTCAAACCCGGTCTCCCACTCCCTGCCGGTCTCGGCCTTGAGGTTGGTGTTGCCGAAGGATGAGATCGTCAGCGTGTTGGCTAAGACCGTCCCTTCCACCACCTGCCCGCTGGTATAGGTCCGGTCCGCCGAGAACGGTGCCGGAGCGTTTCCAGCCTCGCCCCACGCGAAGCGGAGCTTGAGCTGGTCCACCAGCCCCACGTTGAAGAAATCCTCATCCGAGATCAGCCACGACAGCGACGCCTTGGGATAGACCACCAGTGAAAAGGCCGACCCGAAGGCCGAGTTGTCGTCAATCCGGACCGCCCCGGTGACAAACACGCGGTCCCGCCAGCCGAGACGCTCCTCGAAGAAGAAGCCCAGGGAGGTTTGCTCGACAAGCTCCTCGTCGGCGTCGCGCGACGCCGCGGCGCCCACCAGGTTCAGGTTATTCGCCACCAGTCCCTCGCCCTCGGCAAAGTAGCCGCGGCGGGTTCTGGCGTTGAGCTGCATGCCGGCCGAGAACACCGAATTGAGGGACTGGCTCAGGTCGAAATCGAGCGACCCGGTGTAATCGGTCGTCCACCGATGGATGGTCTGGAGCTCGTGCGAGATTTCCCCGGTTGCCGCAATCGTGCCCCAGGGGGCCCGGCCGGTGGTGTCCTGGCGGGTAAAATCGGTCTCGCGGTAGCTCTGCCGGTCCAGACCCAAAGTCAGACGGTGGCGGAACCAATCGGCCGGGACCCAGTTGGTCGTGAGCCCGATGGTCATCCGCTCCAGCCGATTCTGGCGGTCGAACTCGTTGCTCAGCCACGGGTTGAAGCCCAGGTAGCCCGGCTCCCAGGGAGCCGCGGGCCCCCGCGCCTTGCCGCGCATCGCGTTGCGGTTAATGGAGTTCGAGGCGTTGTTGCTGAGCGGCTGCTGGAGGTGGGTCCTGGTGTAGCTGAACTGGGTGGAGACGTCGATCGTGGGCGACAACTGCGCGTCAAAATTGCCCCGCCCGCCGATCCGGTTGTTGAAGTTGTTGAAAAAGACCCCGTCCTCACCTAGGCGATTGAACGACAGGAAGTATCCCATGTTCTCGGAGCCGCCGCGGACCGAGGCGTTGAAGTCCGTGACGTTCCCCGTCCGGAGCGTGGCCGGGTGCCGGAACATGGGGTCGTCGCGGAGGAGTAACGTGCCATCGCCGACGTCAGTGATGTCCCCGGCCGGGATGCCGGTGTTCAGCACGGCGTCGCCGTTGGCGTCCTTGCCCCACCACTTCAACGAGTCCGCGGCCAAGTTGCCGGCCGCGACGGCGCAACCCGGGTATTGGGTGGCGTTGGTCTGCTGGTTGGCGGGGGTGCCCAGGTGCGGCAGGGCCGCCGTCCCGGTGCACCGCCAGAACGTTTCATACGACCCGAGTTCCTTGGTCCACTCGTTCTGACCCATCTCGATGCTGGTGCTCCATCGCGTGGCCTGGGCGCCCCGGCGTCCCTTCTTG
>DATECF010000258.1:0-4184 GCA_035287045.1 Gemmatimonadales bacterium | reverse complement strand
GGCCGGCGCTGGTATGGCGGGCTTTCGTGGGGAGGTGGCTGGTGAGGGCCGCGGTGCTTGCCGGCGCCGCGGCGTTTGGGCTCGCGGGCGCGCTTCCGGCACAGACCGGGCTGTTGGTGGTGGCTCACGGGGCCGGGCCCGAGTGGAACCAGCGCGTGCGCGAGGTGGTGGAGGGCGTCAGCTGGGGGCACGGGCCCGTCGAGCTGGCGTTTCTCATGGGCCCCGAGGCCGAGGCCGCCGGATGGGACGTCGCGGTGAGCGCGCTGGGAAAACAGGGCGCGGCCTCGGTCGTCGTGGTGCCGCTCATGGTGTCGTCCTACGGCGGACACTATCGCCAGATCCAGTACTTCGCCGGCGAGCTGGATTCGCTGCCGCCGGAGCTCTTGGAGCACGATCACCACGCGGGCATGGCTCGACCGGTTCCGATGCGGGTGACCCCGGCGCTCGACGGTGCGCCGGAAATGGTCGAGGGGGTGGTCGAGCGGTGGCGGGAACTGGGCGCGGCCGATCGTGGGCGTCCCGTGCTGCTGGTGGCACATGGGCCGAACGACGCGGAGGACTCGGCGCACTGGCTGGCGGACCTGGATGCCGTCGCGGCGGGGCTGAGTCGCGCGGGGGCGGTGGGCGACGTACGGTCCGGCTTGTTGCGGGACGACGCACTGACGCCGGTGCGGGCGGAAGCCGTAAGTCTCATGCGTGACACGATTCAGGCTCTCGCGAGCCGCGCGCACGATTCCGTGGTCGTGATGCCGGTGCTGATTTCGACGGGAACGATAGACCGCACCAAGATCCCGCGGGACTTCGAGGGACTGCCGGTGCGGTACTCGGCCCAACCCCTGGCCCCTCTCCCGCAGCTCGCCCGCTGGATCGAGCGAGTGGCGCAAGACGCGCTGCTGGCTCCGAAGGAGCGGTAAAGCGGGGTTCCTCCGCGACGTCCCACCCTATGCGGCTCATTCAAACCGGCTTGCTCGCTGCGCCGTTCACTCTGCTGCTTGCCCTAGGCGGGTCCCCCGCAGGGACGGCGCAGAGCGTCCTGGTCGAGCGGCGCGCGTGGGTCATGGGCACCGAGCTCACGCTCAAGCTCGTGGCACCGGACGCGGCCACGGGGCAGCGGGTCGCGGAAGCGGCGTTCGCGGCGGTGCGACAGGCGGATGACCTCCTCAGCACCTGGAGACGGGATACCGAGCTCGCGCGCCTGAACCGCTCGCCTGTGGGAGCGACTCTCAGGCTTTCCCCCGTATTGGGCGGCACGTTGACGGTAGTGTGGCGATGGTGGCTCGAAACTGGCGGCACGTTCGATCCCGGTGTCGGGCCGCTGGTGGATGTGTGGGGCATTCGAGACTCGCTCCGGACGCCTTCAGCCGCCGATGTCGCCCGGGCGCTTCACCAGAGCGGCCTCCGGCAATTCGCTTTCGACTCGAGCCGAGGAACCATCGTCCGGCGCAGCCCCCGCGCGTGGATGGACTCCGGGGGCTTTGGGAAAGGCGCCGCGCTGCGGTCGGTGGAGGCGGTATTGCGGGCGGCCGGCGTTCACGCGGCGCTGGTGGACTTCGGCGGCCAGGGGGTCGCGGTCGGGTCGTCGCCGGAAGCACCTCCGTCCGGCGGCTGGATTATCGGAGTCGCGCACCCGGTGGAACGGTTGGTCCCGGTGCGGGAGCTGGTCGTCCGAGATCGATCCGTGTCCACCAGCGGTCAGTCCGAGCAACCGGGGCACATCCTCGATCCCCGTTCGGGGCAGCCGGTGCCCGCCTGGGGCAGCGTCACAGTGGTCGCGCGGGACCCCATGGTGGCCGACATCCTGTCCACGGCGCTGTTCGTGATGGGGCCCGAAGAGGGCCTGCGGTGGGTCCACGACCGAGTGGACGTCGGCGCGCTGTTCTTGATCCTGCGAGACGGACGGGTGGAAGCGCGCTGGAATCATGCGATGGAACCTTTCTTCAAGGAGACGAGGTGATGCGATTGATCCGATGGAGACGCGCGGGCGCGGCGCTCGCGGTGACGGCTTGGTGCACCTCCGGCCTCATGGCGCAAGAGCCGGATACCACGGAGATCGCGCGGCTCAAGGCCCAGATCGACGCGATCACCCGGGAGATCGAGGAGCTGAAGCTCGGGCGGGAGGTGGTTGCCCGGGCGGATACCGCGCAATACGGCCTGGGTCCGGCGGCGTCGAAAGTGTACCGCGCCCCGGAAGGCGTCTCTCTGGGGGGCTACGGCGAAGTGTTGTACGAGCACTTCCGGGAGGTTCGGGAGGATAACCAGCTTTCCGGGCGAACCGACCAACTCGACGCCCTGCGGCTCATCGCCTACCTGGGGTACAAGTTCAGCGACAAGTTCCTGTTCAATTCCGAGATCGAATTCGAGCACGGCAGCACCGGGCGGGGCGGCGAAGCGTCCATAGAGTTCGCGTACCTCGACTACCGCCTCTCCTCGCGCCTCGGCCTCCGCGGCGGGGTGCTGCTGGTCCCGATGGGGCTGATCAACGAGCTGCACGAGCCTCCCACCTTCCTGGGCACCACGCGCCCGCTCACGGAGCAGGTGATCGTTCCGTCCACCTGGCGGGAGAGCGGGGTGGGCGTGTTCGGCGACGTCGGTGACCTCGCCTACCGGGTGTACCTGATCAACGGGCTGGATGCGGTGGGTGGAGGCAGCTCCGCCGCATCGGGATTCAGCGGGGGAGGGATCCGGGGCGGGCGGCAAAACGCGGCGAGGGCCCTGGTGGAAGAGCTGGCCGGCGTCGGGCGTCTGGACTACACGGGCGTCTTGGGCCTCACGGTGGGCGGTTCGGCCTACCTGGGGAACTCCGGGCAGAACCGGACGGTCACGACTGCGGGAGGGTCCGTTGACCTCGGAGCCCGGACGCTGATCTGGGAGGGTCACCTGGCCTATCAATGGCGTGGCCTCGACCTCCGGGGCCTGTTCGCCATGGCCACAGTGGATCAGGCAGCCGCGCTCAACGTTGCCCGGTCTTTGACCGGCGCGGCTTCGGTTGGAGAGCGGATGGTGGGCTGGTACGCGCAGGCGGGGTACGACGTGCTGCGAAGCACGCGGACGGGGCATCAACTCGTTCCCTACGTGCGCTACGAGCGGGTCAACACGCAGGACCGCGTTCCCGCCGGTTTCGCCGCGAATCCCGCCAACGATCGGCGCATCGTGAGCCTGGGCGCGGCCTGGCGGCCCATTGGGAACATCGCGCTCAAGGCGGACTACCAGTTCCAGCACAACGAGGCGCGCACCGGCGTCAGCCAGCTGAATGCGAATTTGTCGTACCTCTTCTAAGGCGGTGGGGGCGGTCGGGGCGGTCAAGGCGGTCGGGTTCTGGTGGCTGACCGCCGGGCCTGCCGTGGCCGCCGCGACCGCTCAGACCCTCACCCAGGACGAGGCGCTGCGGCTGGCCTTTCCGCCGCCCGCGACCATCGAACGCCGCACCGCGTTTCTGACGGAGGAGCAGCTGGGGCGCGCCAAGGCCCTTGCCGGGCCCGACGTCGATGTGACCAGCCGAGTGGTGACGTACTACGTGGGTCATTCCTGCGGCCCCTCAGCCCCCTGCGGCCGCTCCGGTCGGCCGTTGGGCGTCGCGTACTTCGAGCGGCATCGGGTCCGGACGCTGAACGAGGTGCTGATGTTCGTCGTGTCGCCGGAGGGGCGCATCACGCGGGTGGACATTCTGGAGTTTCTGGAGCCGCCGGAATACCGGGCGTCGCCCCGGTGGCTCGGTCAACTCCTGGGGCGTGGTCTGGACGGCGAACTGTCACTCAAGGGGGCCGTGGTGAACCTGACTGGTGCCACGCTCACCTCCCGGGCGATCACGCGAGCGTCGCGCCGGGTGCTCGCCCTCCATCAGGTCATCGCGCCCCTGAAGACTCCGAGCCCGTGACGCCGGTTGAACGTTGGTTGCTCTGGGTGTCCGGGGCGGCGACCACCGTGACGGGCCTGGTATACCTTTGGATGAAGTACCTGCTGACGGGCTCAGATCCGTACTCCGCGGTGAACCACCCGCTCCAGCCACTGGTGTTGAAGTTGCACATCCTGGTGGCACCGGTGCTGGTCTTTGCGTTGGGCGTCTTCACGGTGCGGCACATCTGGCCGCAGGTAGTTTCCGGCCATCCGGTGGCCCGGCGCAGCGGACTCACCACGGCACTGGTGGCGGGTCCGATGGTCCTCACGGGCTACCTGATCCAGGCGTT
>DATECF010000257.1:0-8945 GCA_035287045.1 Gemmatimonadales bacterium | reverse complement strand
ATAACCACGGCGCCCTGCGCGCCGTGACCACGCCCGCACCAACGCGTCCTCTGGAACCCCACCGCGCCCACACGGCCCCCTGCCACTCCTGTCTAGGGGGCGCTTCCAGCGCGCCACAGGACTTGTGCAGAGCTTCCCTAGCGTTCCCTTTCCTCTGTTTCCCCTTTCCCGTCACGCGTAGTTAATTCCGTCCCATGCTGAGCGTCACGTTCCTCGGCACCTCCGCCGCCCGGCCCACGGTCGAGCGCAACGTTTCCGCCACCGCCATCGTGCGTGAGGGGGAGACGCTGCTGTTCGAGTGCGGCGAGGGGACTCAGCGCCAGATGATGCGCTACGGGGTCTCGTTCACGCTCTCGGACATCTTCGTCACCCATTTCCACGCCGATCATTTCCTGGGCGTCGTGGGGCTGGTGCGGACGCTGGGGCTCCAGGGCCGGACCGAGCCCATGCGGCTCTACGGGCCCAAGGGCGCCAAACGGATCCTGGGGGCGGCGCTCACGCTGGGTGTAGAACGCGCGCCGTTCGAGGTGGACGTGGAGGAGCTCAAGCCCGGCGACGCGGTGGAGCGCAAGGGATACCAGGTGCTGGCGTTCGACACCGAGCACGGCCGGGCATCCGTGGGGTACGCGCTGGTGGAGCACCGGCGGCTGGGCCGGTTCGATCCGGACAAGGCGCGAGCGATGGGCATCCCCGAAGGGCCGCTGTGGGGGCGGATCCACAAGGGAGAGTCGGTCGAGGTGCCGGGGCCGGGCGGATCGGCGGATCGGCGGATCGTAAAGCCGGAGGAGTTGGTGGGTCCGCCCCGGTCCGGGCGGAAGGTGGTGTATTCGGGTGACACGCGGCCGTGCGAAAGCGTAGTCCAGGCGTCCGAGGGCGCCGATCTCCTGATTCACGAAGCCACGTTCGGAGACGAGGAGAAGGACCGCGCCAAGGAGACCGAGCATTCGACGGCCACCGAGGCCGCCCAGGTGGCGCTGGCGGCGCGGGTGCGGAAGCTGGTGTTGCATCACCTCAGCGCCCGCTACTCGGCGGATGCGGACGTCCTGCTGCAGCAGGCGCGGGCGGTCTTCCCGGAAACGGTGGTGGCGCGCGATGGGATGACGATCGAGGTTCCGTTCAGCGACTGAGCAGGCGGGGCCCGCTTCAGTAGCGGATCCTATCGACTTCGAACGGTATCACGACGCGCAATGACGCCACCGGTCCCCGGTGGGCCACCGGCGACGGCAGGTCCGGATTGCCCGCCCACTGGTACTGCACCTCAGGGATAACGACCAGTCCGGCCAGGTGCACCTGTACCGACAAGCTCGGGCCCCCGACGAGCTCGGTTGCATGCTGGCTGCCCGCTGTCGGCCCGCCCGCGCGCTGTGCAAACCACGCCACGCCCAGCGCCCCTCCCGGCACGACCTCCAGATCGCCGACGGGGATTAGGATCCCGAGATCGGCGGTGAATAGTTGCACCCGACTTCGGACGTCGACGGTCGCGGACGGCGGACTCGCCGGCTGCGTCTTCCCCGTTTGATAGGTCCACCGGAGCCCGACGTAGGCGAGCCGGCCGGCCGCGACGCCGAGAGCGAGGCCGGCGCCGAGGCCATAGGGGGCGGCTCCACCGTAGCTCACGACCGGTCCCAGGTGCACTTCTCCCAGCTGCGCATGTGCCGTTCTGGGGAGGCACACCAGCAGTACCAGCAGCGGCGCCTTCCAACAGCGTCCGCTCACAAGGCATCCTTGATGGCTCGGGCAAGGCGCCGCTTGAGCTCACTCCCGGGCGGGAGCAGGCGGTCGAGCGTCGCCTGGTCGTCCACCCAGGTGACGGTGCCCTCCATGAACACCAAATCGAGCAGCGGCACAAGGGACTCCGGGCCGCTGAACAGCACGCCGATCTCGCCGTCCATGAACATGCCGCGATAGTCCTGGTTCTGGGAGCCGACGATGGCGTAGCCCGCGGCGCGTGCTGTGCCGCGGACCGGCGCGAAGATCCTCTCAGCGAGGCGTTCCAGGTCCGCGGTGAACCCCCGGGCGTCAGCGTATTCGGCTTCGATGGAGTAGGTGGCTTCGCGGTACCGCAAGTAGGTGGACATGAACATCGGCCACTCCGGCGACGTGGCGATAGCATCCCAGAACTCCTTGGTCGCCCAAAACTGGACCTTCTGGTGGAGCTTGGGCGGCGTCGTGCTCGCAGCCTGCCCCGTTCCGGGTGCCTCGGATCCGCGAGCCGCGGCGCCTGCCTCCGCCACGACCGGGAGGAGCCGGCCGCTCGACGGGATGAGCGCATGGAGGACCGGGTTGGCCTCGACGCGCCGTGACCACGTCTCGGCCCGGCTGGCGAATCCATGCCGGTCGACTTCGAGCGCATAGAGACCCGTACGGAGCTGTCCTCCCGCCGCCCCGATCGGATCGCCCAGGACGCGCCGGACGATGAGCATCCGTGTGAACAGCTCGTGCGCCCGCTCCATTTGCGGGAATCCGCTGCTGGGAGCGTTGGCCAGGGCGGGCGCAATGATCGAGACCGTGGCCCCCCGCAGGCAGGCGCCCACCAGCAGCGAGGCGTAGAACGTCGAGTTCCAGAGTGAGTCCGGGATCTTGAAGACCGCTCCGGACCCCAGCAGCGAATAGAAGAGTGCCTTCCCGACGTTGATGGGCTTGGGGAGGTACCCGGTACCGTTGACCAGCGTCAGGGCGCGGGCGTTGAACCTCTCCGCCGTATCCGGGACGCCTGCTCGATTCGAATTCCCGGCAGGCCGCTGGTCGCCGCGGAAGGGCAGCGGCAGGTCTTGCTCGGCGATGCCCTGGCTCAGCAGCAGGTCGCGGGCCGCGCGCTTGAGCTCGAGCAACAAGGGCCCCTGAATCAACAGGGACCGATCGTCCCACGCGGGCCCCAAGTACTGCTGGCCGACGCCCATCCCGGTCAGCACGGCCCGCCCGCTGGCGGGATCCGCCTCGGTCACGTCGTGAAACGCGAGCTTGCGGTGATCCCGCATCAGCTGATCGGGATACGCGAACAGACTACCCACCAACCCACCGCTCCAGAACGAAGGGTCTGGGCGGTTGGTGATGTTCACGTGCACCTTGATGCGGTTCCGGAGCCAGGCCGCGCCATACTGCCGGGCCTCGGCCTGCAGCACTCTCGAGCCGTTCACCGCCTGGCGTAGCCGCTGCTGCGCCAGCCTCAGCCGCTCCGGGTCCGCCGCGGCACCGGGCGGGAGTCGCACGTCAGCGCGCAGGGGATCCTCCAGCACGTCCATCAACAATCGCGATTTGCGTTGCTCGTAGTAGTGCTGGTCGAGGAAGACGAAGTAGGTCGGCAGCGCCCCCGTCCGGTCGTACGACTCGATCCGCTCCGCCAGGGTCGTCAGATAGCCATCCACCACCTGCGTGAACGACGCCCAGTCGAGGGAGCCGCCCGGCGTGACGGCGGGGAAATCGTGGATCCACAGGACGTGATAGTCCTGGGTCTCCCTGATGGTCCGGAGCACCTCCCAATGGAACTGCAGGTTGGCGACGTACTGAATCCGGTTCTGGTCGGTGAACCGGAGTCGAGTGACCCGCTCGAGGAGGGCGTCCAGCTCCCCGGGCTCGTCGTGGTCCTCGGGCAGCAAGGCATATTGCAGCGGGATCCAGACCAGTCGCGCATCGTTCCACTCCTTGGCTGCCCTTCCGCGTACGTCATCCAGCGTCGCCGTGAGCCGCTGGAACACGAACAAGACCGGCTCCGTGCGGGACGCCGACGTCACGCCGGGCGCGAATACCAGGCGACTGAACCGTCCGCGGGCCACGGTCGCCAGCTCGTCCAGCGTGTCCTTCTTCTTCTTGCGCCCCAGGAGGCCGTTGTAGGGCAGGATCACCTCGTCGAGCAGGATTCGCCGGGCGCCCCGCGCCAGCTCGCGCCCCGCCGCGGTATCTCCGGCCGCGAGGGAAAAGGCCCGCTCCAGGGTCGCGTGGAAATGTCGCACCTCCTGGTCAACGCTCCAGGCGGCCAGGTGGGCCTGCAATTCGCGGACGTAGCGCCGGGTGCGTGCCACCGCGATGCCGCGGTTGCGTCCATCATGGTCGAGGAACGGCACCACCAGCTTGCGGATCCACTCCGCCGAGGCACGCAGGCTGTCGAGCTGGGCATCGAGCTGCGGCTCGGACACCCGATACGGCACCGCGGGCTGGAAATCCGCGCCGACCAGGACGTACTCCTTGATCGGCTGGCCCCGGCCGGCCAGCGGTTCTCCCAGCGGTATGGACCAGCCTATCGTGAAGGTGTGCCCTCGCAGTGGGTACCAGTCGGCGCGCAGTTGGCCACCAGGCAGCAGGAGGCCGCCTCGGCGTATGGGACTGTGGGCCGTGACCAGCAGGTCGAGTCCCCGGTCACGAAGGTTGTAATCCGCCCCAACGCCCATGCTGAAGTAGGGGACGCGGAAGAGGACCCGAGCCCCGCCGTCCACCTCGCCGCCCCGAGCACCTCCGTACGCCTCGAAGCCGATCGCGGCCAGTCCGGCGATGGGGCTGAGGAGGTCGTGCGACGTCCCGACGAAGGCTCGCACCAGGAGTTGGTTGGACGGGCCATCGAGCAGGGCCCCGCCGCCGGCGCCTCCTTGCCACCGCCATCGGAGCGGCTGTCCGAGCGAAGCAATCCGCCCACCGGCCTCGGGTGATCGAACCCACTGGGCTCCTGCGTGGGGAGTCGCGCCGAGCAAGAACGCCGCTGCAGCCGCGCACCACACCAGAGCTGGTGGGGGCAGACGGTGCGGAGGCTGCTTACATTCCCCTGGCATGGTACGGTCGTCCGCGAAGTGGATGAACGGCGCGGCGAGGATCGCCGCCCTGGTGGGTTTGGCCGCCGCGGCGGGCTGCGGGACCGCGCTCAATTACCCGGGTAACGGGGGTCCTCGATACGCGGGCAGCCCGGCCGCTGGGCCGGACGCGGCCCGGCGCTCCGCGCCCGCTTCCCTGCGGGTTGTGACCTTCAATACTCATTTCGCCCGACGCGTCGACCGGGTGACGGAGCTGCTGCGGGCCGAGCGGCTGGTGGACGCGGACGTCGTCGCGCTCCAGGAAGTCGACGCGAGGGCGACGCGGCGGATCGCGACCGCCCTGGGGATGTCCTACGTCTACTATCCCGGTGCGGTGCACCCCGCCACCGGACGTGACTTCGGCAACGCGGTCCTGTCCCGGTGGCCGATCGTGGAAGACTGGAAAATCGTGCTCCCGCACCGAGGGAGCTTCCGGGACACCCAGCGCACCGCGACCGCCGCCACGATCTTGGTTGGCGCTGACAGTCTCCGGGTGTACAGCGTGCATCTGAGCACCATGGGGGAGATGGGGCCCGGCTCCCGGCGGGAGCAGGCGCGCGCCGTGCTGGCCGATGCCGCGCGCTTTCGCCGGGTCATTGTCGGGGGCGACCTGAACAGCGTGCGGCTCGGCGAGGAGTTTCTCGCCTGCGGCTTCCGCTGGCCGACCAGGAACAACCCGCCGACCATCCACTTCTTCACCTGGGACCACATCTTCCTGAGGGGGATAGAGGCCGGAGACGACCCGAGTACGGGCGTCGTGGACGACGACAACGGGGCTAGCGATCATCGTCCCGTCTGGGCGGTCGCCCGGTTCTCCCCACCGGGGAGACCCGGGGGCGAGGATCATCCGTCCGAAGGATGTGTGCCGCTGCATCAGAACCGCACGTAGTGTCCCACCGGTAGGGAGCAGAACGCAGGCGCCGAGCACTGGGGCCTTTCCTGGCACCACAGTACGGGTCCATTCCCGGCTTGACAAGGCGTCTTTCCGGGGCGGGTACGGCCGCGCAGATTCGTGGCCGAGTCCGTTATGGAGTGCTGGGGCTCATGGTAGGCCGGGTATGCTGGACACTGGTCGGCGCGGCAATGTGTGCCGCGCTGAACCTCACCGCCCAGGTGAGGTCCGACAGCACCGCGGCGGACACCGTGGCGCTGGCCCCCGGCCCGCATCATCGCGCCAACTGGTTACATCGCTGGCTCTTGGGCAGCAATTACCGGGACCTGTGGACCCAACCGATCACGGTGGAGCGGTTGGATCTGGCGCGCTTGGGGGGCGGGCTCATTCCGGAATGCCTTAGCGGCCGACCAGAGACCGCCTTGCTGGACCTGCGAGGCGCGGATCAGCACTCGTACGTGTTTCAGCCGGCTGGCAGAGGTCCCTCCACCTCGCCGCTCACTGTGCGCCCCCGGCGGACCCCGGCGGCGGACATGCTTCGGGATCAGGCTGCATCCCGTCTTCCCGCGGGCGGGCTGGTAGTGCCACCGCTGCTCGAAGCCGCGGGGGTCCTGCATACCGAGCCCAAGCTCGGGATCCTGCCGGAGGCCGCAGCGCTGGGACCGTTCGGGCAGGTGTTCGCGGGAATGCTGGGCACCGTCGAGCAGCGCCCGGAGGCGGGGTTCGCCGGATCCGATCGGGTGGAGGACACGGAGCACGTGTGGGCTAAGATCGGAGCGTCTCCGGGAGACCGTGTGGACGGCCGAGCCTATCTCACGGCCAGGCTCATCGACCTTCTGGTGGGAGACGCGGATCGGGCCCCGGACCGATGGAGCTGGGCACGGTACGGCAGCGATCGGGGCCACGTGTGGCGGCCCATCCCCAGCGGTCGCGATCAGGCGTTCGCGCGGTTGGACGGCGTGGTGTTGTCGGTTGCCCGACGATACCTCCCCCAACTGGTGAGCTTCGGGCCGAGCTATCCGGACATGTACGGGCTTACCTGGTCGGCCCGCGCGCTGGACCGCCGGTTACTGGTGGCGTTGAGCAAGGCGGAGTGGGATTCGATTGCCCGGACCGTGCAGGCGCGCCTCACGGACCGGGTACTGGAAGCCGCGGTGGCGCAGCTGCCCCGGGACATGCTCGGGCGGACGGGCGCGGCGCTCCTGCCGGCGCTGAAGAGCCGCCGGGATCGGCTCCTCGAGGTCGTCGATGGGTTCTATGCGCTGGTGACGGAGTACGCCGACATTCGCGCTACAGACCAGGACGAGTGGGCCGAGATCGAGCGACTGGGACCGGATCAGGTGCGCGTTCAGATCGCGCTGGCGGGCGGGCGCGAGGCGCCGTACTTCGACCGCACGTTCGCGACGGCCGAGACCAAGGAAATTCGACTGTACCTGGCCGGAGGGAACGACCGCGTCATGGTTCGCGGCTCGGCGGCCCGCAGCGCTCGGGTCCGGGTGGTGGGTGGAAGCGGGCAAGATGTGCTGATGGATTCATCGCTCGTGGGCCTGCCGGTTGTCCGACGGGTCCTCACCACCACGTTCTTCTACGACGCCGACGGAGACAGCGAGTTCGTATCCGGTCCGGGAACCGAGATCAACCGGCGCCCCTTCCGGTCAGCACCCTCCCCCGGAGCCGCCAGGCCGGATACCCAGGCTCCGACCGCACCCGGTGCGTGCGGTGGCTTGGGTCAGGGAGGTTCACCCGCCGACCTCGGCCATCCCGTCCAGGACTGGGGGTCGCGCTGGGTGCCAATCCCCTGGGTCAGCTTCCAGTCGGACCTCGGCCTCCTGGTTGGAGCCGGGGCAGAGCGACACGGCTACGGCTTCCGGAAGGTGCCCTATGGTTCCCGCCAGACCCTGCGCGGGGCGTTGGCCACCGGTCCCCAGCGCCTGCGGGTGTGGTATGAGGGAGACTTTCGAAATCTCCCGCGCGGCGCGTGGGCGACCCTGAGTTTTCGCTATTCCGGGATCGATGTCCTGCGGTTCTACGGCTTCGGGAACGAGACGCAGATCACCGCCCCACCGGAATTCTATCGCGTCACCCAGCGTCGGGTGGCGGCGGCCGCTTCGCTGACCGTGTTCCCGCCAAGGAGTCGCATCAGCGTTGGCCCGTTCTTCGCATTCGCCGAAACCGAAACGGGCCAGGGTGGTCTCATCGATTCCCTGAGGCCGTACGGGGTAGAGGGGTTCGTGGAAGCTGGCGCGGACGCGCGGGTGGAAATTGACACCAGGGACCGTTCGTCAGTTCCTCGGCGCGGGGTGCATCTGGTCGCGACCGGGCGTTTCGTGCCGAGAGGGCTGGATGTGGAGCAATCGTACGGGTCCGTCTCAGGTGAAGCCGCAACCTATGTCTCTATTGGCGATCCGGCCCGCATCGCGCTGGCAGTGCGAGCCGGAGGCAAGCGGGTCTGGGGCCGGTATCCGTTTCACGCAGCGGCGTTCCTGGGGGGCGCGAACACCGTCCGCGGATTCAATGAGCAACGCTTTGCCGGCGATGCGGTGCTGTACGGCAACGGGGAGGTGCGGCTCTTCTTGGCCGGGATCTCGGTTCCCCTGCCGGCGGAAGTGGGCGTCCTGGGGCTCGGTGATGTTGGGCGCGCGTTTGTGGCAGGCGAGCGGTCCACCCGGTGGCACGGTGCCGTGGGCGGGGGCCTGTGGCTGGCGTTCGTCGAGCGCGGAAGCACGGTGACGCTGACCGCCGCGCGGAGTCCTGAGCGCTGGGCCTACTATGCGGGACTGGGGTTCATGTTCTGAGTGAGATGCGTGAGGGGTGAGAAGTACTCTACCCCTCACCCCTGACGCCGTCCGTCAGTCCCCGCGGTTCACTGCACCGCCACGCTTCCGTGCATCCCGCTGGTCGCCGTCCCGTGGATGGTGCAGTAGTAGTCAAAAGTGCCGGCGCCGCTGAAGTTGCGGGTGTACGTGCCCGTGACCTGGGTCGGGGAGTCGCTGGTTCCGGATTGGGTTACCCAGGTGACGTTGTGCTGGTTGCTGCCTCCCCATTGCCACGTGACCGTTCCGCCGGCCGCGATGGAAGCCGAGGTGGGGTCGAAGAGATCGTCCTTGACCTGGACCGTAGTCGCGTTGGGCGCCGTGCTGTCGCTGCAGGACAGCCCCGTGAAGGCGAGGCCGGCGACCAGGAGAACGGGCACGGATCGGCGAACGCCAAGATTCATGGGAACCTCCGGTAGAGGGTCTTCTAAAGGGAAAGACGGTTTGTCAAAATACCGCCCC